>NZ_JBKBQY010000041.1:0-28203 GCF_046292185.1 Yoonia sp.
CTTCGTGTGCGTCCATAAGGACACTCGATAAACGCTCAGCCCGCTAAACAGCCAGACGGCCCTCGGCGGATGTTTACGGTTGACCAAGAAATGCCTTCCTTCAAGGTTGTGATCAGTTGCCTGTCCTCGAAGGTGAATACCGGGTCTGGGGGTAGAACTCGCCTCTAAAGTCGTAATGGCTACTTTTCCTTTACAGGAAATTTGAGACAGTATCTTAAACCTTCGCGCGCGTAGACGAGGTCTGCATTGCCTTCGAGCTCGTGCGCAACAGCATACTTGAGTAGCCGTGTCCCGAAGCCCTTTCTATCCGGCGGCGTAATTTCGGGTCCGTCGAACTCCTGCCAATTCACCGAGACGAAAGCACCTTCATCAGCTTCGTTCACCTGCCAATCGAGACGCACGCGACCGGTAGTTACGCTGAGCGCCCCATGCTTGGCAGCGTTGGTCGCCAGCTCGTGCAATGCAAGCCCGAACATACGAGCCCGTCTCGCAGAAAGGCGGGTGAAAGATCCCTTGATTTCGATATTCGCACGGTCACGCTGTAGATAAGGCGCGAGTATCTTTTCAGCCAGCGTCATCAAGTCAGCGTGCTCGCTGCCGCTGTCAAACGCGAGGTTTTCAGCGACTGAAAGTGCCTGCAACCTCTCAATAAATGCAGCGCGGAACTCTTCAGCGGTACGGTTTTCCGTGAAGGTCTGGGAGGCGAGGGCTTGGATTACTCCGAGCAGGTTCTTGACTCGGTGCCCCATCTCATGCGCAAGGACGTTCTGTTCGCGCGCCGAGCGGCGAAGTTCTTCGTGAACACGCAGCCGCTCGATCGCCGCAGCGATCAGGTTCGCGTAGTTGCGCAAGAACACGATATCGTCTTCGTAGAAGTCACGCTTCTCGCGCGCGTCGACTTCCAGAACACCGAATGCGGCACTCTCTCCTGCAATGATCACGTTGACCATGCTCTTGACGTTGTGGCGGCGCAGGACGGCCGGAATCTCGAAGCGGTCTTCCTCATCGACATCTGGTGACACGACGGGGTGCTCAGTCCTGAGGGCATAGCCAGCCGGCGATCCCTCGTGGTCTGCGAATGTCTCGCGGCCGACGACACCGGAGTCCCAGTTGACCCCACTGCGAAAGAACATTTCGCCCCGATCGGGAATATGTTCCAGCACCTTCACGAGAGGGATGCCCATGGCTTCAGAGACCAATTCAACAGCTCTTTGCAGCAAGCTGTCGATGTCGTCGCACTGAAACGCGAACAGGCCGAAATCTGCAAGCGCTGAATGATGGCGTCTCAATTGCTCCTGCGATGTCTGTACTTGAATATCGTTCATTTGCGATCCTTCCGCGTTTCCGGTTTCGCCACACCGCCGCCGTGACGAGGTCATGAAGCGGAAAGTTCAGAGTCGCAGTCAGCATGCGGTCTTGATCCTGCCGCCGCAACTTATTCTTTGGCGCGAGCCGACACTCGCGGTTGAAGTCGATCGCTCCTGACCACTGGGGAAAACATGAGCAATCTCGCCTGACGCCTCTGGTTGCCGCCAAGATTGTTCGACAGTTTTGAAGCAAGCGAAAAGGTCGTTGGGACAATGCTTTTCACAACGATTTTGACGCTCACAACAGTATAATTCTCGGGTCACTTGTATGACCTCATCGGGCGACTTCGCACTTTGGGTATCGCGGGCTTGTCCATGCTGATGAAAGGGTCCGTTACTTGATGCTTCTTTCGGTCTTCGTGATGGCACGCTTTGGACTTGCCCCGGTTTGCCATGGCCGCAAACGACGCCCGAGAGGACCGGAGTGCGCAAACCCTACAACTTTCCGCGTTGAGCTATTTTGGGAGAATTTTCGGATCTTCTGGGTCAAGGGCTGGGTCGAATACAACGGCCGACCGATCGCCGGTCCATACCGCCAGAGCACGCCAGCGACTACTGAAGCTGGCGCAAGGGACTGGATAAACGATGAAACGCAGCTTCAGGTTCGCAAGTACCTGATACGGTCGTGGCCCGCCTTTGCTGGTCGCAGAATGCAACATCGGCGCGTTGCCATTGCCAACACATGCAGCGGACAGGATAGTATGTGGTGAAATGCTGCGCCACGCAGCCGGGAAATACCAATATGAAATCCGCCTTCTTCTTTCGTTTGTCAGATTTGATGTCGCAGATCTGGGTCAAGGTGAGCGTCTATTCCCTGCTCGCGGTTTTCACAGCGCTTGCGGCTATCTGGCTGCGCGCCTTCATCCCATCGAATCTAGAGGCCGAGCTGGGTGCGGATGCTGTCGAAACGGTGCTGAGTATTCTTGCGACCTCTATGCTGACCGTGGCGACGTTTTCACTGGGCATCATGGCCAATGCTATATCAGGGGCGGCGGACGGGGCGACGCCGCGCGCGACGGCATTATTGCTGGAAGACGGTGTTTCGCAGAATGCCCTGGCAACGTTTCTGGGGGCGTTCAGCTTCTCGCTCGTGGGCATCATCGCTCTGCAAATCGGGATCTACGAACAAGGCGGCCGCATCATTCTGCTCGCCGTCACGATTGGCGTCATCATCCTGATTTATGTCGCCTTCATCCGCTGGGTCAATCTGTTGCGAAGCTTTGGCCGTATCCCCGACACGCTGAACCGGATCGAGAAATCGGCAGAAACCGCGCTCAGGCACCGATTGGACCATCCGTTTCTGGATTGCCACCCGCTGGACCCGTCAGACGATGTCGACAGCGACATGATCCCGCTGCATGCAGGGCAGGTAGGCTTTGTGCAACACATCGATACCGCCGAACTGCAAAAATGCGCCGAGGCGCTGGACCTTGAAATCCGTGTGGCCCGGATCCCCGGCCAGTTCGCTTCGGCCAGTCGTCCGCTGGCCTATATCCAGGCGAAAGCGGCAGAACCTGACAAAGAAGCGCGGCGCAAGCTGAGCGCGTGCTTCAGCCTTGGCGCAGAGCGGACCATCAAGCAGGACCCGCAATTCGGGATGATCATGCTGTCGGAAACCGCGGCGCGCGCGCTTTCGTCTGGGATCAATGATCCCGGCACGGCGATTGACGTGCTGCGCCGTGCCCTGCGGTTGCTGCTTTGCTGGGAAAACCGCCCTACCCCGAATGTCGTGCATGACCGTATCTGGGTGCCCGGACTGAAACCCGAGGGTTTCCTGCGCGATCTGATCCGACCGATCGCCCGCGACGGGGCCGCGATGGTCGAAGTTCACCATGTTCTGCAATCAGTTCTTCACGATCTGGCGCAGTCCCGTCCCGATGTTTTTGGCAATGCTGCTCAGGCCCAATCCCGCGAAGCCTTGGAACGGGCAGAGGCGCATCTGACCCTACAGTCTGAAAAGGATGAAATCCGCGCCATTGCCCGCAAAGTTATGCGCAGCGAGGTAGAATATAAAGCGCCCGCAACGTTGTGACCATGTGCACCGTATCAGGGCGCATGCCTTGAAAAGGCGACGATGTAATCACCGATTGCCGTTTCCAGCTGCGCATGACCAGCCGCGACGATGACGATGTATTGCCGCCCTTGATGAACATAGCTCATGGGGGAGGCTTGGCCGCCTGCGGGCAGCCTTGCGGACCAGATCAGCCTTCCGGTTTCGGTTTCATAGGCACGCAGGAAATTATCCTGTGCCGCAGCGATAAAGGTGATGCCGCTGCCTGTGACCAAAGGTCCGCCCAGATTGACCGTGCCCAAGGGGATCCGCAGAAAGGTCGGCAGCCCCAGCGGACCTGTGTCAAATCCCGTCCCTAGGGGGTTTGACCAGAGCAACGCACCGCTGTCCAGATCGGTCGCTGCGATAAATCCCCAGGGCGGGGCGATACAGGGCGCGTCTAGTACTGACAGCCACATTGGCCGGGTCACGCCCCACGGCGACAGCCAATGCGGTGCGATATCCTGATCGGGCCGCGCGCCACCCATTCCGACGGGCAGGTCGTCAACCTCATCGCGCGGATGCATAGTTACGACATTGGGTAGCCGCGAATGATTGGTGATCAGGATCTGACGCGCAAGATCCAGACCGACACCGCCCCAGTTGATGCCACCGATTGTACCGGGATGCAGCAGCATGCCATGCGGGTTTTCAGATGGCGGGGTGTAGATACCCTGATAATCCATCCGCAGGAAATCGCGCCGGCACAAGGCGGCATCCACCATGGCGACCCCCCATGTCTGCGTGTGATTCAGAACCTCGGGTTCCGGCCCGATGTATCCGGCGAAATTGGGATAGGCGGTCGAAATCGGCTGCGCTTCAGCAGTCCAGTCGCCGGGCAAGGCACCTTGCGGAGCGCACTGCATTCCGACCGGCTGCAAAGGTTCACCTGTCGCGGCGTCCAGCACATAAACCGACCCCTGTTTGGTGCCTTGCACAACGACGCGGCGTTCTTCACCCGCGATTGTCAGGTCCATGATCGCGGGCTGCGCACCCAGATCATAATCCCACAGATCATGGTCGATAGTGGCAAAATCCCAGACAGTTTCACCTGTGTTCACATCAATGGCGACAATCGCCGAGGTGAAACGGTCTTCTTCTTCGGTCCTCGTGCCGCCCCAATGGTCATTGGCGGAATTGCCGGTCCCGACATAGACAAGCCCGGCATCCGGATCGCCCGAGATGATGTTCCACACGTTTGGGGTGCCGCGCGGATAGATCTCATCTTCTTCCAGCGGGGTGGTCGCAAGCCCCTGACGCAGGGCATCCCACGCCCAGACCAGATCGCCAGTCGCGGCATCGTAGGCGCGCACCACGCCCGAGGGCGCATCGCGGCGCTGGTTGTCGCTGACCTGCTGACCGATCACCACCAGATCACCGATCACTGCCGGGCCGGATGTGGACGATGCCAGACCGGTTTCCTGCATACCCAGACCCAGCGCCAGATCGACCACGCCCTGTTCGCCAAAACCGGGGCACACAGCACCGGTTTCCGCATCAAGCGCGATCAGACGACTGTCCACCGTGGCGACATAGATCTGCGCAGCGCAAGACCCTGCTGAGGCGTCTTGTCGATGATGCGCCACGGCGCGGCAGGCGGCGGAAAAAAGAGATTCCATATCATCAGGCGACGTTTCGGGGTCGTAACGCCACAAGGTTTCGCCTGTCGCAGGATCAAGCGCCAGCACCTGATTGGACGGGGTACAGGCATAAAGCCGATTTTCCGCATAAATCGGCGTGTTCTGCGCGGAATAGGACACCCGGTCGTTGGGTGGCAGATCGCCGGTCTGGACCTGCCAGACCTGTGCCAGCGTGCTGACGTTGGCACGGGTAATGTCGGTCGCGGGGGTATAGCCGGCACCAAGGGGCGAGCCACCATAGGCGGACCATTCGTCAGCGGCGTTATGGCCGGGAAAGACGGTGGCGATGATATCGCTGCCCGCTGGTGTGATGCTACGTTCCCACGCAAAGCCGACGATGCCGCCCGCAATCACAATGGCAGTGACAAGACCCCCGAGGCCCAGCGGTCGCAACCAATGGGGCGCGAAGATGCGCATCGTGCCGAAGATGACAGTCAGCGCCAGAAGTGCGAATAACAGCCCGGGTACCGCCAGACGACCCGCCAGATCGAAAGGCCAGGAAACCAGCCAGCCGTTTCCGGCAATCTCGAAAATGGACCAGATCAGCGTGATGATCAGCAAGGCAGCGCTTGCCAGCAGGCCTTCTCGGATCAGGTCGGACGCAAGCAATGCGGCACCTGCCAAAAGGATCACGCCCGCACCAAGATAATAGAACCCGCCACCTTCTACTGCGATCTGGCCGCCGATCCAGATCAACGTCACGCCAAGTACCGCCTGTATGGCGACGATCACCCAGATGAAGAACCGGCCCGGCCCGGACATATGCGCCCACTGCAATAATACATGAGGTTTGGGCAAGGTTTTCATAGGCATCTCCGAAAGGCGCAGGAAGCGAGCCGCATTCACCGCAGCTTTCTTCTGCAACGTCGCGCAGGGGGCTTAGTTCCGTGCTGATCGGCAAAAATACGCCTATGCCGATAACAGGTTCGCAAACTTGCGCCATTTCGGAATCTGTTCGGCGACGACGCGCAAGGCCACGAGCATCGGCACCGCGATCACCATTCCCATGAAGGACCACATCCACGCCCAGAACGCGATGGAGATCACCACGAGCGCGGTATTCATGCGCAGCCTGCGCGCCAACAGCGCGGGGGTGACCACCTGCCCTTCCAGCGCTGTCAGAAAGATGAATGCCGATGTCACCAGCATCACCTGACCCACCGTATCGAACCACAGCAATGCGACCGCGCTGACCAGCACGACCCCCATCACCGCACCCAGAAAGGGGATGAAGTTCAGAACAAAGGCCAGCACGGCAAACAGCAGTGGCACCGGCATCCCCAGCGCCCACATCGTCAGCCCGACAGACACGCCCAACCCCGCATTAATCAGCGTCACGGTGCCCAGATAACCGCCCAATTTCTGTTCAACCTCGCGGAGTGCTGCAAAGGCGGTCCGCTTGTCCTGAAAGGCATCAAAGCTCTGGATGACCTTCAGATAAATCCGGTCGCTTGATGACAACAGAAAAAACAACAAGATAACGGCGAAAAAGAACTGTGCGACGATGGCAGGGGCTTCAGAAAGATAGATCAGCGCACCGCTAGCGGTGTTCAGCAGCATATCATCTTCCAGCATCTCGGAGTCGTCCTCGTCTTGGCTAAAAGCCAGACGAAAATCAGGTGCCTCATTGCCCGAGGATGCACCGCGAATGCCCTCGGCAGCGCTCAGCAATGCATCGCGCGCACGCTCCAGCCGGATCGTGATGTCGGTGATGATATCAGGCAGATTGTTCGCGACTTCCATCACCGGCCCGCTGAGCAGGAAAAAGATGCTGGCGATCCCGACCAACAGGCCAAACACCAGAACAAACGCCGCCGCATGCCCGTTGATACCAAAGCGCAGCAGACGCCGCTGCAGTGGCACAAAGACGAAAAACAATAAGATGGCCAGGACGACTGGCAACAGGAATTGCTTGGAATAATGCACTGCGCCCAAGGTCAGGATGACGCAGATCGTGGTCAGGGCCGGGGACGTGACAAGCGTTTCGGACACACGTCTGACCGCACGAGGCTCTGCACGCCGGGGTCGTTTCTTGGCGGACAAGGTAATCTCCAGCGATTTGATAGAATCAGTTGTTAACGCGACGATGACCAACAAGTTCCGCGTTGCACGGGGTATCTTGCGTAGGCCGGGATTTCATGACCATAAAGCACCGATCTGCGCCGTGAATAGCACATATCATGGCAAAATAACGGTTGAATTTTTCCTGATGCGAAACAATCATAACGGGTAGGCCGTTCTGAAAACGAGGATGATGTGATGCTGCGTGATAACGCTGACAAGGCCTCGGTGGTTGATGGGACCACACCGCCTGCATTCGCTGGAGCCGACGATGAATCCGCGCGTCTGCGTCGCCTCGTCAACCTGTCGCCTGCGGGTATTGTGGAAACTGATGCAAAGGGTGTCATTCGTTTCGCCAATCCGCGGTGGTTCGACATGATGGGCGATCATGCAAAGGACACCTCTTCGGCACGATTGTTCGACCTGCTGGTGCCAGCCTGCCAAGAAACCTATGCGACGGCGATAGCTGATCTGCAAGCAGGGGTGGCCAGCATCACGACCGATCTTGCATTTACCCGGCAGGACGGGACAGCGCTCTATGTCAGCAGTTCGTTGACCGCCTTGGACCTAACGAAGCCCGGTTTTTCTGGAATTGCTGCTATTTTCATCGACATCACCCAACGGGTTATTGCCGAGAAACGGCTGCGCGCCAGCGAAACCCGGCTACGACAGATTCTTGACAATACTGTTGCCCTGATCGGAATCATCTCGCCCGATGGGACGCTGATCGAAGCCAACGAACCGGCGCTGCTAGCGGGGGGCCTGACCCGTGCCGATGTTGTCGGCAAGAAATTCTGGGATTGCTATTGGTGGTCCCACGACGCTGCCACGATGGCAGAGCTGGAAGCCGCCATTACACATGCCGCAACCGGACAGACCCTGCGCTATGACGCCACCATCCGTATGAAAGGCGATGTGCTGGCCCCGATTGATTTCATGCTGTCGCCGGTTCTGGATGACGACGGCAATGTGGAACTGCTGGTCCCATCTGCATTTGACATATCGGCGCGCAAACGCAGCGAGGAACAGCTTGCCTTTGTCATGCGCGAGGTGAACCACCGGTCAAAGAACATGCTGGCGGTAGTCCAGTCCATCCTGCGGCAGATGCGGCCGACCGATACAGCCCAGTTTGTCCGCGATTTCGGCGCAAGACTGCGTGCCTTGTCAGCCTGTCAGGATCTGCTGGTTAATTCATCCAACGACAGCCCGGCTTTGATTGAATTGGTAAAAGCGCAGCTCACCCATTTCGCTCCATTGGACGGAAACCGCATATCCATTTCCGGACCCGAGATCGACATTTCATCCGAGGTGGCCCAAAATCTTGCCATGGCGATTTACGAACTGGCCACGAATGCGGGGAAATATGGTGCCCTGTCCAACGCCGCGGGCAAGATTGCCATCACCTGGCAGATCACGGATGGTCAGTTGTTCCGGCTGACCTGGCAGGAAAGCGGCGGTCCAGAAGTCACAGCCCCAGAGGCCAGCGGCTTTGGCACGGTTGTGTTGGAAGACATGCTCGCCATGGCGCTGGGGGCGACGACGCAGATCGCATTTAATCCGGCAGGCCTGCGATGGCGCCTTGATTGCCCTTTACGAGCGATAATACCGCGATAGGCGGGTTTCGGACAAATCGACATTTGCTATGTCGTAGTTTATAGCGCCGGCGCCTTATGTCGGTGCAAACATGCCCTTTGTCACTGAGGGGCACCGATGCATGAACTCTTTTTTTCTCGTTTTTGTCAACTTTTCACTGGTTGCCAAAGATGTCACCGCCACGCTTGAGCAGATGGGCCTTGGCGACCCGCTGATCGCAGCGTCCGAACAGGACGCTCTGTCAAAGCTCGCCGCGCTCGAGCAGGGTATGCAGGTCAGACTGGCAGTCATTCAGGCGACACCCGCCGTCTTTGCGGCGAGCGCTCTGCGCAACACGCTGGAAATGCTGGGCACTAAAGTTGTCCTGCTCAATGACGGTATCCCGCGAGACAATGCCGGATCGCCCTATCCGGTTTTGTCGCTGCCATTCTTTACCGAAGATCTGGAAGCGCTCGTGGCACAGATCAGCGATCCGCCCAAGGCCACCGCCTGAGGCGGGGCCGGCAACAATCAAGCCCGCACGAAGGCGGGCTTGATGTTAGTTTAAAGTTCTGGCGATTCACCCGTCAATCTGACGCATCAGGTCCCTTACATCGTCCATCTGCTGCGTTAGCATGGCATTCGCCTCGACTGTTTGGCCGACGTCACAAGCATCCTGATACGTGTCCAGCAATTGCTTTTCACCATCTGCAACACGGTTCAAAACATCGCTATCCACATCCTCGAACCATGACCGGGCTTCAATCACGGCGCGATTGAGTGTCCCAATAAAGGACCCGTCATCATCCGGAACGCGCCCTGCCTGCGCCAAATAGGTGGCCAGCACGGTTTCGTGCTTGCTATGGGTCGTCAGGAACGCCTGCGCCAGCGGTTTGATATCTGGTTCTGCCTTCTCGACCAGTTTGTCAAAGCCGCTGATCGTATCCAAGACACGGGTGTGCACCTTAGCAATCAGATCAAGCCGTTCGTCATCCGGCTCGGGCTGCGGGCCAGAAGGTTGGACGCCGCCGTCATCAGCCGTTTGGGGCTGCAAGTTCTTGAGGTTCGTGGGATGCATCGGAATGCTCCTTTATTGAAATTATGTCAGCCAGTCAGACTGGTGGCTGACCCCTTACCGCACGCGCGATCATGGCGACGACAAAGAGGATCAGGAAGACCACGAAGAGAATTTGTGCGATCGAAGATGCCGCACCGGCGATCCCCGAAAAGCCAAGTGCCGCCGCGATCAGCGCGACGATTAAAAATGTTAAAGCCCATCCAAGCATAGTGTTTCCTTTCAACTGAAGCGTTGCAAAAGCAACCATTGCAGGGTCAACGACCCACCGCTCGCAAAAGTTCCGAACTGACGGGGCAAGTGTGTGCAAAGAAAGGAATTTGAAAGAGAAAACCCGCGTAAAACGCGGGTTTCCATCTTCACCGGATTGTCAGAAAGGTCAGGCGTGCAGGGTCTGGGTCGATGCAAAGAACATCGCCTGCGAAACGGCAGACCGGACCTGTTCTTCGTCAAACGGCTTGGGGATCAGAAAGGCCGGTTCCGGCTTTTCCCCGGTCAAAAGCCGTTCTGGATAGGCCGTGATGAAGATCACCGGCGTATCGGGATGATCGCGCAGCAATTCCACTACCGCATCTACACCTGACGAATCATCGGCCAGATGAATGTCCGCCAGAATAAGGTCGGGGCGTTCGCGTGCGCCCAAGGCGACTGCTTCGGCGTGTGTGCGGGCGATGCCGGTAACCTCATGACCCATTTCGGTGACGATGCTTTTGATATCCAGCGCAATCAATGGTTCGTCCTCGATGATCTGGATGCGCCCCATCACAGACTTGGACATTTCACGATAGGCGATGGCGACAAGCTCCTGCGCCTCGTCTTCACCGACCGAAATGATTTGCGCAATGTCGCTATAGGGAAATTCTTCCAATGCGCGCAGCAACAGCGCTTCGCGCGTGTTCGGAGTCAGCCCAGCGAGCATTTTCTGCGCCCGTGCTTCGATTCCATCCGATGGGCTGGAACTGACTGGCGCGCCAGTTGTTTGCCATACACTATGGAACGCTTTGAACAGCGCCAGCTTGGGGGACATGCCGGTATCCAGCAAAGCTCGGTCTTCCAAAATAGCTTCCAGGGTCGCCGCAGCATAGCGGTCGCCCGTTTGTTGTGACCCTGTCAGGGCCCGTGCATAGCGCCGCAGAAAGGGCAATTCCTTGGCGACCTGTAACGACAATGACATATCTTCTCCCAATGCAGCTTGCATATCCCTGATTATTCTCCGCGTTACACTCTGGTTGTCCTGCGGAAGATCCAATAAAAAATCTTCCACAATCGGGAACCTAACGCAACGCATGACGTTTGGTTCCCGAGATAGACAGATTTGTCGGATGTTGCGAATGCAGTAAGGACGACGCATTATGTAGATATGAGAGTGCAAGAGATGAAGATGAGTGATAAAAATCAAATGCGTAAGTCGCAGATCGCACCAGAGGTCGCGCGCCAGATCGATGAAAACCTCAAGCGGCTTTATGCCGATAGTTCTTCAGAAGCGGTTCCCGACAGTCTCAGTCAGTTGCTGACTGCATTGCGCAACAAGGAAATAACGTCGCGTTCCGATAACGCGTAAGGCCAGACTACCGCCACCTCGCGCAAGCGCAAGGCAGATCGGGTCTCAAAAGTGGTAGGACATTGTGCCGAAACAGGTATTTAGCAACAGACTGGCGGCGCGATTGGCGGTCATTCTGACCTTGGCGATTGTCCCGCTGGGGTCCGTCGCTTTATATGCTGAATATTTTAGCTGGACGACCCAGATCGAATCCAATCGATCCCAGCTGATCACCCGCACTATTGACACCACAACCGGACAGTCCGCGCTGCTATTCAGCGCCACGCAAAATTCCATCAGCCTTGTCCCCAACATCGTCGCCCTGCGCGATGACCCGGCTGCATGTTCCGCCTTTTTACGAGATTTTATCAGCGAGGCGAGCTTTTACGCCTTTGCCGGCTTCATCGGGGCAGACGGAATCATGGCATGTGTTTCTCAGGGTGACGTTGTCGATTTCAGCGAAAGAGGCGAATTTCAAGCGGAACTGATCCCCACGAAACCCTACTTTCGGTTCCAGGAAGCCGGGCGCGTCACCGGCCTGCCCGTGGTTCTGGTGAACCGTCCGATCTACGATAGCGAGGGTTTTCTTGGGGTTCTGACAATCTCGATCGCGAATACCACGCTTGCCATGATTGCCACACAGCCGGATCCTTCTGCGGATCTGCAATTTGCCTATCTGGTCAACGATCTGGGCGATACCCTGACCTATTCCGAAAACCCGGACGCATCCGACCGTTTGCCCGAAACTGCGGATTTGCGTCGGTTTATCAGCGAACGCGAAGGAGTTTTTCCCGGGACAAGTGTCAGCGGTGCGGAACGGGTTTTTACCACCGCCACGCTTATTCCCGGACAACTTTATGCCCTGGGCAGCTGGAGCCCCGATCACGTCCGGGGCTTGCTGATGCCCCATTATGGCAGGCTGATTTTACCTGTCGCGATGTGGATCGCGTCGGTGGGCGTGTTGATGTTGTCGATCCATTATCTCGTGGTGCGCCACCTCAAACAGCTGAACACGCAGCTACGCCGCTTTGCCTTGGGCAACCGAGATGATTTGATCCGGCTCCCCGCCGATGCCCCGACAGAACTGCGTGAGATCGATTCAACCTTTTCCAAGATGGCGCGCCTGATCCGGCGCGATGAAACCGAATTGGAAGATGCGTTGCGCGAAAAAACCGTCCTGCTGAAAGAGGTCCATCATCGCGTCAAGAACAACCTGCAACTGATCGCGTCGATCCTGAATTTGCAGATGCGCCGCTTGAAAGACCCCGACGCAAAGCTGATCCTCAAGGGTGTGCAGGCGCGTGTGCGGGCGCTCGCTTCGATCCACCGGGCGCTATACGAAGAAACGCGCGTGTCCAATATAGATGCCACGGCATTTCTGGACAGCATCCTTAAGGACACGCTTTCGCTGGTGCGTGCGGACCGTAGCAAGCTGAATATCGAAACGGATTTCGATGCCGTTTCACTACCCGCGGACAAGATCATCCCACTGGCGATGTTGTTCGCAGAGGCACTGACAAATGCGCTGAAATACGCGACACCTGCCGAGGACGGGAAATACCCGCTGATCAAGGCCAGCATCCGCGCCAGCGGTGGTACGGTGGAAATGCGCGTGCGCAACGATATATCGGCGGAAGAGGCGGAGAGCCGGGATACCGGCTTGGGGCGCGAATTGATGACCGCCTTTGCGCTTCAGATCGGTGCCGATCTTGAGGCCGGTCCAGCCTTGGGCAAGGATGGCCGCACGGTCTGGGAAATCAGGTTGCGCATTGACGATGGCGGATTGAACCGTGACGCAGAAGATCACCCGATTTTATCTGCATAAGAATGCTCTCCATGAAAGGTGACGCCATGCCAGCGCCTGAGACCAAGCTGACCGACCCGGTCGAGGAACATCGCGCACTACATAAAACGGAATCGCGGATCGCGATTGCGGGGCATCCTTTACATGCGATGCTGGTGGCCTTTCCGATTGCGCTGACCATGTCGGTGCTCGGGGCGGACCTGCTGTATTGGTGGACGGGTGATGCATTCTGGGCGCGCGCCGCAGGCTGGGCCGCCTTTGGCGCGTTCCTGATGGGCGTGCTTGCGGGGATCACCGGCACCGTGGAGTTGCTGGCCGTGCGCGGAATCCGCAACCGGTCGGCCAGCTGGACCCATTTCATTCTGGCTGTGATGTTGCTGTCGCTTCTGGGCATGAACTGGGCGTGGCGGATCGGCGATTACGAAGCTGCCGTTCTGCCGCTTGGGCTTTTGATGTCATTTGTCGCGGCGGGATTTACCGCTGTCACCGGCTGGCATGGTGGCAAGCTGGTATTTGACTATCAGATCGGCACGAAAGCGTCCGAATAACCTCGCGAAAGGGAACCATTGCGGGGCGGCCCGTGTTGGATAGGCATGAGCGACGCCTCCCACAGATCCGCGCAAAAACCAGCTGTGTATGACCGGACCCCTACAGTCTGGGCACATGGGACGGGTATTGTCCTGTTGGGCGTCGTGGCAGTCGCCGCCCCTTTCGTCGTTTTACTGTCCGGGCCGCGGCCGCCGTCGGGTGGGATGATCTGGGATTTCAGCATGGGCCTTGGCTTTGGCGCGCTGGCCCTGATTGCCCTGCAATTTGCGATGACGGGCCGTTTGCGATGGATCACCCATCCTTTCGGGGCAGATATCGTTTACCTCGCGCATCGCTACCTCAGCTGGGGGGCCATGGCGCTGATACTTGGTCATTTTGCACTGCTTTATGTCTTTCACCAGCCTGCGCTTGGTGTGTTGAACCCGCTCGAGGCGCGCTGGGAATTGACTGCTGGCCGCGTCGCAATGGGCTGTTTTATCGGCCTGATCGTGACATCGGAATTTCGCAAACGCCTGCACCTGCGCCATGAATGGTGGCGCGCCCTGCATCTGGCGTTGGCCTTGGCGGGTATGGCGGCAGCGATCGCGCATGTGCTGGGCGTCGGCAACCTGACTGATACCACCGCAAAACGTGTCCTATGGCTCGGGGTCACAGCAGGGTTTATCGGCATTCTGATTTTCACGCATATCCTGCGGCCTTGGTGGATGGCGCAAAATCCTTGGCGCGTTGTGGCGAATACCGCTGAAAAAGGCGGTGTTCATACGCTGGAACTGTCGCCCGCTGGCCAGGGCCTGACGGCCTGGAAACCGGGGCAGTTTGCCTGGCTCAAGGTCGGTCGGTCACCTTTTTCTTTGATCGAGCATCCCTTCACAATTTCGACGGCGCCCGACAAAGGGCCTAATATCACATTTTCGATCAAACCATTGGGCGATCATAGCGGCGAACTGGTCAAGACTGCCGTGGGCGCGCGCGCCTATGTGGATGGTCCCTACGGCGCGTTTTCGATCGACAGGCTGGCTGATGCCACGGGCTTTGTCATGATCGCGGGCGGCGTGGGGATTACCCCGATCCTGTCCAACCTGCATGCTCTGGACGCGCGCGGCGACCAACGCCCTGTAATCCTGCTTTATGCCAACCCGACATGGGACGACGTCAGTTTCCGCGACGAACTGGCCACGATGCAAGGCAGGATGAACCTGACGCTGATCCATGTGCTGGACGACCCGCCCGATGATTGGGACGGCGAAAGCGGCATGATCGACGATGAAAAGCTGCAGCGCCACCTGCCGCCTGCATCACGCGACTGGCCGCATCTTTTGTGCGGACCCGGCCCGATGATCGCAGCGGTGAAACAGGCTCTGCATGACATGGGTGTTGCGGAACGGCATATCGACAACGAAATTTTTGAGTTGGTCTGAAAATGCGTCCCAAGCTTGCCCTGACCCTTGCGATCTTTCTGACGGTGCTTGCCGCTTTGCTCGCGGTCGGTCTGGCCTACATGCTTTCTTAAACCTGCTTTTCTTGAAAGGAATGTTATGACCACCCGCACCACTGCGATGCTTGACCAGTTCATGAACGAGATCACTCCCCGCCACGCAGGCGAAGATGAATTCCTGCAAGCCGTCAAAGAGGTCGCCAGCGATGTTCTGACCATCGAAAAGGCGAGCCATGACTTTACATCCGCCCGCGCGCTGGAACGGCTATGCGAGGCGGACCGCGTCATCAGCTTTCGCATCACATGGCGCGATGACGCGGGCGAAGTCCAGATCAACCGCGGCTGGCGCGTACAGCATTCCAATCTGTTGGGACCCTACAAAGGCGGCTTGCGCTGGGTGCCGGGCTTGAACCGGTCAATCCTGAAGTTTCTGGCTTTTGAACAAGCCTTCAAGAACGCGCTTACCGGTCTGGCCTTGGGTGCCGCAAAGGGTGGCGCCGATTTTGACCCGTCTGGCAGGACGCCTGCGGAAATCGAACGGTTTGCGATGGCTTTCATGGCAGAATTGTCTGCCCATATCGGCCCTGAGCGTGACGTACCTGCGGGCGATATCGGCGTCGGCAGCCATGAAATCGGGCTGATGCAACGCGCATGGATGCAATATGCACGGCACTGGGGCGGCGCGATGACAGGCAAGCCTTTGTCATTGGGCGGCAGCGACATCAGGGCCGAGGCGACAGGGTATGGCCTGATCTATTTCACAGCCGCCATGCTTGACGAACAGAACCAACGGATCGAAGGCAAGCGTATTGCCGTATCGGGGCGCGGCAATGTCGCCAGACACGCTGCGCGCAAAGCCATGATGATGGGGGCAAAGGTGATCACGCTGTCCGGAAAAAAGGGCACCTGGTACGCCCCGGATGGGTTCAGCAAATCGGCGCTGGAATGGGTTCTGACCACGCCGGGCGATGCGGTCTTTGAACCGGCCAAGGATCTGGGTGTAACCTTTGTCGCCGATGCGCGGCCGTGGGGCAAGGAACCGGATATCGCCTTGCCCTGCGCCACCCAGAACGAGATTGAATTGTCCGACGCCAAGGCGCTGGTCGACAGTGGTTGCCGCTTTCTGGCCGAAGGTGCCAACATGCCCCTGACCGCCAAGGCAGAGGCGCATCTTGCCAAGGCGGGGGTTACGCAGGCCCCCGGCAAAGCAGCGAATGCTGGCGGTGTCGCGGTATCCGGCTTGGAAATGCAGCAGAACGCCCGTTTTGATCGCTGGTCACCAGAGCGGGTGGATACGGCCTTGCGGGGAATCATGTGCGATATCCATGAACGGCTGAAATCCGAGCGGGGCAGTTGTTGCACAGATACAGGCCTGATCGATTATCGTAGGGCCGCCAATGTCGCCGCCTACCGCAAGCTGGCACAGGCGGTGGTGGACGGGGGCGCAATCTAAATTCACCCAGAAAGGAACCAAAGTGAGATCTGCGCGTTGCACCGGCGACCCACAGAACGAGGATGTTGAACAATGAACGCAAATTTTACTGGTCTATTCGGTCTTATCCACTTGGCATTAGTCGTCTGGGCAGCGGTATCCATTCTTGGTTCCGGCGCGAGCCAAGGTGAAAAGGTATTGTGGATTCTGCTGGTTCTTGTCTTCCCGGTGGTGGGCTTGATCATCTGGCTCGTTGCAGGCCCCAAAAAGACTTGATCACCAAGCCCGGTCAGACGCTGGGCCAGTCATCAAAGGAGAAAACGATGTCCAAGTCCGAAGAAGCAAAGGCGCCAACGCAGGAAGACCTATCAAAAGCAGCCTTGGCGCTGAAAGAACAGAACGCTACGCCAGTATCCCATCCTACCGACCGCACCGCCGACACTGGCATGCAGAACATAGAACACAAAGATCAGGCGCCCTCTGGTGCGCTTGACGACGTGGGCGACAAACCCGCACGCGAAAGATCACGCGAACGTCGCTGATGCGTTCTTACAAAAAACAGATATTTGCCCTCACCTTTTATGGTGGGGGTATTTTTTATTTAATAGAACTTTAACTTAATAGAAATTGCTTACGCTAAGTAAAGTCTTTTTTCTGGAACTGGATTAATTGCCCAGCGTTATATTACCAGAGATGCCGAAAGGCAAAATGGATAATAGGAGTTTACCATGAAGACGCTAATGCTGACGACCGCACTTGTTGCTGCCACGTCGATGGGTGCCTTTGCACAAACCGAAGCTACTGCGCCCGGCGCTGAAGCAGAGATGACCCAGACTGCGGGTGCGACCGTGCCGGCGTTCCTGGCCAGCAACTTTACCGGGATGAGCCTTTACACACTCGACACCGATGAGACACGCACGCTGAACGAGGCACGCATGGCGCAAGATCGGAACGTTCAGGAACGTAACCGCATGCGCTGGGACAGCGGTGCCACTTTTGCAGGTGCCCGTGATTCTTGGGAAAATGTTGGCAACATCGATGACGTGATCCTGTCGCAAGACGGTGAATTGCGTGGTGTGCTGCTGGATGTTGGTGGTTTCCTCGGGATCGGAGCCCGCACCGTGATGGTGGATTTGGACGATCTGTATTTCGTCGCTGACGACACGACGCCCGAAGATTTGAATGACTTCTTCGTTGTGGCAACGATGAGCCGCGATCAGTTGGAAACTCTGCCAGAATGGGACGAAAACCAACTGACCGCAGGGTTTGCCGAGCGCAGTTATAACGATGCTGGCGTACAGACCGGGACTGCGGTTGGAACGGATCAGGCTGGTCAGCCGGGCATGCAGGCAGACGGAACTGATCAGCTTGTCGGTTACGAGCCTATGACGACGGAACAGCTTACCGCTGAGCGGGTTCTTGGTGCCAACGTCTATGACACCGCTGGCGACAATATCGCGACTGTCGATGATCTTGTCATGGGCGCCGATGGCGAAATCACTCATGCGGTGATGGATGTCGGTGGCTTTCTGGGCCTTGGATCCTACACTGTGGCCCTTGATGTCAGCGAACTGGATATCCTGTGGAGCGAAGACAACCAAGACGTCCGCGTTCAGGTGTCGATGACGCAGGAGCAGCTGGAAACTTTGCCTGAATACGAAGGCTAAGTTCTACCCGACTAAGTAATCACATAGGCCCGCCTTTTTGGCGGGTCTTTTTTAACCCCGATTTTTTTCACTCCAACGGGAACGAAAACGTGATCGCGGAGTTTACTCATCAGACACACGGTAGATTTAACCATCGAAAGGAAATAAAATGCGCGGTATTTTGTTATGGCTTATCGGGATTCCGATTCCTGTCATCATTCTGTTGTTTCTCTTCGGTGTTTTCTAAACACCTTTGGAACTCACAAAGTCGCAGAGGCGCAGAGCAGAGGCTCGGCGCCTTTTTCAATTCCGGTCCGGTTCTGGCGGGTACCTGGTAAAAACCGCCCGTATCTTGGAACCTTTCTTGGTGCAGCGGCGTTACCCGGTAAGCCGTGGACAGTTATATGCAGAGTGATATGCCTTATTGTGGCCCAGCGCCGAACCCCGCAGACTGGTTTTTTGTATGGAATTTCGATCCGTTCCTGATCACGGTACTGGGTGCGTTCCTGATCGGCGGTGCCTTTGCTTGGGCCGGTGCAACGAAACACCGTCAACGTGCGCTTGGTTTCGCTGGGGGCGCCGCAGTCGTGGCCTTCGTGTCGCCGCTTTGCGCCATGAGCGTGGCGCTGTTTTCGGCTCGCACCATTCATCATCTTGTCGTCTTCGGCGCGCTGGCACCGGCGCTGGCGATCGCCTTTCCCATGCGCAGATTCCCGATGATGGCCGCGTTTGTAGGCCTGTCCGCTGCATTGTGGCTATGGCATGTACCTGCCGTTTACAGCGCTGCATGGCAATCAGTTGCCGTTTACTGGGCGATGCAGACCGCCCTGATCCTGCCTGCCTGGGCATTCTGGTCGGCGGTGCTGCGAACGCGGGATCATACTGTCGTTGTCTGGCTTGTGGCGCTGGTCGGCCAGATGGGGCTGCTTGGCGCGCTTTTGACCTTTGCGCAGAACCCATTTTACCTTGAACATCTGTCCCATGCAGAGCGTTTCGGGCTTAGCGCGCTGGAAGATCAACAGCTTGCCGGGTTGATCATGTGGGTGCCGGGGATGCTGCCGATTGCGGCTGTTGCAGGGTTGCTGGCCTTGCGGTTGTTTCGTGAAGGTCTGCGCGCATGATCGCCACCCTCAAGGCGCTGCATATATCGGCGCTGTCGGTCTGGTGTGCGGGACTGATCCTGCTGCCGGTGCTGATGCATATCTATGGTCGTCGGGATGAGATGAAAACACAGGCAGGGTTCACCGAATTCCGCTGGCTGACGCATTACAGCTATACTGCCGTGCTGTCGCCTGCTGCTGTCATCGCGGTCGCTGCGGGCACCGTTCTGATCTTTGCGCTGGAAGTGCTGGATATCTGGATGATGGCCAAGCTGGTCGCGGTTGCCGGTATGGTCTTGCTGCATGTCTGGCTGGGTCATCTGATCGTGGTCGCTGGCGAAGAACACGGGGCGTTCCGGATGCCGCCTGCAGGGCTGGCCTTGCTCGGCATCATCCCTTTGATCGCGTTGGTGCTGTGGTTGGTCCTGGCCAAACCTTCGCTGGATGAACTTACCGCCCTGCTGCCCGCAATTCTGCAAGAACCGCGTGGCAATGAGATACCCGCCGGATGGGACCCGCTATGAAGCGTGCTGTCATCCTTGTCACCGCAATGCCTCTCGCGGCCTGCGATACGCCCTTGTCCACATTGGCCCCTGCGGGACCGGTCGCCACCGATATCGCCTGGCTTTGGTGGGTGATGCTGGTGGGGGCCGCGCTGATCACGGCGCTGGTGGTCGTGCTGCTGATTCTCGCTTTTCGGCGACCATCCGACACCGGCGCCCGAATCTGGACCCATGGTCTGGGCCTCTATTTCTCGCTGACGGTGCTGACCCTGCTTCTGGGTGCCGGCCTCTGGGTCGGGGAACGCATCCAGCCGCGTGACGACGACGCCGTCACCGTGCACGCCCACGCCTTTCAATGGGGTTGGGAATTCAGCCATGAAGGGCCGGACGGCGACATGGTCGAAAGCACCGATCTGTTGCACATCCCTGCCAATCGCTCCGTCGACGTGCTGATCACCTCCGAGGATGTGATCCATTCCTTCTGGGTGCCGCGTCTGGCCGGTAAGATGGACGCAATTCCCGGCCGTACTAACCGCGCGCGATTAATGGCCGATGCGCCGGGGGAATATGACGGACTTTGTGCCGAATTCTGCGGGCTGGATCACGCGGGCATGCGGTTTTCCGTGCAGGCACACGCCGACTGGCCCCCAGACCTGAGCGAGGCAGAGCAATGACCGACACAGCCGTTACCGCCGCCGAACAGGAAAATGCCGCCACCGCCGAGCTGGCACGCAATCGGCCGCAACGCGCCTTGCACTTGCATCGCGAACTGGGCCGCGTCTGGGCCAATGACAAGGGTCTTTGGGGGCAGATCACGGCGGTCAGCCACACCACGCTCGGCTTGCGGTTCATGGCGACGGCCTTCGTGTTCTTTGCCATCGGCGGCATTCTGTCGATGCTGATCAGGGCGCAGCTGGCGACGCATGACGGGGCGTTTCTGGATACAGAGATCTATAACCAGATCTTTACCATGCATGGCAGCATCATGATGTTCCTGTTCGCCATCCCCATGCTGGAAGGGCTGGGGATCTGGCTGTTGCCCAAATTGCTTGGCACCCGCGACATGGCCTTTCCTCGGCTGACGGCCTTGGGGTATTGGTGTTACCTTTTTGGCGGGCTGATCATGCTGACAGCACTGCTGTTCGGCGTCGCCCCGCGCGACGGCTGGTTCATGTATACGCCGCTGTCGAGCGCGGCACACAGCCCCGGCATCAATGCCGATGTCTGGTTGCTGGGCGTCACCTTTGTCGAGATTTCCGCCATCGCCGCGGCGGTGGAGATTACTGTGACCATTCTGCGCCAGCGCGCGCCGGGGATGAAGCTCACGCAGATGCCGCTGTTCGCGTGGTATATGCTGGGGACCAGCGTGATGATGCTGGTGGGCTTTCCACCGCTGATCGCGGGGTCTGTGCTACTGGAACTGGAACGCGCCTTTGACTGGCCTTTCTTCGAGGTCGCGCGCGGCGGTGATCCGCTTTTGTGGCAGCATCTTTTCTGGTTGTTCGGGCATCCGGAAGTGTACATCATCTTTCTGCCCGCCGCCGGCGCAATGTCGATGATCATCCCGGTGATGTGCCGGACGAAAATTCTGGGCTACGGCGCGATTGTCGCTGCGGTCCTCGGGCTTGTCTTTCTGTCGTTCGGGTTGTGGGTGCATCACATGTTCACCGTGGGTATCCCGCATATGGCGCTGGCATTCTTTTCTGCCGCATCCGTGCTGGTCGCCGTGCCGACGGGGGTGCAGGTCTTTGCCTGGATCGGCACAATGTGGAAGGGGCAGCCGCAATTGCATCTGCCGATGTATCATATCCTCGGGTTCTTTCTGACCTTCGTCATGGGCGGGCTGACCGGCGTCATGCTGGCGATCGTGCCGTTCAACTGGCAGGCACATGACACCGCCTTCGTCACCGCCCACCTGCATTACGTGCTGATCGGCGGCTTTGTCTTTCCGATGATGGCGGCAGCGACCTACTGGATGCCGCTGATCACCGGCAAATCGCGGATCAAGGGGCTGGGCGAGACAGCGTTCTGGGTCATCCTGATAGGCTTTCACGGCACGTTCTTCATCATGCATCTGACCGGCTTGCTGGGGATGCCGCGCCGGGTGGACATCTATCCCGACAATCCTGAATGGGTGTGGCTGAACCTGACCAGTTCTGTCTTCAGCTTTGTGCTGACTATCGGCTTTGCCATGTTCGCGCTGGATCTTCTGTTGCAGATCACTTTGGGAAAACGCCAGCGTCGCGATCCGTGGGAGGCCCCGACGCTGGATTGGGCGATGCCTGTCCCGTCGCCCAATTACAACTTTTCATCGCTACCAACGGCGCGGCATCTGGATCGCCCGGCGCGTGATATTATCCTGCCGCTTGCGCGCGGAGAAGGCGCCTTGCCCGGTGCCCCGCGTGACAGGCGTGAACTTCTTGTCACACGCGCCATCGCGGCAGAGCCTGATCACGTCGCTATCCTGCCCGGAAACACGGCCCTGCCCTTGGCGTTATCGGCAAGCATATGCGCCTTTGTTCTGCTGATGCTGGGTGGCATTTATCTGATGGCCGCCTTCGCCCTGATCCCGGTCGCCGCGCTGATCTGGCTTTGGGGGCGCGGCATGGCCCCTGCCGGAGATATGAGCCCGGTCGAGATTGCCCCCGGAACGATCCTGCCCGTGCATCACCGGGCGCGCCAAAGCCTTGGGCAAAGCGGCCTGATCACCCTGCTGGTTGCCGACGGCACGCTGTTTGCGTCGCTGATATTCGGGCTGGCATTTCTATCCGTCGTAACCCAAGGGCCAACGGCCCCGGTGGCGGGGGCGGAAAATATCGCAACGCTGATCGGGTTGGGGATCATCGCCCTCGCCCTGATCGCGGCGGCATGGGTGGCGACCGGGGCATCGCGCAGCGCGGCGCTGATCGGCGTGGTGCTGAACGGCGTTGCGCTGGTCGCGCTGGTCTGGCTGTCATGGACGCAGATGGACGACGCCAAAACCCATGCGCGCGACGCATTGCGCGCGGTCGTCGCGGGTTATGTCGGGCTGCATGTCATCACAGCCTCCGGTATGGCCGCCTTTGTCGCCAACCAGCACGCGCGGGGCGAGATTGATCAACAGACGCCAGGTGCACATCCCGCATGGCGGGCATGGCAAGGCTTTACCGCGGCGACCGCCCTGCTCGCGATGGTCATCGTTCTGGCGCAGGCACTGGCATGAGGTGGCTCGCGCTCACACTTGCCGGGCCGATGATCTGGGCGGCAACCTTTACACTGGTCTATGCGTTACATGGTGCCTTCTGCGCAGGAATCACGGGGCCGGAAGGTCTAGGGATCACCTCGCGCATCCTGTTGATCACAAGCTGGACTGTGGGTCTTGCCGCCTTTGTACCACTGTTCATGGCCTTGCAGAAAGGCCCGGACCTGAGTGCCCGTTTGCCGCGCTACGGGACGTGGATCGGATTGGTGGCGACGCTGTATACGCTTTTCCCCGTAGCCATCACCACAAGTTGCTAGCACGTCATGCAAGAAAATCGGTAGCACCTTGTCTGGTGAATCTCTGCATGGGCGGACTTGCTGTATTAGCCGGCCTTTGCTGTCACCGATGGTGGATCGCTATTGCCAAAGCAAACTTTATACCGTTCCCGAAAACGAACAGGTCGAGGTTATCAAACGCCAGGCGTGCACGGGTGGGGGCAGCGCCTTGCCCCCCGTGCTGTGCTGTTCATCTTGCCAATGCTGCGCCGGTCAGCGGATCAATTCTGACATCGACCTTGCGGTTGTCAGCGGTGTAATATTCGACGTCCCAGTAGCCGTCATCATCCCAATCTACCTCATCGATCCATTGGACATCGTCGGATTGTTCAACCATGGCGATGATTTCGGACAAAGGCAGCGCATTTTCCGGCGGTGGCGTGTCGGCCAGTACCGGGCTGGCTGCGATAATTGCGGCAATAGAACCGCCGATCATAGTATTTTTCATTTCCGGTCTCCTTGGTTACAGAATCTATCTAAGACCTGCCGAGAAGGTTTCAACCAATGCGCGGGCCGGTCAGCGGATCGCCGGTTCTGCGGAAAGTCATGTTTGCCGCCTGCATGGCGGTCGCGGTGATATCGACGGCGGTCAGCCCCGCCTCTGCGTACATCACGTCTGGCGCAGCATGGTCGATGTAACGGTCCGGCAGCGTCATCGTGCGGATCTGACAGCGCCCGTCCAGCAAACCGTCATTGGCCAGGTCATGCAGAACCATGGCACCGAAGCCGCCCTGCGCGCCCTGTTCCACCGTGACCAACGCCTTGTGATGGCGTAACAACTGCCGGATCAGCGCACGGTCCAGCGGTTTGGCGAAACGGGCATCCGCGATGGTGACGGACAAACCTTGCGCCGCAAGCTGGCGGGCCGCCTTGTGACATTCATCCAGATGCGCGCCAAAGGACAACAGCGCGATATCGCTCCCTTCCTGCACGATGCGGCCCTTGCCGATCTCGATGATCTCGCCGCGTTCGGGCAGGGTCAGCCCCACACCTTCCCCACGGGGATAGCGAAAGGCGATTGGCCCTGCGTCATAATCCGCCGCGGTGTGCACCATACGCATCAGCTCCAGTTCATCCCCCGCGGCCATCACGACCATATTGGGCAGGGCGGACAAATAGCCGATGTCGAACGATCCCGCATGCGTCGGCCCGTCGGCACCCACGAGCCCGGCCCGGTCAATCGCGAAACGCACCGGCAGGTTTTGCAGCGCCACATCATGGACAATCTGGTCATAACCGCGTTGCAGGAAAGTCGAATAGATCGCACAGAATGGCTTTAACCCGCTCGCCGCCATACCAGCGGCAAAGGTCACGCCATGCTGTTCGGCGATGCCCACATCGAAAACGCGGTTCTTGAACCGCTGACCCATGATATCAACCCCCGTGCCATTCGGCATCGCGGCGGTGACGGCAACGATACGCGGATCATGCTGCGCCTCGACCGTCAGGGCAGTGCCGAAAATCTTGGTATAGCTCGGCGCATTGGGGCGCGATTTGGTCTGTTCACCGCTTGCAACGTTGAACTTGGCAACACCGTGATATTTGTCCGCGCTTTGTTCGGCGGGGGCATAGCCTTTGCCCTTTTTGGTGCAGACATGGATCAGCACGGGGCCGGTCGCGCGTGTTCTGGCGGCGCGCAGGACCGGCAAAAGCTGGGTCATGTCGTGACCGTCAATCGGACCAATATAGGAAAAGCCAAGGCTTTCGAACAATGTACCCGCATTGCCCGATTGGACGCCTGTCACCAGCTGCCGCGCGCGGCGGGCATGGTCGCGGATCGGGCCGGGTAAAACCGCCTCGAACCCTGCGGCCATCTTGTGCAGATCACCCAAGGGGGATGCATAAAGACCCGACAGATATTTGGACATCGCACCGACAGGCGGCGCGATGGACATCTCATTGTCGTTCAGGATCACGAACAACCTCCGGCCTTCGGACCCTGCGTTGTTCATCGCCTCATAAGCCATGCCCGCGCTGATCGACCCATCACCGATCACGGCAATGGCGTCGCCAGTGGGCATCCCCAGATCGCGACCGACGGTGAAACCAAGGGCGGCAGAAATCGAAGTGCTGGAATGGGCCGCCCCAAACGGGTCGAATTCGCTTTCGGCGCGCTTGGTGAAACCGGACAGCCCACCTTCCTGACGCAGGGTGCGGATACGGTCCCGCCTGCCGGTCAGCACCTTATGCGGGTAGCATTGGTGCCCCACGTCAAAGATCAGCTTGTCACGTGGCGTGTCAAACACGGCGTGAATGGCGACGGTCAGTTCGACCACACCGAGCGATGATCCCAGATGGCCCCCCGTTTCGGATACCGCGGAAATCACTTCGGCGCGGACATCATCGGCCAGACTGGTCAGTGCGGCATCGCTCATCCGTCGCAGATCGGCGGGGCCTGCGATACTGTCGAGAAACGGTGTTGATGGACGATTTGTCATGATGGCACCTTTGCTATGAAAAAAACGTCGCAAGTGGGGTGAACCGCTTGCGACGCTAGTCTCCTGTAGCCAACAGGAAGGGAACTGGGGCTTTGGGCCCCAATGACGGACCGACCAGGGAAAGGTGATCCGACAGCGAAGGATCAGGCAAGGCGTCGCGTTATGCCTGATCCAAGGGTTTATCAGTCAGCGACCGGGACGACTTCGTCCGTGACAGGCTCGTCCGGCATCGGCTCTGCAACTGCTTCCACCGCAGGGGCGGGGCGGTTGATCGGGTCCGGGGCCATGCGTGCTTCTTCCGGCAGGGCGCGCCCCACCGCGGCGAATGCCGCGATAAAGAACCATATCCCCAGAACCACAATCGCTGCATAGCCCGCACCTTTGAGCATCAGAAAGGTGACGTCGGCGGACAGCCTGCTTTTGGTGTTCACGTCGAGGATGTTGTCGTTTTTCATCATCTCTCTCCTCAGTTTACTGGCGCGTAGCCATGGATTTGCGCCCAGACAAACCAGTTGTCCACGACAGTGCCGGACAGCAGTATCCCGATGCCGCCAGTCAGCGGGGTCAGCACTGCAAACCACCAGGCCCAGCGATGGATGCCTTCCATCGTAGCGTTAAAGCCCATGGTCCAGCGCCAGAACAGGGCAGCCCGTTCCGATGCTGTGCCACGGTCCACGATCTGTTCGATTTCGCGTTCACCGCCAAAGCGGCTGACCGCCAGGATCGTTGCCCCATGCATGGCGAACAGCAAGGCCGAGCCATAAAGGAACACGATCGAAAGCGCGTGGAACGGATTGTAGAACAGGTTGCCATGCGTGATCGAAAACAGGTTGGTCCAGTCAAGGTGCGAAAAAATACCGTAAGGGACCGCCTCGCTCCATGATCCCATCAGGATCGGACGGATCAGGTTCAGCACAAAGATCAACCAGAGCAGCGCGGCAAAGGCATATGCCACGTGCAGGCCCATGCCCAGCGCCTTGGCGCGCTGATAAGTGTGCGTCCACCATGCACAGCACCCGACCAGAAAGAAGAAGCTGGCGATCAGCCACCATCCGCCTTCTTCCAGCGGCGCAAAGCCAAGCCCATAAGCAGGCGAAGGCGGCTCCAGCGACAGCCAGAACAGATCGCGGAAGAAAAGTCCCGGGCTATAGCCAACCTGCGCCCAGAAGTTCATCCCGATGATGAAGAACCACGCCGCAAAGCCGGCCACCGCGACAAATCCGTAGGACCCAAGGTGGACGGGACCGACCTGCGCGTTGCCAAACAAGCCAAAAAGGCTGGAGAAGCGGGCGCTCTTGGTGCGTTCGCGCATCGTCGTGTCGTCTGCTACCACCCCCATTTCTGCGGGGCCCTGTACCTGGACTTGCGTGAAGATATTCTGATATTCAGCCATTTTTCATACCCTCCTACAGGTCTACCCACCAAGGCAGTTCATAGTACCAATCCCACCAGACGATCCATTCCTCGAACCAGATGGTGCCAGAGATGACGATGCAGACCGCGCTCCAGAACCCGGCCATCAGGGCCAGAAACAGACCAAGGCGGTGGATGCCGAGTGGCCCGATCGAATAGCCGATCAGATCGCGAAAATAGGTGTCTTCATGGTCAGGCGAGGCGATTGTCTTCGATCCCCTGCCGGTGTTGACCGCCGACAGAACCAGCGATCCGTGCAGCGCCAGGGCAACGGCAGTGACCCAGAAGAAACTGATCGCGACCATATGCGCCGGGTTGTAATGGAAGTTGCCATAGGCATAGCCCACGTTATTCACCCAATCGAGGTGGCTGAAAATTCCGTATGGAAAACCATGCCCCCAGGCCCCCATCAGTACCGGACGAATGATGACCAGCGTGACATAGGCAAGGATTGCCACGCCAAAGGCGAATGGCACGTGATAGCCGATGCCAAGTTTGCGGCAGATTTCAACCTCGCGCATCATCCAGCCGACGAAAGCGCCAACCGCGCTGATCGTGATGATCTGCCATAGGCCGCCGTCCAGCAAGGGCGCGGCACCAAGTCCGTAATCCAATGGTGGCGGGTTGATCGAAATCAACCACGGGTTCCATGTCGGGCCTTGGCTGGCCCCGTAAAATATCAATATTGTCCCAAGGGC
The DNA here is from genome assembly GCF_046292185.1 of Yoonia sp. Taxonomy (GTDB): domain Bacteria; phylum Pseudomonadota; class Alphaproteobacteria; order Rhodobacterales; family Rhodobacteraceae; genus Yoonia. The sequence continues at coordinate 27,840 of NZ_JBKBQY010000041.1, forward strand.
TGCGAAAAAGAACGTCACGACTCCAAAGAAGCCAACGTAAAATGGCCCCACCCAGAAGTCGAACAGATCTCCGCCTACCAAGGTCCCGCCACGGACCCGGTATTTTCTTTCGAAGCTGAGCTGTGCCATCTTCATACTCCATATGTCTACAGGCCCTGCATCCCCGTTCGGGTGCGCCCTGTGAGCGTCAATGTCGATGTTTGCTGCGGGCGGATCAGAACCCCGCCCGGAGCGATGTCATATGAAAACGCAGATCAGCCGCCAAAGGCGCGCTGGAACCAGTTGGTGCTTTCATTGCTCAGCAGGACGAGGTGAATCATCACTGCCAGCAGGAAAAGGAACACGCCCTGTGCCACGAAAACGC
>NZ_JBKBQY010000042.1:0-27826 GCF_046292185.1 Yoonia sp.
CCAGCGCCAGTGCGACCACGGCATAGATCGCCCAAGGGTGCAGGCCCCAGTGAAAGATCGTGGCGGCCATGCCAAGACGGCGGGATTCATCTATGTTGCCTTCCGCGCCGCCAAGTGGGGCCCAATCTGTGCGCAAGCCATCTTCGCCTAGGGTGATCCCGCCCAAGGCAGCATCGAAATGGCCCATCGGTTCGGATACACCGAAAAACATCAGCCCGATGCCCATGCCTGCGGCAAAAAGCATCGAAAACCAGCCAACATAACCGTAATCCGGCGTCGCATCCGGCCCGCCCAGGCGCACGCGACCCAAGGGCGAGATGATCAGGCCGAGGCAAACCAACACAAAGATATTGCCGGCACTCAGGAAAAACCAATCCAGATTTGCGGTCAGCCAGTCGCGCAACCCGACGAACAGCGGCTCTGCCTGGTTCTGAAATGCCAACGTCAGAAACGTGAAAAGCATGATGGAAACGGCCGAAACGGAAAACACGATCTTATGCAGGTCCAGTTCCAGCGCGACGGCACCACTGAAATTATCCTGACCGATATCGTAAGTTGTCTCGATAATTTCAGTATCGCCCTCGGGCTCGGGAATTGCTTCGACTTCGGGCACGTCATCGCCCGGTTCGGTGTGATCTGTCATTATCGATCCCTTTCCTATCATTTATCTGCAATAGCGTGGCACAGGCAGAAGAAGCGACGCGTTTAACCTAGCGGACATTGATCTTCAATTGATACGTGGAATAATATCATTATTCCGCATAGACTTAGCAGATCACGTGCAACTCATACCCTGCAGGGTGGAACAAACGAGATGGCAAGAAAACGATTCGAGGGGCGTTTTGCCTCGCTGCGCGGGACGCTTTACGAGTGTTACCATGGGCGCAGCACAGCAGGATTGCGCTTTCGGCTGGGGCTCTTGGTTTTTGATTCAACGATCATCGGCAGCTATGTCATAACAAGCGTCTTTGGCACCGAGCATGATTTCCCCGCCCTTTATCTGCTGATGGCGCTGATCGTAGCTGCCGATCTGATCGCACGTTGGATGATCGCGCCCAGCAGGCGCAAATTCATGTTGCAGGACCTGTTGAACTGGGCCGATGTCGTCGTGATCCTCAGCTTGCTGGCACCGCTGATTTTTGGTGATTTCGCATTCCTGCGGGTGCTGCGCGCATTGCGCGTGATAAGGTCTTATCGCGTCTTGCAGGAACTACGTGACGACAGCCGCTTTTTCCGCCGGAATGAAGAAGTTATCCAGCGCAGCGTGAATCTGGCCGTGTTCATATTTATCGTCTCCAGCGTCGTTCACGCGTCACAATACAGGATGAACCCCGATATCGAAACTTGGGTTGATGCGCTTTATTTCACCATGGCCGCACTGACCACTACGGGATTTGGCGACATCGTTCTGGTCGGGACATCCGGGCGCTGGCTTTCGATTGCCATCCTGATCGTCGGCGTCGGATTGTTCCTGCATTTGCTGCAATCCGTCTTTCAGCCGCCGAAGGTGCGCGAGAAATGCCCGACCTGTGGACTGGTTTTGCATGATCCTGACGCGATCCATTGCAAACATTGCGGCACCGAGATGAACATCGAAACCGAAGGCGGATAAAACGTTCCTCCCGCCTTGACGGTCATGCCGCGTCTCTGCGCTGCATGAGACGGAAGCGCCGGTTTATCGGACCGGCCGGATCAGCGTATCAGGACGACCGGCACCTTGCAGGACCGGATCATTGCCGTCGTGGTCGATCCGATGATCAGGCTGCGGATCCGGCTGTGGCCATAGGCACCCATCACCAGCATGTCGAAACCGTCCTTTTCCACCAGATCGGCCAATGCCTTTTCCGGTTGACCGGGCAGGACGGATGTCTGCGCCTCAAGACCCGCGGCGCTCAGCACGGCCTTGGCGTTTTCCAGCCCTTTGCGCACCTCTGACGTTTCATTGCCAACGGTGACGACATGAATGTTCAGGCCTTGAAACACCGGACTGCGCGCGATGTGATCGACAGCTTTCATGGCAGAGGCACCGCCGTCAAAGGCGACCAGCACCTTCTTGACAGCTCTGAAGGCCCGCGAAGCGACGTAAACAGGTTTCTGACTGGTCCGTACGATCCGTTCCAGATTGGACCCAAGATGGCCCTTGGCGAAATCAGCATCCTCACCGCGTTTGCCCACGATGATGACGCGCGCATCGGTCTCAACCTCTGATACGGCCTCGACCACGTCGCCATGGCGCAGGAGGGTGCTGATCTCGGTCACGCCGTCCTTTTCCAGAATGGCACGGGCATCGTCCAGAATGGCGCGGCCCCGTTGGCTCATCAGCTTGGAACGTTGCGCGTCCAGTTCTGTCAGTTCCTGCAACAATGCGGTGCGCGCGCCCAGCGCAATGGCACCGGAATGGTCGCGCTTGCCCGATGTATCACGCGCGCCTAAGACATGGATCAGTTCGACCGCCGCACCTGTGCGTTCAGCGATCCACGCGGCATTCTTGCAGACGCTTTCCGAATAGATCGACCCATCGATGAAAGCGACGATCTTTTGTGTGGGTTGTGTCATATCATCCGCTCCTTAATGGGACATCAGCTTGTCCATCGCGCCGGGCTTGTCATGAATGGCAAGTCTGTCCACGATGGTTTCTGTCGCTTCGTTCATGCCGACGATTTCGACCTCTGCCCCGTCGCGGCGGAATTTCAGGATCGCCATATCCAGCGCCTGCACGCTTGAGATATCCCAGATATGCGCGCGGCTGACGTCGATGATGACCTTATCCAAGGCTTCCTTGAAATCAAAGGCGTTCATGAAATCCTCGACAGACCCATAAAACATCTGGCCTTCGATGACATAGGTCCGTTCGCGCCCATCGGGCGAGATCGTGGTGGTGATCTTGAACAACTGCGCGATCTTGGCGGCAAAGAAGATGCCGGACAGCAGCACACCGACCAGAACCCCGATGGCAAGGTTGTGGGTATAGACCACCGTCACCACGGTCGCGATCATCACGACGGATGATGACTGCGGATGCGTGCGCAGCGCCTTGATCGACGACCATGAAAAGGTGCCGATGCTGACCATGATCATGATCGCGACAAGTGCCGCCATCGGGATCTGGCTGACCAGATCGCCCAGAACCACCACCATGAACAACAGATAGACCCCGGCAGCAAAGCATGAAAGCCGCCCGCGCCCACCGGATTTGACGTTGATGATCGACTGCCCGATCATCGCACAGCCCGCCATACCGCCAATGAAGCCGGTCGCGGTGTTGGAAATCCCCTGCCCGATACATTCCTGATTGCGGTTGGATTTCGTATCGGTCAGGTCATCGACGATGTTCTGTGTCATCAGGCTTTCCAGCAGGCCGACGACAGCGACCGCGATGGAATATGGCAGGATGATCATCAATGTATCGAGGTTCAGCGGGATCTGCGGGATCAGGAACACCGGCAGCGTGTCAGGCAATTCGCCCATATCGCCCACGGTGCGCACGTCCCAGCCAAAGAACATCACCAGCGCCGTCAGCACCACGATGGTGACCAGAGGCGACGGGATCGCCTTGGTGATCAGCGGGAACAGATAGATGATGGCAAGGCCGGCCGCGACCAGCACATAGGTCAGCCAGGTGACCAGCGCCGGGTCCAGTTCGGTCAACTGCGCCATGAAGATCAGGATCGCCAGTGCGTTGACAAAGCCGGTCATCACCGACTTTGAGACATAGCGCATGATAAAGCCAAGCTTTAGCACGCCCGCGCCGATCTGGATCAGACCGGCCAGCACGGTGGCGGCCAGCAGATATTCCAGCCCGTGTTCGCGGACCAGCGTGATCATCAGCACGGCGGTCGCCGCCGTTGCGGCAGAAATCATGCCGGGCCGTCCGCCGGTGAAGGCAATCAGGACCGCGATCGAAAAGCTGGCGTAAAGCCCGACCTTGGGGTCCACGCCCGCGATGATCGAAAAGGCAATCGCTTCGGGGATCAGCGCAAGGGCGACAACAAGCCCCGCCAGCAGATCACCCCGGATGTTACCGAACCATTCGGCCCGGTATGTGTCGAGAGATATCATGTAAATCTTTCCTGTTCGGCGTCATGCGCCGACAACGTTTGGTTCTAACAGGTTGTCCGGCGGATAGGCGGCCGGAAGAGCCACCCGAGGTTTCCCTCGGGTCCATGTTTACCCGTCGCGATATACACGAAGCGTAGCGGGTGCCAACCCATCTTGGCACCGAAGGAAAAAACTTCACAAAAGCGCAGTGGAATTGCCTCAGGAATAAGCGTGAAAATGATGCGTCGGGCCGTGGCCGTGCCCAACCGACAAGGCATCCGCCCCGGCGATGGCGCCAGCAACATAGGCTTTGGCCTGTTCCGCGGCCTGCGCCAGCGACACCCCCTGCCCCAGCAATGTCGCCAAGGCCGATGACAAGGTGCAGCCGGTGCCATGGGTCTTGTGCGTCGCCTGTCGCGCGCCGGGCAGCCATGTTAGGCCATTGCTGTCAGCCAGAAGATCAGGGCAATCGTCGCCCGGCAAATGACCGCCTTTCAGAAGCACGGCCCCCGGCCCGAGTGTCAGAAGGGCTTGCGCCTGCGCCTGCATCTCGTCACGGGTCGCTGCCTCTCGCTGGTTCAGCAGATCAGCCGCTTCGGGTAGGTTGGGGGTAATGATCGTTGCCAGCGGCAGGATGTCGCGCAAGGCAGCCACCCCCGCCGCCTGCAACAGCCGGTCCCCGCTTTTGGCGACCATCACCGGGTCCAGCACGATGGGCGCGCCCAGCCCCTGCAACGCCTGCGCCACTGCGACGATGATCGCGGCATCGCCAAGCATCCCCAACTTCACAGCGTCGATGCGGATATCTGCGCGGATTGCGGCGATCTGCGCGGCCACCATATCAGCCGGGATCATCTGCACGGCACTGACGCCTTGGGTGTTCTGTGCCGTCAACGCCGTGATCGCGGCCATCGCATAGCCACCATTCGCGGAAATCGCCTTGATATCCGCCTGAATACCGGCCCCGCCCGAAGGGTCAGACCCTGCGATCGATAGGATATTGGCAATCACGCGCGACACCATGGCGTACCAGCCCGGCGGATCGCAGCAACAGGTGTAAGGTCGTTCATCATATATCCCCCGCCGCATCGGGGTCGGTGAGCGCCGGACCAGACAAAGCCTTGGCCGATCATGTCACAGACTCCCTACGCCAGCATGATCTGGTTCAGGTTCAAAGGGTGCTTCTCAGCCCGCATAAGCGGACGCCCCTGTCGTGTATTGCAGGTTAAATATGCAGCGACCGGTGTCAAGCCGGGCCGGTGGAAGACGCAGGATGGCGGTCAGCCCCGCCGCCCTTCCAACATCGCTTTGACGATCAAAGCCACAACAGCGATCAGTGTCAGGGTAGAGGCAGCGGCGAAAGCACCCACGGCATTTAGATCGTTGAACAAAAGTTCCACGTGCAGCGGCAGCGTATTGGTCTGCCCCCGGATATTGCCAGATACGACCGACACGCCACCGAATTCCCCCACCGCGCGCGCCGTACAGAGCACCGCGCCATAAAGCAGTGCCCAGCGGATATTGGGCAGGGTCACGCGCCGGAACACCTGCCAACCGGATGCGCCAAGCGTCACGGCGGCCTCTTCCTGTTCGGAGCCTTGCGCCTGCATCAGCGGCAGCACCTCGCGCGCGACGAAGGGGGCGGTGACGAACATCGTGACCAGCACGATCCCCGGCAAGGCGAACATGACCTGCAGATCATTGGCCTGCAGCCAGGGCCCCAACAGACCTTGGCGTCCGTAAAGCAGCAGATAGCAGATCCCCGCGATGATCGGCGAGATCGAGAACGGGATTTCGATGATCGTCACAAGGATGCCGCGCCCCGGAAAGCGATGCTTGGCCACGGCCCAAGCGGCAGCAACGCCAAAGGCGACATTCAGCGGCACGACGATGATCGCGACAATCGTGGTCAGCCAGATTGCGTGCAGCGTCGCCGGATGCAGGATATTTTCCGCATAGACACGCCAGCCTTCAGAAAAGGCGCGCACAAAGATATAGACCAAGGGGGCGGCGATGAACAAAAGCGTCAGCACCACGGCGATGCCGATCAGGATGCGTTCACCTTGGCGGGACTGGCCGGGAAGCATGATCTGGCTCATCTTGTCGCCTCGCGGTGGCGCGACGCCCAGACCTGAAGCAGGTTTGACACCACCAGTAAGACCAGCGCAAAGCCCAGAAGGACCAGCGCGATGGCCGCAGCGCCATTATAGTCGAATTCTTCCAGTCTGATGAAAGCCAGAAGGGCGGCAATTTCCGTGCGGAAGGGCAGGTTGCCCGCGATAAATACGATGGCACCGAATTCACCCAGCGACCGGGCAAAGGCCGTGGTGCAACCGGCCAGCCACGCGGGCAGGATCGCGGGAAAGACAACACGCGTAAAGATCGCCCAGGGACGCGCGCCCAGCGTGACGGCGGCTTGTTCGAGTGCGGGGTCCATATCTTCCAGCACCGGCTGGACTGTACGGACGACGAAGGGGACAGAGGTAAAGGCCATCGCCAGAGCAATGCCCCAGATCGTATAGACGACTTGCAGACCCGCCGCCTCCAGCACGCTACCGAACCAACCGTTGGCGGAAAACAAGGCTGTCAGCGACAGACCGGCCACCGCGGTCGGCAGCGCGAATGGCACATCCATCAACGCGTCAAGGATACGTTTGCCGCGAAATTCATAGCGTACCAGCACCCATGCCATCAGCAGGCCATAGATGGCGTTGAATATCGTCGCGATCACCGCCGCGGTCAACGTGATCTGGAATGCCGCAACCGCACGCGGGCTGCTGACGATCTGCCAGAACCGTGCCGGACCGATCTCTGCCCCTTTCAGGATCAGGGCAAGGACCGGGATCAGCACGATAAAGGTCAAGTACAGCAACGTCACACCAAGGCTGAGGGTGAACCCCGGCAGGACGCGCTTGGCGCGGACCGGCGCGCCGGTTTGTGCGGTTGCGGCGGTCATGGGATCACTGGTTCACGAACACTTGGTCAAGGATCGCACCATCGGCCAGATGTTCGGTGCGGATCGCATCCCAGCCGCCAAAAATGTCGTCGACAGTGACCAGTTCCACATCGGCCTGACTGTCAGCGAATTCAGCCGCGACAGTTTCATCAGTCAGGCGGTAGAAATATTCGCCCAGAATCTGCTGTGCTTCGGCGCTGTAAAGCCATTCCAGATAGGCATTGGCGACTTCGGTCGATCCGTTGCGTTCCGCGTTCTCTGCCACGACGGCGACAGGGAAGGCCGCGAACAGGCTTTGCGACGGTGTCACGCGTTCCAACCCCTGATCAGCATATTCGGCAGCGATGCCGCCGGTCTCAGCCTCAAAGGTGACCAGCACGTCGCCAATGTTCCGCTCGGCAAAAGTTTGCGTCGCCGCACGCCCGCCTGTGTCGAACACCGGGACGGAGGAGAAGATATCGCGCACGAATTCCTGTGCGACGGCGTGATCGTCACCATTGTTCGCCAGCGCATAGGCATAGGCCGCCAGATAGGTGTAACGCGCATTGCCGCTGGTCTTGGGGTTCGGAAAGATGGGTGCCACATCTTCGCGGGCCAGATCGTCCCAATCTTGAATGTTCAGCGGATTGCCTTCACGGACCAGAAAGGCGGGCAACGAATAATAGGGCGACGCATTGTTGGGCAACAGGTCACGCCATTCGGCGGGCAGCAGGCCACCTTCGGCCAGCACGTCGATATCGGTTTCCTGATTGAAAGTCACAACATCGGCGGGCAAACCTTCCAGAATGGCGCGGGCCTGACGGGATGATCCGCCATGGCTCATGTCGATGGTGACGGTGCGGCCCGTGGTTTCTTCCCAATGGGCAGCGAAAGCGGGGTTCAGCGCCTCAAACAATTCGCGGGCGATATCGTAGCTGACGTTCAGCAATGTATCCTGTGCGGTGGCAGGGGCGGCGCCCAGCGACAGCGCAAGCGCGGCAGCGGTCAGGGTGGGAAATTTCATCGCGAAGACTCCAGTCTTGTTGGGGTTGTCTTGGGGGTTCCGGCCGCCGCTTGTTGCGGGCGGTCCTGTGGAAAAATCGTGCCTGCTTCTATCTTCAGGCGGACGGTGGCGTCAGGGACCAATGCATCGGCCTTGACGGCGCGACGGGGGACGTCTGCCTCTGCCTCGCCCAAATCAGGGTGGCGCAGGACCAACCGCAGATGCGCGCCGTTCGACATGCGCGTGACGATGCGCCAGGGGGCGTCCGTTTCGGGAACAGGGGTGATGTCCTGCGGGCGCACCAGCAATTGCGCCGGACCGTCCGGCAAGGCACGGCGCGAAAGAGCGGTCAGGTCCAGCCCTGCGCCATCGGCGCGACCGGCCTGCAGCGTGACCGGCAATTCCACTGTCGCCCCCATGAACCGCGCGACAAAAGGCGTCGCGGGATGATCATGGATCGCATCGGCATGCCCGATCTGTTCAACCCTGCCTGCGCCCATCACGACCACACGGTCAGCCAGTTCAAATGCCTCTTCCTGATCATGGGTCACGAAAATCGTGGTTGACCCTGTCGCATCGTGCACACCGCGCAACCAACGGCGTAGGTCACGACGGATGGCCGCGTCAAGCGCGCCGAAAGGCTCATCAAGCAACAAAACCTTGGGTTCAATCGCCAAAGCACGACCCAGCGCAACCCGCTGCCGCTGTCCGCCGGACAGCTGGCCCGGGTAGCGGTCTGCCAGATGGGTGATCTGCAGGAAATGCAGCAACTCATCCACCTTGGCGGCGATCACCGATTTACCGGGCCGGTCGGCGCGTGGGCGCACGGTCAGGCCGAAGGCCACGTTGTCGCGCACCGTCATATGCGGGAACAGCGCGTAATGCTGGAACACGAAACCGATGCGGCGGTCCTGCGCCGCCAGCTGCAGCCAATCCTGATCATCGACCGCCAGCCGTCCTGCATCGGGCCATTCCAGCCCCGCGATGATCTTGAGCAGCGTTGTCTTGCCCGACCCCGACGGCCCCAGCAGCGCGACCAGTTCACCCTTTTGCACCGACAGGTCGATCCCGCGCAGCACATCGGTCTGGCCGAAGCTTTTGGTCATTGCAGAAATCTGGATGGACATGATCTGGGCCTGTTTCCTGTGACGTGGCAGAGGTAGCCATCGCTCCCGCTCTCCGCAAGACAAGACCGGGGCGCGCCCGATAACCCGGCACGACCGCCATTCCTTGTTGTCAGGCAATGCGACAATAGCGGTGTGCTGCATCGCGCAGCGTGGAACGTTTCACCCAAACGCGCGCGGATGGCGGGAAAATTTTCTTATTCGGCGAAAATGACGTTGGCAGTCGAACAGGGGGCATCCCATGTGCGGATCAGGGTCGGGTGTGGATGATGTCATAGCGCACCCGGACCCGGCAATCGGCCATACCGAACCCGGCCAGAACCGCCGCCTGCGGCGAATCTATCGCGCTGCGCAACGACAACAGCCCGCTGATCCGGTCCGGGGCGACTAACGTCAGGTTCAGGGTCAGCGCGATTTCAGCGCAGGACCCGTCGGTGCAGTCGCGGCTTTGCACGTTGTCGGACCGCCAGCGGTAAGGGCCCACCTCGTCCCATTCATAGGGCGACAGACCCTCCATATCCGGCTGGGGCAGGATATCGGTCAGGCGGGCGGGATCGAACGCGCCGTCCCAATCCACGCGGGTGGTGATGAATTCTACACGCGATGCGGCCAGCATGCCGCCCAATATTGCCGGACAGCCCGAGGTGGATTCACCCAGAGTCTGCCATCGCCAGATCCCGTCAAGCGGGAGGATCGGCTCTTCTGGTTCCTCGAACAGCGCGATGGGGCATTCGCCGGTGCCGCCGAAACTGGCCTGAATATCGCGGCGCGGGGCATCGACCCATGATATAATCCCGGGGTCCGGCTCCCAGACCAGCGTCGCACGTTTCGGGTCAACCGGCGTTTCGGCCTCAAATGTGGTGCCGACAATATCAATGATTTCCGGCGACGACAGCGGGCTGAGCGAACAGACGCAGCCACCAGGCTCGCAGATCGCCAGCACAGTGTCGGCTTTACCAGGCAAGGGTGCCATGGCGGCAAGCAGCGCGGCAAAAAAGATGCGGCTCATCATCGCCTTATATCCTGGAAGGGCACGATCATCTCGATCACGGCATCGGCGGGAATACCTTGCAGATCGACCGTGCGCGCATCCAGCGGCGCGAGTCTCGCCGAACTGGCGGTCTGCGCATGCGCAGGATCGGACGCGGCCCCGGCAACCGCCCCCATCAGCGCGCCCATGATCTCTGCCATGGCGCGGTCGTCAGCGCCCAGATCACCGAACATATCATCCAACGCGGCCTGCCCCATCTGCATCGCAGCCGCCATGCCGTCGGACTGGCCCGTCATCCAGGGTGCGCCGGACCAGTCCTCACCCGGTCCCGCCACGCGCGTCAGCCGCGTGTCGACGGTCGCGCTCGTGTCCGTGACGGGCGTGATTGCGCCAAAATAATCGATATCGCCGCTGGCCGTGCCTTGAAATTCCAGCAAGGCGGTGCCATCAGCGGCGGCGAGCGTCAGCGACAGCGCACCGTCCGAGAGGCGCCCCGTGACATTGCCCGACATACCCGTCAAAGGGCCAACATCGGGGGCGGTCGCGAAATAACCGAAAACCGCATCATCCCCCACGTCCTGAAACAATTCTAGCATGATGAAATGGGCTTCATGATCAGGCGCTCCGGGCGTATTCAGGCCCGCGAACCAAACACCCTGCAGATCGCCGGGGTCCAGCCCCGGTTCATCCTCGCTCATCGCAAGCAGATCGACGATCAGCGCTGCAGAATTCAACGATCCAAGCACAAAGGCGACCGCGATGCCATCGGCGTCAGTTACCGCCTCTGTCACACACATTGCGTCACCCGCGAGACTGTCCTGACAATAGGGCGCGCTGGCCTGTCGGGCATTGACCATCACGACAGTTTCGCCATCACTGATCCGCACCACGTCAAAGCTGGGACGTTCTGCTGCGACGCCGGCGGGGGTGACATAAATCTGTGGTTCGGTGATCCCGTAACCGGGGATCAGCGTCAGCGCGATATCATGTTCCGCCAGAACCAGTTCACATGGTGCAAGCCCGGGCCCTTCGCAGCGATGCCGGATATCGGCGGGTTCGGTTTGCGCGATGGTTTCTGCGGGAAAAACGACCGGCATCAGAAAGCCCGCACCAAGCATGATGGGGCGGGCAAGTTTACGAAGGCGCGCTGTCGTCATCAGAACATGCCCTTTCTTCCGGGATTGTTCAGAATATAGAAATAATAATAGGGATCTGCCAATACTATCGTCAGAGCCTTTGCCATGACGCCGACATCATGGCAAAGGTGGTCTTGTCATAAATTACCGTTGGGCCTCTTGTGACGTATCTGTCACGACCTGACCCGCAGTCTGAATGTCGCGCCCTGCGCCTTCGACGGTTTCGCAAGCTGCCAATGCACCAGCGGCCAGCAAGGCAAGGAACGTAATACGGGTATTTTTCATGGCGGTCTCCAATATGATTTACATGATCGTGCAACGCCTTAAGCGCGGCTTTGTTCCCTTGCTCGAAAACAAAAAATCCGCCGGATCAGGCGGCATTGTTATTGATCACGACAGCCAAGGTGGATGCATCCGTCAGCTCCAGCTTGTCCTCGTCGTCAATGTGCATCAGTTCAGCCAGCCGTTTACGGGCGCGGTTGGTGCGGCTTTTGACCGTTCCGACGGCACAACCGCACATTTCAGCAGCTTCCTCGTAGGAAAACCCCTCTGCCCCGACGAGGATCAGCACTTCGCGTTGTTCATCCGTCAGCTTGGCGAACGCGGTACGAAAATCCGCCATCGCCAGATGACCGTCATGCGCTGGCTTTTCGGACATCTTGCCAGCCAGCTTGCCATCTGGGTCTTCCACCTCGCGACGCCGCTTGCGATAGAGCGAATAGTAAGTATTCCGCAAAATCGTAAACAGCCACGCACGCAAGTTGGTGCCGGTCTGAAATTTGTCGAAATTGCCCCATGCCTTCACGACCGCATCCTGCACAAGATCGTCTGCCGCAGCCGAATTGCGGGTCAAGCTCATTGCAAAAGCACGCATGGCCGGCAGATGTGTGACCAATTCATCGCGCGGATTTGTTTTGTTAGCGTTGTCGTTGTTCACGATTGTCCCTTTGGCGAATTTGTATCGGCCTCGCGCTGACGCAACTGCTCCAGCAGCTTGGCAAAACGGTCAGGAACGGGCTCGCTGGCTGCGTTCATATAGACGCGCCTGAGGTTCTCATCGATTTGCCGATCCAGTTGATCTGTTTTCTTGCTTGCCATTGCCCGTAATTCCGCCGCTCGATCAGGCGCAGTATACGCCTCTATGTCGGCACAACATATACATCAGCGTTTAGTTCCATCGAGAAATTTATTCTTCTCTTGAAAACCATCGCTTTTCAGAGCTTCACGCGGCTCCCCCTGCCGGGCTCCTGGCTGGTGCAGAATGTTTTTTTGCCCTTGGTGGAACTTTCAAGGCGAAGAAGCGTTAGCTTGGCGAACAACCAGTAAGGGATTATGATTATGGCACAAGCAAAAGTAGCTTCCGGGAATGGCACACCGCAGGAAAACCTTGACCAGCTATCAGAACAGATCGCTGTTCTGCGCAACGATATTTCTGCAATCACACAATCACTCGCAGATTTAGGCGGCGCCACGAAAGATGCGGCAATGGAACAGGCCCGCGCCAAGGCTGCCCAGCTGCGTGCGACCGGTGAGCAGCAATATCAAGCTGCACATGACAAGGCCGAAGAACTGGGGCAGCAAGCCGCGGACGCGGTGCGTCAGCAGCCTGCCGCGGCCGTCGGGCTTGCGGTCGGCGTCGGCTTTCTACTGGGTTTCCTGACAGGACGGAAGTAACCCATGGCGGGTCTTCTTTTTGACCTTCGCAGCCGGGCGCGTCTCGCAGCGCGCACGGCTGCTTTCACGGCCGCTGGGGTCATTTTTGCCCTTACCGGCGTGGCATTCCTCACCGTGGCGCTATGGGTGCTGCTTGCCAGTTATGAAAACACGCTCGTCGCTTCGACGGTGATCGGGCTGATATATCTGCTACTGGGCATATGCTTTTTCCTGCTCGGAAGCCGCAGCCAGCCCGCCGTCGTCGCCCCACGCCCGACACCGCAAGCGCCACCAAAAACCGACGACCCATTCTTGCGGGTAGCAGAGGCATTTGCCGTCGGATTGCAGGCTGGCCGGTCCGCGCGTCGACCACGTCGTTGACATGCAACGGAGCCGCTTCTAACGCTTTCAGCCAGTAACGATCACAGACAGTAGTCAAAGGTGCGCTTGCATGGTCAGAAGTTGTCAACATTGTCCGCTTCGCAAGCGCCCTATCTTCGACCCGATGACCGAACGTGAAGTCAATTTCATGCAAAGTTTCAAGTCGGGCGAAATGGAGATCGCCAGCGGCACGACACTCATGATGGAAGGCTCCAACAGCCCGCAGTTATACACTGCGCTGAAAGGGATGGGTCTCCGTTACAAAACCTTGATGTCGGGCGACAGGCAGGTAATCAATTTCGTGATGCCAGGTGACTTTGTCGGTCTTCAGGCCGGTGTCATGCGCGAGATGCAGCATTCGGTCGAGGCCACCTCCGACATGACGCTTTGCGTCTTTGATCGCAAACGGCTCTGGGAATTATTCCGTGATCAACCCGGCCGCGCCTTTGATCTGACATGGCTGGCCGCGGTCGAAGAACACTTTCTGGGTGAAAATCTTGCCATTCTGGGTCACATGAGCGGGATTGCCCGTGTCGCGCGCGCATTGATCCGCCTTTATGATCGGGGCGAGGCCGTAGGGCTGGCCGACAACGGCAAAATGCCCCTGCCCTACAAGCAACAGGACATGGCTGATGCCCTGGGGCTTTCGCTGGTACACACGAACAAAACCCTGAAAAAACTGCGCGATTCCGGTGCCGTGACCTGGCGGGATGGGCAGTTGCAGATCCATGATCATGATGCGCTTTGCGCCTTTGCCGAGCTTGAAAAGGACCGCGATCCGGTCCGTCGCCCGCTTTTGTGACCTGTGCGCTCAGACGATTTCGGCGGGCACACCGGGCACGGACGTCGCGCTTTCACGCGCCGCATCGGAATCATAGGTAACCAGAAAACCGCGTCTGTCCTGCGGCGGCAGCTTTGTGTTTTTGCGCACCAAATCTGCCCAATGCGCAAAGGCGGCTGCGCAGTCCAGATATTCCGGCCCGGCATCAGCGGGCAGCCAGGATGACATGACCCGTTCACGCACATGCACGACCTGATCCTGTCGTGTGATGTGAAGTCCGGCCTCTGTATCCCAGCGCATGCTGCGTCCGTTCAGATTGGCGGATGACACAATCGCGGCCGCATCGTCAAAAACTGACACCTTGGAATGCACATAGACCAAGGGGGAATCGGCCAGCGCGTCGCGGTCCTTGCTGTCACTTTTGCGCGGTTGCACTGGCGACGCAATCAGCATCCGCTCTGGCCCGAACGCTTCCTGAAGACAGGTGATGCAGCGCAATTGCTGGTCTTCGCCGAACCGGCCATCCAACCCCTGATGATCTGAAAAAGCCAGATCCTCCGGCGCGGCGGGCAGTACCACGATCAGCCTGAGCGCAGGAACTTCGCCTGCCCTGCGGGCAAGGGCGCGCGCCAGCGGCAGATGCCGCAGGAACTGTGTTTCCAGATAGATCATCTGCCGGGATCGGGCGATCGCGTGCAGATGCGTCTGCTCAATCTCGGAAACCTCAGTATGGGGCGACAGATGCAACGGCGCATTCCAACGTCTGCGCGACAGCGTGCGCAGGAAACCCTCCGAGAGTGGCGCGGGGGATACCTTGCCCGACACACTGTCCAGGAATGTATCCAGATGTGCCTGTGCCGCGGCAGCGACCGGACCGGTCACCATCAGTTGAACGTCATGCCAGGTCTGATGGGCCGGCTGGGCGTGGTTCTTGGTATCGAAGCGGCGTTCATTCAGGTCGAGCCCGCCGATATAAACTTTCTTTCCGTCAAAAACTGCCAGCTTCTGATGGTGGGTCGCCGGGGTGACGCGCGGAAACCGGACCGGAAATCGTGGCAAATCATCGTCATCCCAGTCACAGATATTGCGCAAACCCGGCGCTTCCAAACGAAACTCTGCCCGCTCTGCCCGCGTCATCTGCGCCACCTCCGTCGCGATCTCGCGGAGTTTTGACCGGACCAGCGGATATAGCGTCAGACCAGGAACGACCCCGCAAGTCGCGGCATGCAGCGCGATGGAGAAGGAGAGTTTTGCGGCAGGTCCGACAACTTCCCGCAGCGCCTCGATCTGGCGCTGCGTGCGCCAGGCCATCCGGTGCAGATCAACAGCAGCGACCGCGTCAAAATCTGCCACGACAAGACGGATGGCAACGCCACGATCCAGAACATGGCGGAACAGGTCGAACCACGTCGCGCCGATCTGCCTGCCCCGCGGGGATCGTAGCGTTGTCATCAGGTCAAATATACGGAAACTGGCAGTGATCGTCTTTTCAGCATCCAGAACGGCCTCTTCAAAGGCCGGATATGCCTCTTGGGCGGTGATCAGCACCTGAAGATCATCAATAGCCCCGGCATCGCCCTGCGTTGCCGTATTCGTCACAAGCTGCATGATCTGAATGCCTTTGAATCTATCCGCAGCACTATGACGCTACCGGTAGCTAACGCCGTAGCAACTGCCTTGGTTCCCGCAGAAACGTGGGAATGTTTTTCTCGCTGAATGAAACCATCTGCGCCAGGCGAAGTTGTACAGGCACAAGGCGTCAAGACCTGTCTTCGAGCGCCATTCGCAGCACCGTTAAGGAGTAACGAAATGAAACATATACTTGCAACAACCGCGCTTGTTGCGCTGACCGCCATGCCGGCGTTCGCGCAAACGGAAACCGTCGAACCCGGCGCAGCCGAAGCACAGACCGAATTCCAAGCCGAAACCTTTGGCACGATCGACCTGAACGGCACACCTGTCACCGCTGAAGAACTGATCGGCCAATCGGTCTATGTCAGCAGCGCTGGCGGTGGTGTCGTGCCAGACACGATTGACGCGCCCGCAGACGACTGGGAAAGCGCCGGATCGATTGATGACATCATCTTCACTGCAGATGGTCAGATCGAGAGCGTCGTTCTGGACGTGGGTGGATTCTTTGGAATCGGGTCCCGCCCGGTGAGTGCCTCGCTGGAAGAACTGACCCTGGTTGCCGAAACCGATTCTGACGGTGACTTTTTTGTCGTCTTCAGTGGCTCGGTCGAGGAACTGGAAAATCGTCCGGAACTTGACCGCGATTCCGTGAGTCAACAGGGCAGCACCTTTATGACGGGCGACAACACGGCCGTCGGCACCGAGGCCGAGACAGACGGTGCCTTGGTTGACGACACCACCGATGGCGCACCGTTGGCCGATGACCCGGCTATGGGTGACGATGTTGCAACCACCGATGCACCGATGGCAGATGACCCGCTGGCAGCAGACGACACGGCCGCCACAGATGCGCCGTTGGCAGACGACCCGCTGGCAGCAGATGACACGGCCACCACAGACGCGCCAATGGCAGATGATCCGCTGGCAGCAGACGACACGGCCACCACTGATGCGCCAATGGCAGACGACCCGCTGGCAGCAGATGACACGGCCACCACAGACGCGCCAATGGCAGATGATCCGATGGTCAGTGACGATATGGCCGCCAGTGACGATCCCTTTCTCACAGGCGATGAACGCACAGCATTGACGGCTGACGATCTGCAGGGCACGGACGTGCATGATTCTGCGGGCGAACGCGTCGGCAGCATATCGGATATCGTCTTGACCGAAGAAGGTCAGGTTGCCAACGTCATCATTGATGTGGGTGGTTTTCTTGGGATCGGTGCCAAATCGGTAGCGGTTGATTTCGCCGACATCCAACTGTCCCGCGACGACAGCGGCATGACCACGAACCTGCGGGCAACGACGACGATCACCGCCGATCAGTTCGATGCCATGGAAGAATGGGACGGTTAATCCGCCGAAGCAGCTATCAGGAAAGGCCGGGCATTTGCCCGGCCTTTTGCATTCCGGCGAACAGTTGGCAGCGAAGTGCAGTGGCTTAGCCTTCGTCGGAACACCTTATAGTGCGGGCAATCGCCCGTCTTACACCAGCGCGCTTGCGCAATCTTGCGTGTGGAACGGTGCCAAACGGAGCGCATTCTTGAAAACCGCTTGACCTTTGCCCCCCCGACAGGTTGAACGTCCCTGATTATTTATGTGGGAAACAGGTGTTTTCAGATGAACGACCAGAACCGGAACCTCATCCTTGCGACGCTGCTCAGCTTTGCGGTGATCATGTCGTGGACACTGCTGTTTCCGCCTGAAGAGATTGTCACAGACACCCCGGCAGAGGTTGTCACGCAAACCACTGACCCGACCGTGCCGCTCGCCGATCCGACGTCCCCCACAGCCACCGCACCCACGGCAACCGAAGAACCCGCGGTAGAGGCCGTCCGGGTGCGGATCGAAACACCTGAGCTGACCGGGTCCATTTCCATGCAGGGCGGACGGCTCGACGATCTGGCGCTGACGGGTTACCGCGAGACATTGGCCGACGACGCGCCGATCGTGCGGCTGCTGCGCCCGGTGGGCGAAATCGATGCCTATTTCGCCTCTTTCGGCTGGACCGCCACCGACGGGCTGGATGTCACTGCCGTGCCCGGCCCCGACACGACATGGTCAGTCGAAAGCGGCGATGTCCTGACGCCCACCACCCCGGTCACCCTGGTCTGGGACAATGGCGCAGGTCAGATTTTCCGCAACGAAATATCTGTCGATGACAGGTTCATGTTCAGCATCGCGCAAAGCGTTGAAAACGTGGGGGAAGCAGCGGTGGCCGCACGACCTTACGGGATCCTGCGGCGGCACGGCGAACCATCTGACCTGAAACGGTTCTTTATCCTGCACGAAGGTCTGGTGCGGATGTCGGATGGCGTGTTGGATGAAACGTCTTATAGCAATATCACGGATCACCCGTTTAATGACCTTGAACGGACGCAGGCGGAACGTATCGACGTCAATCAATCCGGCTGGATCGGCTATACCGACCATTATTGGATGACCACGCTGATCCCCGACCAGCAATCGCCTTTCCGGTCCACATCCAAATATTTCGAGGCACGCAACCTTTATCAGGCCGAAGCTGTGATGCCCGCCAGCACCATCGCCCCCGGTGAAAGCGCGACCGTGACCACCCGCCTGTTTGCAGGGGCCAAGGAATGGGACGCAATTCGCGACTATGAAAACGAAGGCGGCGTGGACGGATTTCTGGATAGCATCGACTGGGGCTGGTTCTTTTTCCTGACCAAGCCGATCTTCTGGCTGCTGCACACACTGAACCTTTATATCGGCAACATGGGCTGGTCGATCTTGGCGCTGACCCTGATCCTCAAGGCGCTTGTGCTGCCGCTCGCCTACAAATCCTACGTCTCGATGGCGAAGATGAAAGAGCTGCAGCCCGAGATGGAAAAGCTCAAGGAACGCGCCGGCGAAGACAAACAGGCGATGCAGCAGGGGATGATGAAGCTCTACAAGGAAAATAAGGTGAACCCAGCCTCTGGCTGTTTGCCGATCCTGTTGCAGATCCCGATCTTCTTTTCGCTCTATAAGGTGATTTTCGTCACCATCGAACTGCGGCACGCGCCATGGATCGGCTGGATCGAAGACCTGAGCGCGCCGGACCCGTCCTCCATTATCAACCTGTTCGGTCTGTTGCCCTGGGGCGCGCCAGACCCGGGGTCGATCCTCTCGCTGATCTTTATCGGTCTGCTGCCGATCTTCCTTGGCGTGTCGATGTGGATGCAGCAGAAACTGAACCCGGCCCCGACCGACCCGACACAGCAGATGATCTTTGCCTGGATGCCTTGGGTATTCATGTTCATGCTGGGCGGTTTTGCCTCCGGTTTGGTGCTGTACTGGATCGCGAACAACATCATCACCTTCGTGCAGCAATATGCGATCATGCGCAGCCATGGGGCGAAACCGGATGTGTTCGGTAACATCAAGTCCAGTCTGAAACGCAAAAAGGCAGCCGATGCTGCCAAAGCGGAAAAAGCGGCCAACAAACCTGAAAAATAGGACAGTTATGGAACTCCGATTCCCAGAGGCGCCCCTGCCCGACGATGCCGCCATGGAGGCGGGGCGCTTGCTGTTCGCTGGTGAGACCACCTTTGTCAAAGGCGTCGTCGCGATGGACGGTCTGCCGCCCGCCGATCGGACCGAGGTTTGCTTTGCAGGCCGGTCGAATGTCGGCAAATCGTCCCTGATCAACGCGCTGACCGGGCGCAAGGGGCTGGCGCGTGCGTCAAACACGCCGGGCCGGACGCAGGAAATCAATTTTTTCACCGCAGGCGATTTCTATGTCGTCGATTTGCCGGGCTATGGCTTTGCGAATGCCCCTGTCGCGGTGGTCGAAAAATGGCAGCGCTTGCTGAAACAATACCTGCAAGGTCGCCAGACCCTGCGCCGGGTTTTCGTGCTGATAGATGCGCGGCATGGTGCAAAAGCCGTGGATGAAGAAATCATGTCACTGCTCGATGCCTCTGCCGTGACGTTTCAGGTGGTGATGACCAAGGTCGATAAACTGCGCGGCGATGCCTTGGCGGACTCCCTAGCCAAGACCCGCGCGGCGCTGGTCAAACATCCCGCCGCTTACCCCGAACTTATCCTGACCTCTGCCGAAAAGGGCGAAGGCATCCCCACGTTGCGCGCCATCATTGCAGGAATATCATGAAGAAAAGGACCGCCGATATGAACCGTGACTGGATCGCGACCGCCCGCACCCTGTCAGAGGCGCTGCCATATCTGCAACGTTATTCCGGCGCTGTTGTCGTGGTGAAATTCGGCGGCAATGCCATGGGTGACGCCGATGCAATGGCTGAATTTGCCCGCGATATCGTGCTGATGAAACAGGTCGGCATGAACCCCGTCGTGGTGCATGGCGGGGGGCCGATGATCAACCAGATGCTGGACAAGCTGGGGATCAAGACCGAATTCGTGCGTGGCCAGCGCGTGACCGACAAGGATACTGTCGAAGTCGTCGAAATGGTACTGACGGGCCTTGTGAACAAGCGTATCGTACAGGCGATCATGGACGAAGGCGGACGCGCAGTCGGCCTGTCCGGCAAGGACGATGACCTGATGGTGGCCGAGGCGCTGAACCCCGAATTGGGTTTTGTCGGTCGCCCTGTGGAAATGAACGTACAGGTGCTGCGCGATCTGAACGCGGCAGGGATTATTCCCGTTGTTGCACCCGTGGCGACAGGCATGGACATGCTGGAAACCTTCAACGTCAATGGCGACACCGCCGCTGGTGCCATCGCGGGCGCATTGAAGGCGGACCGCCTGCTGCTGCTGACCGACGTGCCCGGCATCAAGGATGCGACGGGCGAGGTGGTGACTCAACTTTCCCCCGATCAGGTCCGTGCCATGATCGCCGATGGCACGATCAATGGCGGCATGATCCCCAAGGCCGAAACCGCGCTGATGGCTGTCGAACAGGGCGTCCGTGCGGTGGTGATCCTTGATGGGCGCCTGCCCAATGCCAGCCTGCTGGAATTGTTCACCGAACACGGCGCAGGCTCGATCATCCGCGAACCACGCTGAAACCGTGGGCGACGCCGCCCTTACCCGCGCCTTGGCGCTGCATTGCATGCAGGTCACGGGTGGCTTTCAGATCGGCGTGGATGACAACCTGCCCCGCCCTGACGGATCGCTGTTGCTGATCAGCCCGTCAGAACCCATGTTCTGGCCGCATTTCAGCCAGTCATCCGAATATATGGACAAAGCACCCGACCCGCTGGACCGCTGGTCGCGGCGGATCGGGGACAAACTGGCGCGGGATTTCGGCGCTGTGGCGCTCTACCCGTTCGGCGGACCGCCATACCAGCCGTTTTACACCTGGGCCTTGCGGACTGGGCGGGCATGGGCCTCGCCCACTGGTTTTCTGGTGCACGATATGGGTGGCCTATTCATTTCCTATCGCATGGCCTTGCAGGTGCCGTGGCAAAGCAATGTGAGCAAAAGCGCGCGGCCCTGTGAAAGCTGCGCCAAGCCCTGTGCCACGGCTTGCCCCGTCGATGCCTTTGCCAGCGGTTATAACGGCGCTGCCTGCAAGGCCCACTTGCACAGCCCCACAGGACAGGATTGCATGACCAAAGGCTGCGCCGCCCGCCGTGCCTGCCCGGTTGGCCAAGGCAACCGTCTGGCCGCACAAGCCGCCTTTCATATGGAGGATTTCCTGTGACGCTGACACTGATCCTTATCCGCCACGCGAAATCAAGCTGGGATGACCCCGCCGCCGATGATCACGCAAGGGTGCTGAATGCACGTGGGCGCAGGGCAGCGCCTGCCATCGGTGGCTGGCTGGCCGCGCAAGGGCATATCCCGGATGTCGTGCTTTGCTCGGACGCGGTGCGCACGCGGGAAACTGCCGGATTGATCCTGCCGCACTTGTCACCCGAGCCGACGCTGCAGATCACCCCCAAGCTCTACCACGCCAGCCCCGACACTATGCTGGACCTGATCCACAGACAGACCACGCGCGCTGTCGCGCTGATCGGCCATAATCCGGGGATCGGACTGCTGGCGAACGGGCTGGTCAAACGTCGCCCAACCCATCCGCGCTTTGGCGATTACCCGACCTGTGCGACGGCGGTCATAGCGTTCGACACCAATAGCTGGGACGGTGCCGCCGCGCATTCAGGCCGGTGCATTGATTTCATCGTGCCGGGCGACCTGACCGGCTGATCACGTCGCCCCTCCAACTTCGTCTAGTGACCCAGAATCTGGCTCAGGAACAGCTTGGTCCGTTCCGACCTGGGGTTGTTAAAGAACTCTTCGGGTTCGTTTTGTTCGACGATCTGGCCCTGATCCATAAAGATCACACGGTTCGCAACCTGCCGGGCAAAGCCCATTTCGTGCGTTACGCAGATCATCGTCATACCTTCGGTCGCAAGCTCGATCATCGTATCGAGCACTTCCTTGATCATCTCGGGGTCCAGCGCCGATGTCGGCTCATCGAACAACATGATGCGCGGCTTCATGCACAAGGACCGCGCGATGGCGACGCGCTGCTGCTGGCCACCCGACAACTGGCCGGGATATTTCAGCGCCTGTTCGGGGATCTTGACCTTGGTCAGAAAATGCATCGCAATTTCTTCCGCTTCCTTCTTGGGAGTCTTGCGTACCCAGATTGGAGCCAAGGTACAGTTTTCCAGAATCGTCAGATGCGGGAACAGGTTGAAATGCTGAAAGCACATGCCAACCTCTGACCGGATCTTGTCGATGTTTTTCAGATCAGACGACAATTCCGTGCCATCCACGATGATCTGCCCGGCCTGATGTTCCTCCAGCCGGTTGATGCAGCGGATCAGCGTGGATTTGCCCGATCCGGACGGTCCGCAAACGACGATCCGCTCGCCCCTCTGGACGGTCAGATTGATGTCACGCAAGACATGAAAAGTACCATACCACTTGTTCATGTTGCGGATTTCAATCGCTACCTCGTCAGAGACTTGCATCCGGCTGCGGTCAATGTCGAGATCTTCAAGCATTTCAACCATTGTCAGGTCTCCTTAACGGTTTTCACGCTGGAGCTTTTTCTCCAGATATTGTGAATAGCGGCCCATGCTGTAGCAAAAGATGAAAAACAGGATGCCGATGAACAGGAATAATTCCCAGTAGATACCATTCCAATCGGAACTGGCACGGATCGCATTGGACAGGCCGATCGGGTCCAGCAGGCCGATGAAAACGACCAGCGTGGTATCCTTGAACAGCCCGATAAAGGTGTTCACGATCCCGGGGATCGAGATTTTCAGCGCCTGCGGCAGGATGATAAGCTGCATCGCTTTCCAGTAATCCAAGCCCAGCGCATCGGCGGCCTCGTACTGGCCTTTGGGCAGGGCGGCCAAACCACCGCGCACGACCTCTGCGATATAGGCCGAGGCGAAAAGCGTGACCATGATGATCACCCGCAGCATCAGGTCGAAATTCGTCCCCGGCGGCAGAAAGTAATTCAACAGCAATGATGCAGTGAACAGCCAGACGATCAAAGGCACGCCGCGGATCACCTCGATGAACACGACGGCAGAGACTTTGATGATCAGCAGATCAGATTGCCGCCCCAGCGCCAGCAGGATGCCCAAAGGTAACGACAGGATGATCGCCGCGATCCCGATGACAACCGAAAGGGTGAAGCCGCCAAAGTCTTTTGACGCGATGAAGGGCAAGCCAACCGCGCCGAGGCTGTTCAGCGTCGCCGCGATCGGGCCGGAAAGAAAGGCCCAGAACAGAATGGGCAAGATGATCGTACCCAATGTGCCCAACAGCGCGTTGATCGGGGAAATCAGCCTGAACGCGGCAAAGCCGACGACAAAACCCAAGGCGACAGAAAATGGCCCCCAGATTGACCCGCCCCAAAGCAAGGCGAACATGATGAAAGGGGTCAGCGCCGTCAGGATCAGCATCTTGCGCGGCAATCTGTCGAACAGGATTGGTGCGATGCCGGCCAAGAACACCACCAATGCCAGAACCGGGCGCCAATAGGCATTGCTAGGATAAAAGCCAAACAGCAACTGCGGCCAGCGTTCCGCGATCACCGCGAAGCAGGCGGCGGAACTTCCCGGCGGCAAGGTTGCGTCGCGGATCGCCCTGCATTCGGACAAAGATCCCGCATCCCAGATCCCGTTGACCATCCAGGGGCCGATATGCACCGCGATCCAATAAACCACGTAAAGCGAAATGATGGTCAGAATGATATTCAACGGCCCGGAAAACAGGTTTTCGCGCAACCAGCGGATCGCCCCAATCTGCGAAATCGGCGGCGTCTGTTCGGGCAACATCGTGTCACGGACGTAAGAAACGGTTTGGGCATGTGTGTCCGACATCTTAACGCTCCTGCAACTGGGTTGACCGGTTGTAATAGTTCATCGCCGCCGAAATGATCAGCGACAGCGTCAGATAGAAACCACCCAGCAGCAGCATCCCTTCCAGTTCGCGTCCAGTCTGGTTGATCGTGATGCCACCCAGCGTGGCGCGGACATCCATATAGCCCACCGCAATTGCCAGTGACGAATTCTTGGTCAGGTTCAGGAATTGCGAGATCAGCGGCGGGATGATGACCCGCAATGCCTGCGGCAGGATCACAAGGTTCATCGTCCGGCTGGGCTGCAGACCCAGCGCAAAAGCGGCCTCTGTCTGGCCTTTGGACACCGCCAGGATACCGGCACGCACGATTTCGGCGATAAAGGCCCCGGTATAGAGTGACAGGGCAAGCCACAAGGCGATCAGCGAATTACGCAGGTGCACACCTTCGGTAAAGTTGAAGCCTTGCAGATATGGGCGCACGACGGTCATGCCCAGCGCGAAAGAAATGATGCCGACAGGCAGGATCAGCAGACCGATCTGCAGATACCAGGTGGTCGGGCGTACGCCTGTCGCTTCCTGAATACGTGTCGCACGTTTGCGAATGAAATATATCGCGGTCAGCCCCAGTGCGAGCGCACCGAAGACCGCCAACCAGTCAAGCCCGCCAGACGCCAAGGGCACCGCACCATCACTGGGGGCCACCGCCGCATTTCCGCTGATGGAATTGGAAAAGCCGATCCTGGGGATGAATATCCCTCGGTTGGTGATGGCGAAACTGTCGGCGAGGATCATGTTCGCGGTCGCCTCTTCACCACGGAAATCATTCGGGCGCGGCATGCTTTCGGACATGATCGCGAAGATCAGAATGATCCACAACAGCAGCGGTACGTTGCGAAACCCTTCGACATAAACAGCCATCAACTTGTTGACGACCCAGTTCTTGGACAAGCGCAGAACACCTGCGATCACCCCGATGATCGTTGCCGTTACGCAACCCAGAAACGCCACCAGCAAGGTATTGAGAATGCCGACCAATGCCGCGCGGCCGTGCGACATCTGATTGTTATAGCTGATCAACATCTGGTTGATGTCATAGCCCGCAGCCGACTGGAGGAACCTGAAATTGAAATTCTTGCCCAGATTGGCAAGGTTTTGCACAGTGTTGTTGATCAGCCACCAAAAGGCGATGCAGATCAGGATCAGCGCGATGACCTGGATGGTGATCGACCGATAGCGCGTATCATAGATCAGTTGGCTTAGCCGAAAAGACGCCTTTGGCGGCTCGGTGAATGTCGACATTCATATCTCCCTGTGGCCCCGTTCATCAGCGCCGGCACCAGTTGATCTGGCGTCACAGCGCGCGGGATGCGCATTTATAAGCGTCGTCGCTATTGGACAAAGGGCCCGGCGTCGTGCCGGGCCCTTTGCCAGTTTCTTGCTTACAGCAGTGGTGGCGCGTAAAGAATGCCGCCTTCAGTCCACAACGCGTTCAGACCACGCGCCAGACCGACAGAGGTGCTTTCGCCAAGGCTTCTTTCGAACAGCTCACCATAGTTACCACCGGCGGAGATAGCTTTCACGGCCCAGTCGTTGTCCAGACCCAGCATCGCGCCAAGTTCGCCTTCGGTGCCCAGCAGCCGGTTGACGTCCGGGCTGTCGGTCGGGGCTGCGGCCATTTCAGCGACGTTTTCAGACGTCACGCCCAGTTCTTCCGCAACGATCAGCGCGTTCAGCGTCCAGCGCACCAGATCACCCCAATCCTGATCGCCGTGGCGGACCAGCGGACCCAGCGGTTCTTTGGAAATGATGGTCGGCAACAGAACGTGATCGTCCGGCGCCTCGAACGTGGCACGGGTCGCGGCAAGACCGGACATGTCGGTTGTGTAAACGTCACAAGCGCCGGCCAGATATTGCTGCTGTGCTTCTGCGTTGGTTTCAACCGGCACGGGCTCATAGCTCAGGTTCTGCGAACGGAAGTAGCTGGCGAGGTTCAGTTCGGTGGTCGTGCCGGTCTGGATGCAGACAGTCGCGCCATCCAGTTCGGCTGCGTCGGTAACACCCAATGCGCGTGGCACCATGAAGCCCTGACCATCGTAGTAGTTCACGCCAATGAATTCGAATTTCAGGTCAACGTCACGGCTCAGGGTCCAGGTCGTGTTGCGTGCCAGAACGTCAACTTCGCCGGACGCAAGCGCTGTGAACCGTGTCTGACCCGTGGTCGGCACGAAAGACACCGCCATCGGATCGT
Organism: Yoonia sp.; assembly: GCF_046292185.1. GTDB lineage: Bacteria > Pseudomonadota > Alphaproteobacteria > Rhodobacterales > Rhodobacteraceae > Yoonia. The sequence goes on from NZ_JBKBQY010000042.1 coordinate 26,176, forward strand.
CCAGAACCGCTGCGGCGACCGCGCGGCAGAAATCGACGTCAAAACCTTGCCAGACGCCGTCTGCATCAGGCACCGAGAACCCGGCCAGCCCGGTCGAGACGCCACAATTCAATGTGCCGCGCGCCTGCACGTCAGCAAGCGTCTGCGCAGCGGCCATGCCGGCAGTCAGACCAGCTACGGCCAATGCGCCGAAAAATACGGTTTTAGTCATTTTTACCTCTTCCTGAGTTTCCGCCGTTTGATACGGCAGCCAATTTTTGTCCCGCCGATCCCGGCGGTCACTTCTGCAAAAGCCAAAGCTCTTGTCCGAGTTTGTGTAGACTGTCCGATCAAACGCTATCCGGTCAAGCAAAACCCGCAGTACAAATGCGGCGAATGCTCTCAAATTAAGCAATTTTCAGGACAAATGCACTGTGCAGTGCGTCACCCGGTCACAGACGTGCCAAGTGAAAGAATCTCTCGGCATGCAGGAATGCGTCGCGCTTGACCGCGGCGGCGGCGGCTGCTTCCTCGTCTTCGCCCCATTGTGTAATCTGCCAGTCTTCGTCAAGGCGGGACATCTCCCAGGCGCGCGCTGCGGTCAGATTCCCGCGGGTGATCGCCAGCGCCAGAACCAGCGACCCCGACAGGCTGATCAAGTCATGTGTCGCTGCCAGTGCGAAATCATCAAACGCGTCTAGCCGCGCCCGCAACCGGGCCAGACAGCCGGCATCCTGTGTGACATGCATCACCCCCTGCCCGACCACCAATGGCGCGTCCAGTTCTTGCGCTGCCCAATCCAGCACCGGATCCCAGTGCTTTGCTTGCAAGGCAACCAGCGTATCAGGCCCGGTTGCGCGATAACATAGCAGATCGCTGTCACCATATTCGGACAGCAGCGCCACCACCTCTGCCCGCTGGGGATGGACTTTGTCGATGGCGGCATTCGCGCTGCGTGTCACGGGCATGGTACGCGGGTCCACCAACCCTGTCTGCGCATCCCATTCCGCCGCGATCGCCTGTGCCATTTTCATGGTCGGCACGATCAGTGCAGCCTTGGCCGGAGTCTTTACGCTGCGGCTATCCAGCGTGACGGTATAGCCGCCCTCGCAGGCAGCAGGCGTCGCAGAGGTCCAGAACCGCTTGGGTCGCCAATCGCTCATGTCGCGGGTCCGGTAAGTTGGTCAATCGCGGGGATCAGGCCCGCAAAGCTGTCGATCAGCACATCGGGCAAAAGGGTGGCCGCGTCGTGATATCCCCATGATACCCCGATGGTGCGCACGCCGGCCGCACGGCCCATTTCCATGTCAAAGGTCGTATCGCCAATCATTACCGCCGCCCGCGCCTGAGTGCCGGTTTCATTCAGCGCGGTCAGGATCATCGACGGGTTGGGTTTTGACGGATGATCATCGGCGACCTGTTCACTGTGAAACAGGTTCTGCAAACCGTGCTTTTCCAGTATCTTGTCCAGCCCGCGCCGGGATTTCCCCGTCGCCACGGCCAGCAAAATATTATCCTGCCCCGCCAGATAGTCCAGTACATCGCGCGCGCCGGGATAAAGCGGGCTTTTTTCATCCTTCCCGTCCGCACCGCGCAACGCCATATAACTGTCCTTATAGGCCTGCACCACGCGCGCCTGCTGCCCGATGGGCAGATCAGGGCAAAGTCGTGC
>NZ_JBKBQY010000043.1:0-27792 GCF_046292185.1 Yoonia sp.
CAACAAGATCGACAAGGTGAAATCCGAAGGCCTGCTTGCCCTGACACGCGACATGAACGAGGCGTTTCCCTTTGCCGAGACCTTCATGATTTCCGCTGAGCGTGGCCATGGCTGTGATGCTTTGCGCGCCTGGCTGGTCGAACAGGTGCCGGAAGGTCCGTGGCTTTACCCCGAAGATCAGATTGCCGATCTGCCAATGCGCATGATTGCCGCCGAAATGACCCGCGAAAAGCTGACACTGCGGCTGCATCAGGAACTGCCCTATGAGCTGACGGTCGAGACCGAGAATTGGGAAGAACGCCCCGACGGATCGGCCCGGATCGACCAGCTGATCTATGTCGCGCGTGATGGCCACAAGGGGATCGTGTTGGGCAAGGGCGGCGAGACGATCAAGGCCGTCAGTCAGGCCGCCCGCGCCGAGATCATGGAATTTGTGGGGCGACCGGTGCATCTGTTTCTGCAGGTCAAGGTCCGCCCAAACTGGCTTGAGGAAAAAGAGCGCTATTCCGAAATGGGGTTGGATTTCAAAGACGGCAATACATGAGATTGACCGCCGACATCTGGGTGTCGGCCTATCTGACCCGCCTCCGTCTGGCGGCGATTCCGGCCTTTGTCGTGGCGCGTGGCGATGCGACGGCGGGGGCTGTCATGGTCAAGCTCAATACGCTGGACGGGCGCGCCTGTTGTTATCAGCGCAGTTTCGATCTGATGACCGGCGAGCGCCAATGGGTCGTTCTGGCCGAAGGCGGTGAGGCGGATGTTGATCTCTCGATCCAGCGCCAATGCAGCTTTGATCCTGACCTCTGGGTGATCGAGGTCGAGGACCGGCAGGGGCGGCATCTTTTGGATGAAGATGGGTTAAAATGACTTTGATGCCGCCGGCGGGAGTATTCTTGGAAAAAAGAAGCTGGGGGTCTAGATGATCACCTGGCGGGATGAGGCGGCGGTATTGTCTGTCCGCGCCTTTGGTGAGACATCGGCGATTATTGAGGTGTTCAGCCCGGTGCATGGGCGTCACGCAGGCGTCGTGCGCGGCGGGACCAGCCGCAAGATAGCGCCTGTGTTGCAACCCGGGGCGCAGGTCACGGTCAGCTGGTCGGCGCGGCTGGATGATCATCTGGGGTCATTTGCGGTGGAACCTGTCCGGTCGCGGTCTGCTGCGGCGATGGGCGACCGGCTGTCGCTCGCGGGGCTGAATGCGGTCTGCGCGCTGCTGGTGATGGTCCTGCCGGAACGCGAGGCGCATCTGCCGCTTTATCATCGCACCATATCTTTGCTGGATTTGCTGGGTCAGCCCGATGTCTGGCCTTTGGCATATCTGCGATGGGAACAGGCATTGTTGGAGGAGATGGGGTTCGGGATGGACCTGTCGGCCTGCGCGGCAAGCGGGGTGAATGAGGATCTGGCCTTTGTCTCCCCCAAGTCGGGCCGCGCGGTCAGCCGCGATGCGGCGGGTGTCTGGGCGGACCGTCTGCTGCCCTTGCCGCCGGTGCTTGCGGGCAAGGGCGATGCATCCGGCGCGGAAATTGCCAAGGCCTTGGGAACCACCGGATTTTTTATCGAAAACCGCCTGATCAAGGGATTGGGGGATCGCCCGATGCCGGCGGCGCGCGCGCGTTTGATCGATGCGATCCTGCGGTTGGAGGCTTAGACCCGTTTGTTATCGATCAGCCAGGCCGCTGTCGCCACCACGGATTTGTTCACCTGCCGCATCCCGCGTCCCAATGTGGCCATCGCGCGGCTGTTGTCCATTCTGTCCTGTCTTCCAAGCGATGGCACGATGGTGCGGACCGCCGGGTCGAACCTTGCCAGAAGACGCACGATGAAATCAGGGGCGACCCGCGTGACGATGCGCCGGGCGGGATAGGCCGCTTTGATCGCCTGCGCCATTTCCGTGAACCAGATGAAACGGTCCACCGCCATGATCCTTTGTCCATGGGTGCCGGGCTGGTCGATCACGCGGACATGCAGTTCCGCGACATCCTGCACATCGACGGCGGCGAAGCCGAAATTGGGCAGCATCGGGTCCTTGCGCCGCAAAATCCGGGCAATGACGCCGACCGAACTGCCATAGCGCACGTCGAGCGGCGCACCGACAACAAAGCCGGGGTTGATGACTGTCAGCCGCAATTCGGGGGCTTCATTCGCGATGAAATTCCAGGCGGCCATTTCGGCCAATGTTTTGGATCTGGTATAGGCGGTGATCGTGGGATCATCTGGGTCGGTCCAGTTGGTCTCGTCGTAGGACACATCGCCCGATGGCAAAGATGATCCGCTGATCGCGGCGGTCGAGGATGTCATGATCACGCGTGTAACGCCCGCCGCATGTGCTGCACGCAGGGCGCGCAATGTGCCGTCCACGGCGGGGCGGATCAGATCATCGGCATTGTCAGGCTGGGTGATCGGAAAGGGCGATGCCGTGTGCATCAGCACATCGACACCCGTCAGCGCGGCGGTCCAGCCGTCATCGCAGGTCAGATCGACCTTCACGAAATCCAGCCGGGCGTCAAGATCCGCGATATGCGGGGCGAGTGCGGCGCGGATCTCTGCCCCGCGCGCAAGGTCCCGGACCGTGCCGCGAACATGATAGCCCGCCTGCAACAACTGCAATGCGATGTGTTTGGCGATATAGCCGGAGGCACCCGTCAGCAGGACAATCGATGGCATGGCGGGTTCCTTTGTCATTTGCAGGCCCTTATCAAGCGCGCGGGCCGCAGACAAGTTACCCCAGCACCCGCCGCGCAATCACCTGTGCCTGAATTTCTGCGGCCCCTTCAAAGATGTTCAGGATGCGCGCATCGCAAAGGATCCGGCTGATCTTGTATTCCAGCGCGAAACCGTTGCCGCCGTGGATTTGCAGCGCATTGTCAGCGCAGGCCCATGCGACACGCGCGCCGAGCAATTTGGCCATTCCGGCCTCCAGATCGCAGCGCCGGTCGTTATCTTTTTCATGGGCAGAAAAATAGGTCAGTTGGCGCGCGACGGCGATCTCGACCGCCATCATGGCCAGCTTGCCTGCGACACGGGGGAAATCGATCAGCGCAGCGCCGAATTGCTTGCGGTCCTGTGCGTATTGCATGCCCACATCCAACGCCGATTGCGCGACACCCACCGCGCGGGCGGCGGTCTGAATGCGCGCGGATTCGAAGGTTTGCATCAATTGCTTGAACCCCTTGCCGCTTTCGCCGCCCAGCAGGTTGTCGCCCTTGACCATGAAGCCGTCGAAGGCGAGTTCATATTCCTTCATGCCGCGATAGCCCAGCACCTCGATCTCGCCACCGGTCATACCTTCGGTGGGAAAGGGGTCATCTTCGGTGCCGGGGGTCTTTTCGGCCAGAAACATCGAAAGCCCGCTGTAATCTGTGGTCGCCGGATCGGTACGCGCCAGCAGGGTCATCACATGGGTGCGGGTGGCGTGGGTGATCCACGTCTTGTTGCCGGTGATTTCCCAATCATCGCCGCTTTTCACCGCGCGGGTGCGCAGTGATCCAAGGTCGGACCCGGTATTTGGCTCGGTGAACACCGCTGTCGGCAGGATTTCAGCAGAGGCAAGGCCCGGCAGCCAGTACTGTTTCTGTTCTTCCGTGCCGCCACACAGGATCAGTTCGGCGGCGATTTCGGTGCGTGTGGCCAGAGAGCCGACGCCGATATAGCCGCGCGCCAATTCCTCTGACACCACGCACATCGACGCTTTGGACAGGCCGAAACCGCCGTATTCTTCGGGAATGGTCAGGCCGAAAACGCCCATTTCCGCCATCTCGTCGATGATCGCCAGGGGGATCAATTCGTCCTTGAGGTGCCAGTCATGTGCATGGGGTTCGACCTTTTCCAAAGAAAAGCGGCGAAATTGTTCGCGGATCATTTCCAGCTCGTCATCCAGCCCGGACGCGCCTACGGTCAGATTGGCGGATTGATCCTGCATCAGCGCGACAAGGCGCATTCTCGCGTCCTGTGTGTTGCCCCTTTCGGTCAGCGTCATCACAGCAGGGATCATCATTGCGCGCATGTCGTCTTGGGACAGGCCGATGTCCTGCGGTCGGGCAATTTCATTCTGGCTCATCGGGATGCCGCCGTAGATCTGCCAAAGGTATTCACCAAAGGCGATCTGATGGATCAGCTGTTCCACCTCACCGAATTTGCCATCCGCCTGAAGCCGTTCGGCCCAGCCCTGCATCTGGGTCAGGGATTGGGCATAGGTCGCCAGCCAGGCAAGGCCGTGGGCGGCAGTTTGATGTTTGTCGATCATCTTGGCGCTGACACGGCCGTCCACATTGACTTTGGCGCGCACGGCGGCCTTGGCAAGGTTCAGCACCTTGTCCACGGCGGGCAAGGCCGCGCCTGTCAGGTCCAGCAGATCAGCGAGGATCGGACCTTTGGTCATGTGAATATCCTGTCCGTCATGTGGCATGGCGTCTCTCCAACCAATTTGCAGGTGCAGAGATAAACACTTTGCAGTTGCAGCGCAATATTAATTCATAAATTGACACGCGTGTGAATGAAAATGTCGCACGCGATTTCGTGATGCGCAGGGGCGGGAAACAGCCTAAAGACACAGCATGTCATATATCTTCAGCGTCATCACGCCCGAATTATTCGCTTTTGCCTGTCTGGTCACCTTGCTTGGCGGGTTCGTCAAAGGGGCCGTCGGCTTTGCCATGCCGCTGATCATGATCTCGGGCATGGGGATCGCCATTGCGCCGGAACTGATCATCGCGGGAATCGTGCTGCCGATCGTGGTCAGCAACGTCTGGCAGGTCGGACGCGCCGGCATGGGGCAGGCGCGCGAGGCGGTGATCGAACACTGGCGCTATATCGTGCTGGTCTGCGTGATGATTCTGGTCTCGGCGCAGTTTCTGCGCCTGATTCCGACCGATACGCTGTTTATCGTGCTGGGCGTGCCCGTGGTGGCGCTGTGTCTGATCCAGATCGCGGGCTGGCGGCCTATCATTCCCGCGCATCTGCGGCGCGCGTTTGAATGGGCGGCTGGGATATTCTCGGGCATATTGGGTGGGCTGACGGGAACTTGGGGGCCGCCGACGGTGCTGTATCTGCTGGCGCTTGGCACGCCGCGTGACAGGCAGATGTCGGTGCAGGGCGTGATCTATGGGCTGGGTTCGGTGATGCTGTTCATGGGCCATGTCCAGTCGGGTGTGCTGAACGCGCAGACATGGCCGTTTTCGGCGGCGCTGGTCGTGCCGGGCTTGCTGGGGATGTGGCTGGGGTTCAAACTGGGTGATCGTTTCGATCCCGACAGGTTTCGTAAAGTGACACTGTGGGTGCTGGTGATCGCGGGCGCCAACCTGATCCGGCGCGGGGTGATGGGCTGAGCCTGTCGATCTTTCGTGGTGCAAACGCCCCCGGTCAGCGTCAGGACAGCAGGTCGAGATAGCCGCAAGCCTCTGCCAGTCCGGGCAGCGCCTCGGGTGGAACCACATCGAAACTGACAGTGAACAAGGCCTCGTCCGCGTGGCTCGCGGTGAAGGTCCAGGTGCCGGTCACGCGCTCGTAGTCTTCGTCAAACTGGTAAAAGGTCATCGACGGATCGTCGCCGCTGATCCATGTGACGTAGCTTTGCTGCGTGACGCGGGTATCGCCCATCGGGGGATGCGTTACGGTCATGGTCACGCCGGACAGCCCATCAGGGTTGGCCGCTTGCGCCTTTACCCCGAACCCGATGCCAAGCACGGCAGGCACCTGGCGTATTTCAGCAATGAATGGTGGGTCTTCTGCCACGATATGGGTGCTGCCTGCGATCGTGTCCGGCGCGGGGCTGGTCCCGATGACAGGCGGGCCGCAGACCACCCCGGCGGTCAGCGCGGCGATGGACGGGCTGACCACATCGTCATCTGTCTGCGCTGCCCCGGCAAGGGGCGACAAAAAAAAGAGCGGGAGGATCATGCGCATAGCGCGACTATACCCCGCTACGCCGCAGTGTCGAGCAGGGGGTCAGGTGGAACAGGTTCCACCTGACCCAATCAGCCGATAGCTGCCGCTTTTACATCTTCATCGATGAAGGGCACGTATTTTGCGAAATTATCGCTGAACATCGCAACCAGCTTGGCTGCCTGCGCGTCATAGGCGGCAGGATCAGACCATGTGGCACGCGGGTTCAGCAGGTGCGAATCCAGACCATCCACCGAAACCGGCACGTCAAAGCCGAAATTCGGGTCTTTGCGGAAGGTGCTTTCGATCAAGGTCCCGTCCAGTGCGGCCGCCAGCAAGGCGCGGGTCGCCTTGATCGGCATCCGCGATCCGGTGCCATAGGCGCCGCCGGTCCAGCCAGTGTTCACCAGCCAGCAGGTTGCGCCGTGGCTAGCGATCTTGGACCGGAGCAGGTTGCCATAAACCTCTGGCCTGCGTGGCATGAAAGGCGCGCCGAAACAGGTGCTGAAGGTCGGTTCCGGCTCGGTTACACCGCGTTCGGTCCCTGCCACCTTGGACGTGAAGCCTGAAAGGAAGTGATACATGGCCTGCGCCGGTGTCAGCCGCGCGATGGGTGGCAGCACGCCGAACGCATCGCAGGTCAGCATGATGATATTCTTGGGATGCCCGCCTAAAGCACTGTCCGACGCATTCGCGATGTATTTCAGCGGATAGGCGCAGCGCATATTGGCGGTCAGGCTGTCATCCTCGAAATCCAGTTCCATCGTTTCAGGATCGAAGACCATGTTTTCAATCACGGTATGGGGCTTGAAACAGGTGGCGTAGATATCTGGTTCGGCCTCGGCGCTCAGGTTGATGGTCTTGGCATAGCAGCCCCCTTCAAAATTGAAGGTGCCGCGATCCGACCAGCCATGTTCGTCGTCCCCGATCAGCACGCGGGCCGGGTCGGCGGACAACGTCGTCTTGCCGGTGCCGGACAGGCCAAAGAAGACAGCGGTATCCACGGGATTGCCCGGCGCATGATTGGCGCTGCAATGCATCGGCATGATGCCTTTTTCGGGCAACAGGTAGTTCAGCAGGGTAAAGACGGATTTCTTGTTCTCGCCCGCGTATTCAGTGCCGCCGATCAGGATCAGCTTTTTGTCAAAGTTCAGTGCGATCACGGTTTCGGTTCGGCAGCCATGTTTGGCTGGATCGGCCTTGAAGGTCGGGCAGTTGATGATGGTAAATTCAGGCGTGAAACCCGCCAGTTCCGCCGCATCTGGGCGTCGCAGCAGGTGACGGATGAACAGCCCGTGCCATGCCAGTTCCGTCACCACCCGCACATCCAGACGATATGCCGGATCTGCGCCGCCGAACAGGTCCTGCACGTGATAGGTGCCGCCGCGCATATGCGCCAGCATATCGGCATGAAGCACGTCGAACGCATCAGCAGCCATCGGGGCGTTATTATCCCACCAGATCGTATCTTCGACCAATGGGGTGCGGACGACAAATTTATCCTTGGGAGAACGGCCCGTATGTTTGCCGGTCGTGACCAGCAGGCTACCGCCTTTGCCAGTGACGCCTTCACCTGCGGCAATGGCCGCGTCATGCAATTCGAATTCAGAACTGTTGTAATAGACATAACCCAGCCCTGTGATGCCTTGATGCTCAAGTTTCATCTGCGGGTTGACCGTTCCTTGGTCCATGGGTTCGCTCCTATGTGATACGGTCGGAATGACCGGCGGTCTCTTCCCATACCACCAAGCTTTGCGAACCGGAAAGTCCGGTTTGCGGACGTTAGCGCAACCAAATGGATGTTAGCGCAACCAATTTGCCCGACCATGACACTTCAGGCATAGCATGGTAATTTTGAAGCGATTATGGCGAAACTAAGGCCAAATTTTCTTTGGGGATTGATTCGCCTAGATAAAAGGCTGACACTTCATTAAACCTTTGAAAGCTGGCCATAATGAGAGGGGCAAACCGCTGATGCCGAGGATCGCACTCGTTGATGATGACCGGAACATTCTGACCTCTGTGTCGATGACTCTGGAGGCTGAAGGCTTCGAGGTGGAAACTTATAGCGATGGTCAGTCCGCCCTTGATGCCTTTACCAAGCGGATGCCGGATCTTGCCGTTCTGGATATCAAGATGCCGCGCATGGATGGCATGGACTTGTTGCAGCGGCTGCGGCAAAAGACATCCATTCCGATCATTTTTCTGACATCCAAGGATGACGAAATCGACGAGGTGCTCGGCCTGCGCATGGGGGCGGACGATTACGTCAAGAAATCTTTTTCGCAACGCCTGCTGGTGGAACGGATCCGCGCGCTTTTACGCCGCCAGGATGCGATTGCCGGCGAGGTAATCGAAGAAACCGAAGAGACAAAGGTCATGGTGCGCGGCGATCTGGTCATGGACCCTTTGCGTCATGCGGTAAAATGGAAAGGTCAGGACGTATCGCTGACCGTGACCGAGTTCTTATTGCTACAGGCGCTGGCGCAACGTCCGGGTTTTGTCAAAAGCCGTGACCAACTGATGGATGTGGCCTATGATGATCAGGTTTATGTGGATGACCGGACAATCGACAGTCACATCAAACGGCTGCGCAAAAAAATGCGCAGTGCAGATAACGAGTTTTCCGCGATCGAGACGCTTTATGGCATTGGGTACCGTTATAACGAAGCATAGGGCATGACGACGGCCCCAAAGATTGATGTGCGCGACCTGAAATCGGTACGCCGCGCCGCAGCTATGCCCGATGTCGTGTTGGGCGAAGACTGGGTGGACCCTGACGCCACCGGGGACGGTTCCAAATATATCACGATGCCGAAACGTGGTCTGGTTGCGATGCGCAATTCGCCGATTGCGCGCAAGATCGTCATGTTCAACCTGATCGCGATGATCCTGATGATCGCAGGCCTGCTGTATCTCAATTCATCGCGTGAAAGTCTGGTTTATCAACGCGCATCTGGTTTGGTCAGCGAAGCCCAGTTGATCGCCAATGTGTTCGAGGCGCAATTGCCCGGCGGAGCGCCGGTCGATGTGGTCACCGCAGACGGGATCAACCCCACCGCCACGCTTGACCAGTTGCATCTGCGTGGCGGTGTGGATGTGTCGGTTTTCGCGCCGGATACGACACTTGTCGCGCGCCGGACCGGCCCGCTGTCGCCGCGCCAGATCGAAGATCTGGAAGCACAAGTCGGGCAGACCATGATCATTGACACGCTGGGGGCGATCGTTGGTGGCATCGTGGGCCTGTTCCAGCGCAGCGATCCGCAATCGGCACAACAGGTCATGGACGGATTGCTGGCCGAAAGCGTCGGCAATGCCGTGCGTAACGGCACACAGGTGAAGTTTTCCGAAGTCGCGGGAAGCACCTTTTTTATCGTGACCACGCCGGTGCTGCGCGACGGCGCGCCGATCGCCGTTGTGGCGATGACCACCGCCGCGGGCGAGGTGGACCGCCTTGTCCGGCGCGGTCGCGAAGAAGTGTTGCGCCTGTTTCTTGTCGGGATGGCGGTCAGTATCGGGCTGAGCCTTGTGCTGGCGTCGACCATCGCCAATCCGCTGGCCGACCTGGCCTCTGCCGCGGAAACCAGCCATCAGAAGAACGCGCGCAAGATGTCCCCAGTGCGCGTCCGGATTCCGGATCTGACCGCACGCCCTGATGAAATCGGCCGCCTGTCCGGGGCTTTACGCGGGATGGTCTCGGCCCTTTACGACCGGATCGAAAGCAACGAACAATTCGCCGCCGATGTTTCGCATGAGATCAAGAATCCGCTCGCCTCGCTGCGGTCCGCCGTGGGCACGATGCGTGTCGCGAAACGCGACGACCAGCGTGAAAAGCTGCTTGAGATCATCGAACACGATGTCCGTCGACTGGACCGTCTGGTGAGCGATATCTCCAACGCATCGCGGCTGGACAGTGAACTGGTCAAGGAAGAAGAAGAAAGCTTTGACCTGAACCACATGCTGCGCGATCTGCTTGACCATCTGGGACAGGACGCCAAGGCGCGCGGTATCGATTTCATGGCGGATGTGCCGGACACGCCCATGCCGATGCGCGGGCTGGAAGGGCGGCTGGCGCAGGTCTTTGTCAACCTGATCAGCAATGCGATTTCCTTTTGCGAAAGCGGTGACGCGATCCGGGTCTGGACGCGCAGCCGCGACAACCGGGTGCTGGTCGTTGTCGAAGATACCGGGCCGGGTATCCCGGAAACGGCGCTGAAGAAGATTTTCCAGCGTTTCTATTCCGAACGCCCCGAACGTCAGTTCGGCAATAATTCCGGTTTGGGTCTTGCGATTTCCAAACAGATCGTCGAGGCGCATGGCGGGGTGATCTGGGCCGAAAACATCCGACCAACCGAGGCTGACATCACCTCCGAGCCCGCAGGCGCAAGGTTTGTCGTCGGTCTGCCGCTTTGACGAAATGTGATGTTTAACACAGTGATCCACGGCACCTGCGTGGCTTGGGCTGACAGCGCTGTGTTGATCACCGGGGCAGCGGGGCAGGGCAAATCCGCCCTGGCGTTGCAATTGATGGCGCTGGGACTTGTGCTGGTGGCCGATGACAGGGTCGCGTTGCGTACGGATAATGTTCGCCTGCTGGCGGAATGCCCACCCAGCATCGAAGGCCTGATCGAGGCGCGGGGTGTCGGCATCCTGAAGGCCGATTTTCAGGCAAAGGCGTGCGTGAATCTGGTGGTCGATCTGAACCAGACAGAGGATCAGCGCCTGCCCGAATTGCGGATGACACGGATTTGTGGCTGCGACATTCCCTTGATAAAGCGTATCGAAGGGCCACATTTTGCCGCAATCATCATGCAAATCCTCAAGGCAGGCTGGAGCGACAGATGACCGAAGACCGCCAGACCCAACCCACCACCGTCCTTGTGACCGGCCCGTCCGGCGCTGGCCGGTCCACCGCGATCAACGCGCTGGAGGATCTGGGTTATGAGGTCATCGACAACCTGCCCCTGTCGCTGCTGCCGCGGTTGTTGGATGGACCGCCCCCCAGCCGCCCGCTGGCGCTGGGTCTTGACGTGCGCAACCGCGATTTCGGGACTGACGCGCTGATTGCGACGATTGACCAGTTGGCGGCGCGCAGCGATCAGGTGATGCAGGTTCTGTATCTGGATGCGGATGAGGAAGAACTGGTCAAACGCTATTCCGAAACGCGCAGGCGGCATCCTTTGGCCCCTGCGGGCCCGCCTTTGGCCGGGATCGCGCGGGAACGTGACCTGCTGGTGCCGGTGCGCAGTCGGGCGGATGTGCTGATCGACACCACCGGCCTGTCGCCGCATGATCTGCGCGCCGAGATCAGCCATTGGTTTGCCACGCCAGATGGGCGCAATCTGGGTGTGACGCTGCATTCGTTTTCCTACAAGCGCGGGCTGCCGCGCGGCATGGATATCGTCATCGACTGCCGGTTTCTGCGCAACCCGCATTGGGAGGAAGCCCTGCGCGCCCGTGACGGGCGGGATGCGGATGTGGCGGCCTATGTTGGGGCGGACCCGCGATTCGATGATTTCTTTGTGCGGGTAAAGGCGCTGGTGGATCTAGTGTTACCCGCGCACAAGGATGAGGGCAAAAGCCACCTTTCCATCGGTTTTGGCTGCACCGGAGGGCAACATCGTTCCGTCACTCTGGTTGAATGCATGGCCGAAGCCCTTGCGGAGGACGGCTGGCATGTGTCTAAACGTCACCGAGAGATGGAACGCCGCGACACGTTATCCAGTAAGGAAAGACAGGCTTGATCGGAATAGTCATCGTAGCACATGGCCGATTGGCGCAGGAATACCTGTCCGCCGTCGAACATGTTGTGGGGCGCCAATCGGGTATGGTCAGCATCGCCATCGGGCCTGAGGATGACCGCGCCCAGAAACAGGCCGAAATCTGCGACGCTGCCGATGCGGTCGATACCGGGGCGGGTGTCATCATCGTGACGGATATGTTCGGTGGATCGCCCGCCAACCTGTCACTTCGCGCCTGCAGCCCAGCGAACCGGAAAATCCTTTATGGGGCCAATCTGCCGATGCTGATCAAACTGGCCAAATCGCGCAAAAGGTCGGTGCCCGATGCGGTCGAAGCGGCGATTGCCGCAGCGCATAAATATATCAACAGCCATAACGGCGGCATTGCCCAATGAACGCAGCGACCCTCAAGATCGAGAATATTAAGGGCCTGCACGCCCGCGCCTCTGCCAAACTGGTCGAGGTCGTGGAAAGTTTCGACGCCGATGCCACCGTGCGCAAGGATGGCGAAAGCGCCAGCGGCGACAGCATCATGGGGCTTTTGATGCTGGCCGCGTCCATCGGCACCGTGATCGAGGTCGAAACCCGTGGCCCGCAGGCGCAGGAACTGCTTGCTGCGATCACGGCGCTTGTGGCGGATAAATTTGGCGAAGGCGACTGACGGTCATCGCCGCGGGACAGGGATGATTTTTTGACCAGGCAGCGCCCGATCATCACCCCGGCAGCCAGCCCGCCGCGCCGTTACGACCGGCGCAGCCTGACCTATGCCAACACCTTTGACAGCATCGGACGCCGGGCCGTGATTAAGACGGTGGAATGGCTGACTGGCAAGGTCGCGATGATCCGCATGATCCGCAGATTCGAGGCGAAAGGCAGACAACCGGGACAGCAATTCTGGTCGGCCGCGCTGGATGTGATGGGAATCAACCTGCTGACGCCGCAGGATCAGTTGGATCACATCCCACGCAATGGCCCTGTCGTGCTGGTGGCTAACCACCCGCATGGTCTGGTGGACGGGATGATTCTGGCCGAACTTATCGGCAGGGTGCGCCCGGACTACAGGATCCTGACCCGCGCCTTCCTGACCGGAATTGATGAAGACGCATCGCAGTTCATGATCCCTGTACCATTCCCGCATCAGGCGGATGCGCAGCAAAGGATGGTGGAAATGCGCCGTGTGGCAATGGATCACCTGCGGCAGGGCGGGTTGGTTGCGTTGTTCCCTTCTGGCGTCGTCGCGTCTTCATCCAGCTTGTTCGGACCGGCGGAGGAGGGGGAATGGAATGTCTTCACCGCCAAGATGATCCGCACATCGGGTGCGCAGGTGGTTCCCTTGTTCTTCCCCGGTTCGAACTCGCGCTGCTACAATATCGCCAACCGCATGTCCGCCACGCTGCGGCAAAGCCTGCTGATCCATGAAATCAGCCGGGCCTGCGGCAAGGCACATAAACCTGTCATCGGCCCGGCCTTTTCTCAGGACAAGATTGAAACCCGGCTATCCGATCCCCGCGCCTTCATGGCGTGGCTGCGCACTGAAACGCTCGCGCTCAAAGAACGCCGATGATCTGACCGTAGGAAACCGTATTAGGGCCGCCTCAGCGGGTCGGCACCGGTTCATCGCCGCGATAATCATAGAACCCGCGTTTGGTCTTGCGGCCCAGCCAGCCAGCCTCGACATATTTGGTCAGCAGCGGGCAGGGGCGGTATTTCGTATCGGCCAGCCCGTCATGCAGCACGTTCATAATCGCAAGGCAGGTGTCCAGCCCGATGAAATCGGCCAGTTCCAGCGGCCCCATCGGATGGTTGGCCCCCAGTTTCAGCGATGTATCGATAGATTGCACCGATCCGACACCTTCATAAAGGGTATAGATCGCCTCGTTGATCATCGGCATCAGTATCCGGTTGACGATGAAACCGGGAAAATCCTCTGACGCGGTACTGGTCTTGCCTAGTTTTCCGACGACCTCTTCGCAGGCGCGGAAGGTCGGTTCGTCTGTGGCAATCCCTCGGATCAATTCGACCAGCTGCATGATCGGTACCGGGTTCATGAAATGGAATCCCATGAACTTTTCAGGCCGGTCGGTGCGCGACGCCAGCCGCGTGATCGATATGGACGACGTGTTCGAGGTCAGGATCGTATCCGGCTTCAGATGCGGCACCAGATCTTCGAAAATCGCGGCCTTGATGGTTTCGCGCTCGGTCGCGGCCTCGATGATCAGGTCGGTGGCGCCCAGATCGGTCAGCGTCTGGGTGGAACTGATCCGGCGCATCGCTTCGGCCTTCGTCTCGGCGGTGATGATCTCGCGGCTGACCTGACGTTCCAGATTGCGGTCGATCTGAGCCAGCGCCGCCGCCAGCGCATCGGCGCTGATATCGGTCATCAGCACATCATAACCCGCCACGGCAAAGACATGTGCAATCCCGTTTCCCATCTGTCCCGCACCCACAATGCCCACACGTTCGATTGCCATGACTTTTCCTTCACACGTCCTGCTGCACCATAGGCCGTGCGATAGGCAGTCTTCAAGCCAGACAGATGCAGCAAATTTGTCAGAAATCCAATCATTAGCGATTTGGCAAGGCGGCGGCATCAATCTGCCCGAAATCCGGCAGAAAGGGGCGCTGATGCGCTACGAATCGATAGACAAGGATGAACTGCCCTGCACACCGTGCCGCTATGGCCAGTCGCGCACCTGGTTTCGCGGGCCGCGCCGCGCGCTGGATCGTCCCTACATCGCATTTCTGGGCGGGACCGCCACCTATGGAAAATATATCGAAACGCCGTTTCCCGCGCTGGTCGAGATCGCAACAGGCCGACGCTGCATCAATTTTGGCTGTGTGAACGGCGGGATCGATGTTTTCGTGAACGACCCGACAATCACACAGATATGCAAGGCAGCCGATCTGAACGTCGTGCAGGTGATGGGGGCAAATCATCTGTCGAACCGGTTTTATACGGTCCATCAGCGGCGCAATGACCGGTTCCTGTCCGCCTCCCCCCAGCTCCGGACGATTTATCCAGAGGTTGATTTTGTCGAATTCGCCTTTACCCGCCACATGCTGGGGTATCTTTACGACCTCTGTGCCAGCCGCTTTGACGCTGTGGTCGATGAATTGCGCAAGGCGTGGCTGGCGCGGATGCAGCAAATGTTGCGCCAGATCGGGCCGGATACGGTGCTTTTATGGTTCTCTGACACGCCGCTGAACGATGTTGTCTGGTCTGAAAGGCCGCGTCATCTGCAGGTTGACCCGTTGTTCATCAATGCCAGCATGATCGACAGGTTGGGCCCCTTGGTGCGGCAGGTACTGGTCGTGACCCCCACGGCCGATGCTTTGGCGATGGGGACAGTGGGAATGCGGGTGCCCGCGTCGCAGGACCAGGCGGCAGGCCAAATGCTTGGCCCGGCCTGCCACACCGAAGCGGCAAATGCATTGATCAACGCCTTGAGCGGGTTGTGATGAAGCCGCTTCGGTACAATGGGGCCTGCAACTGCAGATTGCGAAGGCGCGTCGCTGCGACGGGGAGGCCAGTGCCCCAAATGCAAAAGGGGCCAGCAAATGCCAGCCCCTTTTCAATTTTCATCAGATCACAGCTTGCCGGTCAGCTCCGGAACTGCCTCGAACAGGTCCGCGACCAATCCGAAATCGGCGACCTGAAAGATCGGCGCTTCTTCGTCCTTGTTGATCGCGACGATGATCTTGCTATCTTTCATGCCCGCCAGATGCTGGATCGCACCGGAAATGCCCACGGCCAGATACAGATCGGGTGCGACCACCTTGCCGGTCTGGCCAACCTGCCAGTCGTTCGGGGCATAGCCGCTGTCCACAGCAGCGCGCGACGCACCGACAGCAGCACCCAGCTTGTCCGCCAGTTTTTCAATCATGGCAAAGTTTTCTTCCGACCCGACGCCGCGCCCGCCGGAAACGACCACGCCTGCCGACGTCAGCTCTGGCCGGTCACTGGCGGCGACCTTGTCTTCGACCCATTCCGACAGGCCGGGGTTGCCGGCGGCAGCGATGTTTTCAACCGCAGCAGACCCACCCATACCGGCAGCGTCAAACCCGGCGGTGCGGATCGTCATCACCTTGGTCGCGTCAGATGATTTCACCGTCTGGATCGCGTTGCCCGCATAGATCGGACGTTCAAACGTGTCGGCATTTACGATGCCCGTCACCTCGGAAATGACCATCACGTCAAGCAGGGCGGCGACGCGTGGCATCACGTTTTTCGCATCTGTGGTGCCGGGTGCGGCGATATGGGTGTAATCACCGGCCAGCGACACGATCAGATCAGCAGTCGGTTCAGCCAGCCGGTGGCCCAGGGCCGCGTCTTCGGCACACAGCACACGGGCCACGCCGTCGATTTTCGCAGCCTCATCAGCAGCGGCTTTGGCCGAAGCGCCCGCACATAGCACGGTCACATCGCCCAGGGATTTCACGGCCATCACGGTCTTTGCGGTCGCATCGACAGCCAATGCGCCATCGGTCACTTCACCAATCAACAAAACGGCCATTACACAGCCCCCGCTTCTTTGAGTTTCTCGACCAGTTCATCCACGGATTTCACGATGATGCCCGCCTTGCGGGTGCTGGGTTCCACGGTTTTCACAACGCTCAGCCGCGGGGTGGTATCGACGCCGTAATCGGCGGGGGTTTTTTCATCCAAAGGCTTTTTCTTGGCCTTCATGATGTTCGGCAGGGATGCGTAACGCGGTTCGTTCAGGCGCAGATCGACGCTGATGATCGTGGGCATCTTGACCTTGATGGTCTGCAACCCGCCGTCAACTTCACGCGTCACTGTCGCATGATCGCCGTCGATGTTCACTTCGGAGGCGAATGTCGCCTGCGACCAGCCCAGCAACGCAGACAGCATCTGCCCGGTGGCGTTCATGTCATTGTCGATGGCCTGTTTGCCGCAGATCACCAGACCGGGGTTTTCGTCCTTGACCACACCGGCAAGAATTTTCGCGACTGCCAAAGGTTCGATGTCCTGATGCACGTCATCGGTCGCGATGATCAGAATGGCGCGGTCGGCACCCATTGCCAACGCGGTACGCAGGGTTTCCTGCGCCTGTTTGACGCCGATGGAGACTGCGATAACCTCTTCGACCTTGCCTGCCTCGCGCAGGCGAATCGCCTCTTCGACGGCTATTTCGTCGAAAGGGTTCATGGACATTTTGACATTGGCAAGATCGACACCGGAACCATCCGCCTTGACGCGGACCTTCACGTTATAGTCGATCACGCGCTTGACAGGTACGAGCACCTTCATCTGCGTTTCTCCCATAGAAATTGATCATTTGGTCTGCTGACGTTGTTAGCGGCTTGAACCGGGGGACAACAGTGCAAAATCGACACGGGATGTGTCAGGGACGCCACGTTCTTGACGCGCGCGTCAAGTAAGGTGGGATTGCACCCGCCCCTACCTCAGCGGTTCGCCCCCGGAATCCACAGCACATCGGCGCGCCCGTCGTCATTGGCGATGCGCGAGGCTTGAAAGAACCAGTCCGACAAGCGGTTAAGGTATTTCGACGCCGCCGGATTGACCGCCTCAACCCCTGCGAGTTCCACGGTCAGCCGTTCAGCCCTGCGTGACACGGTCCGGCACAGATGCAGATGCGCCGCGAGCGCCGACCCGCCCGGCAGGACGAAACTGCGCAAAGGTTCGACCTTTGCTGTCATCGCGTCGATCTGGGTTTCCAGCCGCGTGACCTGCGCGTCGGACATGCGCAGCACCTTATAGCCAGCGTCAGCGTCCTTCTCCATATCGGGGCGGCACAGATCGGCACCCAGATCGAACAGATCATTCTGGATCATCGCCAGATGGGCAGCCATCTCGCCATCCGCATGCAGGCGCGCCATGCCAACGGTCGCGTTGGTTTCATCCACCGTGCCATAGGCATTCACCCGCAGAGCGTACTTCGCCACCCGGTCGCCATTGCCCAGGGCGGTTTCGCCCGCATCTCCGGTTTTCGTATAGATCTTGTTCAGCACAACCATTGGTTCAGCCCCCTTGTCCGCGCAGATAAACGAAAAGCACGATCAGGATCACCGCGACGAATTGCGCGCCGATCCGCCAGCGCATGATCTTGTTGGCATTCTTGCGATAAAAATCACCACCCTTGCCAAAGGACCCGATACCCAACATCAGAATGCCCAGCACCAGCAGTACGGCGACGACGACCAGCCAGAAAAGGGGATCGTTGATCATTTCCAGATTCCTTTATTCATGTCACCGCGATCTAGTGCCGCGCGCCTTCATAGCAAACCCCTATCCGCGCAGCAGCACCGCATCAAGCAGTCGCGTCGGCAGCAACCGGCGCATGACCCCCGCGAGATAGGTGGGCCGGGTCACGTAATAGCGCGGCTTCGGTCGGGGCGCGGTCAGTGCATGCAGCAGCTTTTTCGTCACCGCCGAGGGGGGCAGTTCAAACCGGTCCGGCCCGCTGTCGGTGTAAAGCCGCGACAGCAGACTGGCGTATTGTCCCGCTCGGGCAGAGCCTTTCCAGTCAATCCAGCGTTCAAAATGCGCAATTGCGTTCCGACGGATATCCGATGTGATCGGCCCCGGTTCGATCAGGATCACCTTGATCCCGGTATCGGCCATTTCCAGTCGCAACACATCGCTCAGACCCTCCAGCGCGAATTTGGTCGCAACATAAGCACCGCGCCATCTGATCGCCACCAGCCCCAGCACCGACGAACAATTTATAATCCGCCCGTGTCCCTGTGCGCGCATCACGGGGATCACCGCGCGGGTCAGGGCGTGCCAGCCAAAGACATTCGTCTCGAAAATGGCGCGCAGCGCATCGACTGGCAGATCCTCGACCGCGCCGGGCAGGGCATGCGCGCCGTTGTTGTAAAGCGCATCAAGGGTGCCATCGGTGGCTGCCAGCACCTCGGCCAGACCATCCGTGATGCTTTGCGCATCGGTATAGTCAATGCGGGGGCTGTCGAACCCTTCCGCCTGCAGGCGCGCGCAATCCTCTGCCTTGCGGCAGGAAGCGAACACCCGCCAGCCCGCCGCGCGCAACCCATGCGCGGCATCATAGCCGATCCCCGATGAGCACCCCGTAATCAGGATAGTTTTTTGTGTCATGGCGCAGCTTTGCCGAAACCCCGGGCAAAGGGCAAGCAGGCCCGCCGGTGCATTTCCACGCTTTACGGCTGAAATCGGGATCGCTACACCGCAGTCCATGGATGATGACAACGACAGCGCCCTTGGCCCCAACGACGTAACCGAATCTTTGCGCAGTGCGATCGGTGATCGCTATCTGACCTATGCCTTGTCCACGATCATGCACCGCGCGCTGCCCGATGCGCGCGACGGGCTGAAACCTGTCCACCGGCGTATCCTTTATGCGATGTCGCGCCTGCGGCTGTCACCGACGGGCGGCTTCCTGAAATCCGCCAAGATCAGCGGCGACACGATGGGTGATTTCCACCCGCATGGCGATGCTGCGATCTATGACGCGATGGCGCGTCTTGCGCAGGATTTCAACGTCCGCTACCCGCTGGTCGACGGGCAAGGAAATTTCGGCAATATCGACGGCGATAACCCCGCCGCCAGCCGCTATACCGAGGCGCGGATGACCGCCGCCGCCGAGGCGCTGCTGGAAGGGCTGTCCGAAGATTCCGTCGATTTCCGTGACAATTACGACGGCCGCCTGACCGAACCATCGGTCCTGCCCGCCAGTTTTCCCAATCTTCTGGCGAACGGGTCCAGCGGCATCGCCGTAGGGATGGCCACTAACATCCCGCCGCATAACCTGCATGAATTGATCGACGCCTGCCTGCATCTGATAAAATTCCCCGGTGCCGGCGATGACAGCCTGCTGAACCACATTCTTGGCCCAGACTTCCCCACCGGCGGCGTGATCGTAGAACCGGCGGAAAACATGGCCGAAGCTTACCGCACCGGTCGCGGTTCGTTCCGCCTGCGCGCGAAATGGGAGATCGAGGATCTGGGCCGTGGCCAATGGCAGATCGTCGTGACCGAGATTCCCTATCAGGTCCAGAAATCGAAACTGATCGAAAAACTGGCCGAGGTGATCCAGACCAAAAAAGTCCCGCTGCTGGCCGATGTGCGCGACGAGAGCGCCGAGGATGTCCGCGTCGTGCTGGAACCGCGCGCCAAGACCGTCGACCCCGACATGCTGATGGGCATGTTGTTCCGCAATTCCGATCTGGAAATCCGGTTCAGCATGAACATGAACGTGCTGATCGACGGGCTGACGCCGAAGGTCTGTTCGCTGAAAGAGGTGTTGCGCGCCTTTCTTGACCACCGGCGCGAGGTGCTTTTGCGCCGCAGCCGGTATCGCCTTGGCAAGATCGATCACCGTCTTGAAGTGCTGGAAGGTTTCATCATCGCCTTCCTGCATCTGGACCGGGTAATCGACATCATCCGCTATGACGACGAACCCAAATCTGCGTTGATGGCCGAGGATTGGGCGCATCCCCATACCCGCGCCACATCTGAAAAAGACTATGTCGGGCCAAAAACAGGCGACCCCGAGATCGCCCTGACCGAGGTACAGGCCGAAGCAATCCTGAACATGCGCCTGCGGTCCTTGCGGCGTCTGGAAGAGCTCGAACTGATCGCTGAGCGCGACGGGCTGGCGGCGGAACGCGCAGAAATCGAGGCTTTGCTGTCCAACGAAACCCTGCAATGGGCGCGGATCGGCGAGGAACTGCGCGACACCCGCAAGATTTTCGGCAAAACCAGCCCCGGCGGCGCGCGCCGCACCGCCTTTGCACAGGCGACCGAAGTCCCCGATGTCCCGCTGGAGGCAATGATCGACCGCGAACCGATCACCGTGGTCTGTTCGCAAATGGGCTGGGTCCGCGCGATGACCGGGCATATCGATCTTGCCCGTGATCTGAAATTCAAGGATGGCGATGGCCCGCGTTTCACTTTCCACGCCGAAACGACAGACAAGTTGCTGGTTTTCGGCGCGAACGGGCGGTTCTACACTGTGTCCGCCGCCAATCTGCCCGGTGGGCGCGGCATGGGCGAACCTCTGCGCCTGATGATCGACCTGCCGAACGAGGCCGAGATTGTCGATATCCTGATCCACAAACCCGGCGCGAAAATCCTGCTCGCCTCGTCCGATGGCAACGGTTTTGTGGTGCCCGAGGATGAAGTCGTGGCCCAGACCCGCGGGGGCAAACAGGTGCTGAACCTTGGCGACAGCAAGGCCGTGGTCTGCAAACGCGTCGCGGGCGATCATGTCGCCGTGGTTGGTGAAAACCGCAAGGTGCTGGTTTTTGCGCTGGAGGAATTGCCTGAAATGACACGCGGCAAAGGCGTCCGCCTGCAAAAATACAAGGACGGCGGGTTGTCGGATGCGACGACCTTTGCACTGGCGGATGGGCTGGCGTGGCTGGACCCGGCAGGCCGCACCCGCACCCAGACCGAGCTTGAGGAATGGATCGGCAAACGGGCGACCGCAGGCCGGATGGCCCCGCGCGGATTCCCGCGTGACAATCGGTTTAACTAAGATCGCCACAGCAGAATTATCCGCGCCGGAGCCAGAAACGTCAAAACCGCCCCTCCCGCTTGGCATTGCCCTTGATTTCCCGCGCAATAGTCAATAATTGGCCCGCGATGGTGCAACGGGCCACCCCCATAAGGGCGGGGTTATTCCCGCCGCCCCAAACATCAAGTTGAAGGAGCCAGACCATGGCAAAGGCAAAGTTTGAACGTAACAAACCGCACGTGAACATCGGCACGATTGGCCACGTTGACCACGGCAAGACCACGCTGACCGCGGCGATCACGAAGTATTTCGGCGATTTCCGCGCCTATGACCAGATCGACGGCGCGCCCGAAGAAAAGGCACGCGGCATCACGATCTCGACCGCCCACGTCGAATACGAATCCGAGAGCCGTCACTACGCCCACGTCGACTGCCCCGGCCACGCTGACTATGTCAAAAACATGATCACCGGTGCCGCCCAGATGGACGGTGCGATCCTGGTTGTGAACGCCGCTGACGGCCCGATGCCGCAGACGCGCGAACATATCCTGCTGGGCCGTCAGGTCGGCATTCCCTACATGGTCGTCTACATGAACAAGGTCGACCAGGTGGATGACGCCGAACTGCTGGAACTGGTCGAGATGGAAATCCGCGAACTGCTGTCCAAATACGACTACCCAGGCGATGACATCCCGATCATCCCCGGCTCGGCCCTGCATGCGATGAACGGCACCCAGCCTGAAATCGGTGAAGAATCGATCCGCAAGCTGATCGCCGCTGTCGACGAATACATCCCGACACCCGCGCGTGCGGTCGACCTGCCGTTTCTGATGCCGATCGAGGATGTGTTCTCGATCTCTGGCCGCGGGACTGTTGTGACCGGCCGAGTGGAACGCGGTGTGGTCAACGTCGGCGACGAGATCGAAATCGTCGGTATCCGCGACACCAAGAAAACCATCTGTACCGGCGTGGAAATGTTCCGCAAACTGCTGGACAGCGGTCAGGCTGGCGACAACATCGGCGCGCTGCTGCGCGGTGTGGATCGTGAAGGCGTGGAACGCGGTCAGGTTCTGTGCAAGCCCGGTTCGGTCAAGCCCCACACCAAGTTCGAAGCAGAAGCCTATATTCTGACCAAGGAAGAAGGCGGTCGTCACACACCGTTCTTTGCAAACTACCGCCCGCAGTTCTACTTCCGCACGACGGACGTGACCGGGACCGTGGTTCTGCCTGAAGGTACGGAAATGGTGATGCCCGGCGACAACCTGAAGTTTGAGGTTGAGCTGATTGCCCCGATCGCCATGGAAGACGGCCTGCGTTTCGCGATCCGCGAAGGCGGCCGGACCGTCGGCGCCGGTGTTGTGTCGAAGATCCTGCTGTAAGGCATCCTGTGGGGTGCGTCGAGACGCACCCTACGCCAAACGAAAGGCCGCTCCTTCGGGGCGGCCTTTTGCGTTGTGGGCTTTTCTTGCGCGCTGTTCTGCGATAAACGCGCCACAACCAAGGGAGGCAACGATGGATCGTCCGCTGTTCTGAAACTGATTTTGTTCCAGCACAAAGGTATCCTCATGCCCTTTCCACATCCTGCAACCCGCAATCCTGTCCGCCTGCCTGATGGTTCTGCCCATGCAGGCACCGTGTTTCTCTCCGCGGTCATCGACCATCCGCGCATCAGTGTCGGCGCCTACTCATATGCCAGCGCCCATGTTCCGCCCGATGATTGGGCGGCCCGGCTTGTGCCCTATATTTACCCTTTCTCGCCCGAGATGTTGCGGATTGGCAGATTTTGCCAGATCGCCGATGGCGTGATTTTCATCACGGCCTCGGCCAATCACCGGCATGACGGGTTTTCCAGTTTTCCTTTCGCGATCTTCACCCAAGGCGGGCCGGGCAGCCCATCCATCCCCGACCCAGGGCCGGATACGATGATCGGCAATGACGTCTGGATAGGGCAAGGGGCAAGGATCATGCCGGGGGCTGTCATCGGCAATGGTGTGATCATCGGCGCTGGTGCCGTGGTGACAGGGCAGGTCCCGGATTATGCAATCGTCGCGGGCAATCCGGCAAAGGTGCTCCGCCTGCGATTTGCGCCAGACATCATTGCCGCGCTGAACAGAATCGCCTGGTGGGACTGGCATATAGACCGCATCGCCGCCAATGAGGCCGCTATTGTCGGGGCTGATCTGGCGGCGCTGAAACGGGCGGCGCGTGGCTGATCAGCGCATCGGCGCGCGCAGTGGTGTCATCCATGAACAGGCGCAGATCCTCGCGCAGTGCCGCGCGCGCTGCATCGGGTAATTTGCGGGGAATATCGCCATCGAACCGGGCGAAAACCACCGCGCCGCGCCCGAACATCCGTGGCACCAGCATCTGGTCCCAGGTTTTCAACCGTCGCCCGCGCGTGGTGGCGAAGGCGTAGCAGAAGACCGGCGCGCCAGTCACCCGCGCCCATTCCAGCGGCGCATCCTTGACCCGACCGACGGGGCCGAGCGGGCCGTCGCCGGTCATCCCGATGCTGACGCCTTCGCGCACCCGTTTCAAGACGATGCGCGATGCCGCCAGATTGGTCGTCTTGCGCGACATCTGCATTGATTGCAGCCCGACCCGTCGCTGCAACGCCCCCGACACCCGCCCGATGGGCGAGGCATCGTAAAGGCTCGACAGCGGCCCGTCTGCGACCGGCCAATGCAGCGCGCCCATGACCGACCGGCTGTGCCACATGACCAGCAGCACAGGCCCTTTGGTTAGGGCACTGCGCAAATCGTCGCGCCCTTCGACCTGCCAGCGGGTCGTGCGGTTGCACAGCGCCAGATATCCACCCGCGAGCCATGCCAGCAGCGCCGCCAGCCGTTCTGAATGTTCGATCCGCTTGCGCAGGGACAATGGGTTCGCCTTCCGGTGGGGTACTGCGGGTCTGTTTCAACATTTCTGGCATTGAACACAAGTCTGCACCACCTTCGCTCTTGATCCGGGACGGTTTTGCGACTAATCCGGCACTCGGCCTTAGGGGTATAGCTCAGTTGGTAGAGCGACGGTCTCCAAAACCGTAGGTCTGGAGTTCGAGTCTCCATGCCCCTGCCAGGCCTGATCGCTTTGCGTTGGCCGAAGGATCAAGCATCCGATGTCTGATAACTCGTGTTCGGTGGCGTTTCACATCGGCGTGCATAAAACCGCCACGTCGCATCTGCAGAAATCACTTTTGGCTGTCAGAGACGAGCTTGCCGTGCAGGGTGTTCGCTATCTTGGGCCGGATCAACTGCGCCAACCGGGGCAGACTGTCGTCAAGGCGATGCGGGCAATAGCGGCTGACGATTTGGAGTCGGATCAAGCGGCTCCACATCAGCTTTTGCTCAGCGAAGAAAATTATATCGGCATACCGAAAATCAATCGGCGCACACCTTTGCGGCGTCATTACCCCAAGGCCGCGACCCGCCTGGAAGCGGTTGCGCGTGCTTTGGGCCGCGACATTGATATTTTTATGGCGATCCGGCGGCCGACGGGTTTTCTCAATGCGGTTTATTCCCAGAAACTGGCGGCCGGGCAGCTTTGCACCATGGCGCAATATCGTTACCTCAGCCCACTGGGCGCCGTGGACTGGTGCGATCTGGTCAGCCAGATGCGCGCCGTCCCTGGGGTCGGGCGGTTGGTGGTGTGGTGCTACGAAGACTACGCCGCGCATTTCGCCACGATTTGCGAAGGGCTTGTGGGGACCGTTGCGGCAGGATCGGTCAAACCGCTGGACCGGCGCGTCAACAGCAGCCTTTCCGCTGCTGCCATCGCCGAATTGATCCACCGCCAAAGGATGGGCGAAGGCGCACCGCTTCACGATGAAATGCGGTACCTGTTGCCGGTCGCAGAAGGTTATCCGCGTATCGACGCCTATTCACCTGCCGAACATGCCGCAGGCGATGCGGCCTATCGCGACCAGATTGCGGCCATCGGGGCGATGCCTGGCGTTACCTTGCTTGATCCGCTTTGGGCGGCGGATGCCATGCGGGCTTGAATTCGATCTGGCAAAGCCGTATGTCCGCCCAAGTTTCGATAAAGGACCGTGCTGATGGCTATCGCCAATCCCGTGAAGTTTATTCAAGAAGTCCGCGCCGAAGTGGCCAAGGTCGTCTGGCCGACTCGCCGTGAAGTCGTGCTGACCACTATCATGGTGTTCATCCTTGCCGCCTTGACGGCTGTGTTCTTTTCACTGGTCGATTTCCTGATCCGTATGGGTCTGTCCGGCGTGCTGGGCTATTTCGGCGGCTGATGGCGCGACAGCTATAATCTGCCCTCCCCCTCTTGAAAACGCGCGGTGGGGGCTGTAATGGCAAGCAACTTCGGAAATATGGCGTGCGGCGAATCGAGTTGCGCGCCGCTTTTATTTTCGACACCGGCAATTGTGTCGGGATCAATTTGAACCAGGGGCTGTCATGGCCTCGTGACGACAAGGTGCTCTGACAGATGGCTAAACGCTGGTATTCGGTAAGCGTTCTTTCGAACTTCGAAAAGAAGATCGCAGAGGCAATCCGCGCGAAAGCGGAAGAAAAAGGCTTGTCCGACCAGATCGACGAAGTGTTGGTGCCAACCGAAGAAGTGATCGAAGTCCGTCGCAACAAGAAGGTGACGACCGAACGCCGTTTCATGCCCGGCTATGTGCTGGTGCATATGGAAATGTCGGATGAAGGCTATCACCTGATCAACTCGATCAACCGCGTCACTGGGTTTCTGGGGCCACAGGGCCGCCCGATGCCGATGCGCGATGCCGAAGTGCAGGCCATCCTTGGCCGCGTTCAGGAGGGCGAGGACAGCCCGCGCACCCTGATCCATTTCGAGATCGGCGAGAAAGTCAAAGTCAACGACGGCCCGTTCGAGGATTTCGACGGTCTGGTCGAATATGTCGACGAAGAACATCAGCGCCTCAAGGTGACGGTGTCGATCTTTGGCCGGGCCACCCCGGTCGAACTGGAATTCACGCAGGTTTCCAAACAGTAACCTTGCGTGTTCAGACGTGGGAGGCGCGGATTAAATCCGGTCCGAACCACGGCATAACCGCCCCAATGCGGGGCAATGTAGGGTGGGCATCAGCCCACCGCTGAAAAGGAGAGGCCAATGGCCAAGAAAGTAGTCGGCATGCTCAAGCTGCAAGTTGCAGCAGGCGACGCCAAACCAAGCCCGCCCGTCGGCCCGGCACTGGGTCAGCGCGGCATCAACATCATGGAATTCTGCAAGGCGTTCAACGCCAAGACCGCAGATATGGAAAAAGGCGCGCCTTGCCCGACCGTGATCACCTATTACGCAGACAAGTCCTTTACCTTCGAGATCAAGACGCCCCCTGCGTCCTATTACATCAAGAAGGCGGCCAAGCTGCAATCCGGGTCCAAGACCCCCGGCCGTGCATCCGCCGGTTCGATCACCGCGAAACAAGTGCGCGAGATCGCGGAAGCGAAGATGAAAGACCTCAATGCGACATCCATTGAAGGTGCAATGCAGATCATCATGGGCTCTGCCCGGTCGATGGGCGTGGAGGTCAAGTAATGGCAAAATATGGTAAGCGTACAACCGCAGCCCGCGCCGCTTTTGAAGGCAAGGCCAACGTTTCAGTGTCCGAAGCTGTCGCTTTGGTCAAAGGCAATGCCAATGCGAAATTTGACGAGACAGTCGAGATTTCCATGCAGCTGGGTGTTGACCCGCGTCACGCCGACCAGATGGTCCGCGGCACGGTAACCCTGCCCAACGGCACTGGTAAAACCGTTCGCGTCGCTGTTTTCGCCCGTGGCGACAAGGCTGACGAAGCCAAGGCTGCCGGCGCAGATATCGTCGGTGCAGAAGACCTGATGGAGAGCATTCAGGGCGGCACGATCGATTTCGATCGTTGCATCGCAACACCTGACATGATGGCCATCGTCGGTCGTCTGGGTAAGGTGCTGGGTCCTCGTAACCTGATGCCAAACCCGCGCGTCGGCACCGTGACGATGGACGTCAAGGAAGCCGTCGAAGCGGCCAAAGGCGGCCAGGTTCAGTTCAAAGCTGAAAAAGCCGGTGTCGTACATGCCGGTATCGGCAAGGCGTCGTTCTCGGCTGAACAACTGGAACAGAACATGCTGGCTTTCGTGGATGCCGTCGGCAAGGCACGTCCATCGGGTGCCAAGGGCACTTATATGAAAAAGATCGCCGTCAGCTCTACCATGGGTCCGGGCGTGACGGTTGACGTGGCCTCTGCCACCGGCAACTGATCAGGTCACGGATCATTGAACAGATGGCAGTCCGTTATGGCCTGCTATTTTCGTTTCCGCCCTTGGCAAAGGGTGGCGTAGACGATAACCACCATCACAGGCCCGAAAGATTGATTCGTTCGGGCCTTTATTCGTCCGAGACGGTGGGTTGGTTGCAAAACCGTTAATTCCTGCCTGAGACGGGATAGACCAGAATTTTTCGAGGCTCTCCTCGGTTCAACTTGGCTCGCCCCGTTTACGTGGACACCGACTGTCGGGTGGTCCGCTGCCCGGCAAAAACGAGAGCCGGTGCCAGATATCTGGTACCAAATTTGGAGTGAAACTGTGGATAGAGCACAAAAAGAACAATTGGTCGATGAACTCGGCCAGATCTTTGAAAGCTCTGGCGTTGTAGTGGTCGCCCACTACGAAGGCATGACAGTTGCTGAAATGCAGGACCTGCGGGCGCGTATGCGCGATGCCGGTGGG
>NZ_JBKBQY010000044.1:0-25930 GCF_046292185.1 Yoonia sp.
AGGTTGCGCAACACGCGCATTGCACCATATCCAGTCCTAACACCGCGACCAAAGGCTGGCCCCATGACCAACCCCGTTCTGACAATCGAAGACGTTAATTTATCTCTGGACGGCAATGCGGGCCGGGTCGATATTCTGCACGACATCGTGTTGACGGTCGCGCAGGGGGAAACCTTGGGGCTGGTCGGGCCAAGCGGGTCGGGCAAATCGTCTCTCCTCATGCTGATGGGCGGGCTGGAACAGGCGACATCGGGGCGGATCATGGCGCTTGGCCAAGACCTGACAGCGATGAACGAGGACCAGCTGGCCCGCTTTCGTAGGGATCATATGGGGGTGGTGTTTCAATCTTTCCACCTGATCCCGACGATGACCGCGTTAGAGAATGTAGCGACACCGCTGGAATTGGCAGGGGTCCGGGATGCCTTTAATCGGGCAGAGGCGGAATTGCGCGCAGTGGGCCTTGGCGAAAGGATCAACCATTACCCCAGCCAGATGTCTGGCGGCGAACAGCAGCGGGTGGCGCTGGCGCGCGCCTCTGCGCCGCGGCCGCAAATCCTGCTGGCGGATGAACCGACCGGCAATCTTGATGCGACCAATGGGGCCGCGATCATCGACATGTTGTTCGATCTGCGCGACCGGCATGGTGCCACGCTGATCATGGTGACCCATGCAAATGAACTGGCCGCACGCTGCGACCGCGTGGTGCATCTGCGCGATGGCCGGGTCGATACGATGGCAAAGGCCGCAGAATGACCCTGCGGATTGCGTCCCGTTTCGCTTTGCGCGAATTGCGCGGCGGTCTGCGCGGGTTTCGCGTGTTTCTGGCCTGCCTCGCGCTGGGGGTCGCCGCGATTGCCGCTGTCGGCACGGTGCGCGCCGGGATCGAGGCCGGGCTGACTCGCGATGGTGCTGCCCTGCTGGGCGGCGATGCCGAAGTGGAATTCACCTATCGCTTCGCCCGCGACGAAGAACTGGCATGGCTGCAGAGCATCTCTGACAACATCTCGGAAACCGTCGATTTCCGCTCCATGGCCGTGGTGGACGGTGACGAAGGTGCCGAACGCGGCCTGACGCAGATCCGCGCGGTGGATGACGCCTATCCACTGATCGGTAACGTGCAGCTGGACCCTGAGATGCCCCTGGATCAGGCGTTGGCCAATCAGGGCGGCGTCATGGAACGGGTGCTGGCCGACAGGCTGGGACTCGCCCCCGGTGACACGTTCCGACTGGGTGATGCCGATTTCACCCTGCGCGCCATTCTGGAACGGTTCCCTGACAACGCTGCCGCTGGATTTGGCCTCGGGCCGCGCACGATTGTGCTGACGGATAGTCTGGAGGGATCCGGGCTGATCGTCGAAGGCACCTTGTTTTCAACGCAATACCGTCTTGACCTGCCCGATGGCGCGGATCTTGCCGTACTTGAACAGCAAGCCGAAAGCCAGTTCCGCAACGCCGGTATGCGTTGGCGCGACAGCAGGCGCGGTGCAGGCGGGGCAGAACAATTCGTCGACCGTATCGGCGCATTCTTGATCCTTGTCGGCCTGTCTGGCCTGGCGGTGGGTGGCGTTGGCGTTTCTGCCGCCGTGCGCGCCTATTTGGCAGGAAAAACCGGCGTTATCGCCACACTCAAGACACTGGGGGCAACGCGGGCTACGATTTTCCTGACCTATTTTATTCAGATCGGTGTGCTGACCTTGCTTGGCGTGACCCTGGGATTAATCCTTGGTGCAGGGCTGCCAGTGCTGTTTGCCCCCTTGATCGAGGCACGATTACCGGTGCCTGCCGTGTTCACCATCTACAGCGCGCCGCTGATCGAAGCAGCAGTCTATGGCATACTGGCAGCACTGATCTTCACCTTATGGCCCTTGGCCAAGACGGAGGATATCCGCGCTGCCACCTTGTTCCGCGATGCTTTTACCGCCTCACGTACCCTGCCCGGCTGGCCCTATCTGGTGATCATCGCCGGCTTGGTGGCTTTGTTGGTGGGTGCGGCGGTGTGGTTTTCCGGCACGCTCTTCTTGACGCTGTGGACGGCGGGCGGAATTACCGGATCGCTCATGATTCTGATCATTGCGGCCTTCGTCATCCGCTGGATTGCACGCCGTCTGCGCAATGTCGCGCGTGGCCACACCGCCTGGCGCATGGCGCTGGGGTCCATCGGGGCGCGTGGCGGTGAAGCTACATCTGTCGTGTTGTCGCTCGGCCTCGGGCTGACGGTGCTGGCAGCGGTCGGCCAGATCGATGGCAACCTGCGCACAGCATTCGCGGATGATCTGCCAGCGGTCGCCCCTAGTTACTTTTTCGTCGATATTCAGCCCGACCAGATCGACGGTTTCCGTGCGCGGCTGGACGATGATCCCGCTGTCAGCCGTTACGACAGCGCGCCGATGCTACGCGGCATCATCACCCAGATCAACGGACAACCTGCGACCGAGGTAGCGGGCGGCCATTGGGTCGTGCGTGGTGATCGTGGCATCACCTATGCCGGTGCACAACCCTCGGGGACCGAGATTACGGCCGGGGAATGGTGGCCCACGGATTACGATGGCCCGCCCCAGATCAGCTTTGCCGCCGAAGAAGGCGCCGAGATCGGCCTGCAACTGGGCGATATGCTGACCGTCAACGTGCTGGGCCGCGATATCACAGGAGAGGTGACTAGTTTCCGCAATGTCAGTTGGGAAGATGCAGGCATCGGTTTCGTGCTTGCGATGAACCAATCCGCGCTGGAGGGCGCGCCGCATAGCTGGATTTCCACCGTTTATGCTACACCAGAGGCGGAAACCGCGATCCTGCGCGATCTGGCGACGGCCTATCCCAATATCACTGCGATCCGCGTACGCGATGCGATTGATCAGGTGATCGCGCTTGTGGGCGGCTTGTCCGCTGCGACCCGCTATGGCGCGCTGATCACCCTGGTCACCGGCTTTCTGGTGCTTATCGGTGCTGCGGCCGCGGGGGAAAGGACCCGGACCTATGAAGCCGCCGTGCTCAAAACACTGGGCGCGTCGCGCGCGTCGATATTGGCCAGCTTTGCCCTGCGGTCTGCTTTGCTGGGGCTCGCGGCGGGCATTGTCGCACTTGGCGCGGGCATTCTGGGCGGCTGGGCTGTCGCGACGTTCATCATGGACACAAGCTATGTTGTGATCTGGGGCAATGCGTTTCTGATTATCGGCGGCGGCATCATGGCGTCGCTGCTGGCGGGCCTTTTCTTTGCGTTGCGTCCCTTGGCAGCGAAACCCGCGCGGGTGTTACGTGCGCGGGAATAAGATCAGGGTTTCGGCTTGCGCTGCAGCAACGGCATGACATCGGCCATTTCGGGCCCACGTTCGAGGCCCGTGACCGCCTTGCGCAGCGGCATGAACAGCCCTTTACCCTTTCGCCCAGTCGCCTCTTTCACCGCATTGGTCCAGTTTGACCATGTGTCCGCCGCATAAGGCGGATCACCCAGCAGATCGAGAGCCTCAACAACGAAATCCCGGTCTTCATCCGCGACAAGAGGCGTGGCCCCGTCACGGAACATCGCCCACCAGCCGGCGACGTCATCCAGCTTGGTGATATTATCGCGCACAAGGTGCCAAAAAGGTGCAGCCAGCGGCGTCGGCACGCCGGCCGACGCCAGGACATCGGCCACGTCAGTCGCAGACAACGTCGCCAGATAGCGCGCAGTCAGCGGGTCAAGGTCGTCGGCGTCAAATTTTGTCGGGGCTGATCCAAATTTCGAAAGATCGAACCCCGCCACAACCTCGGCCACATTGCCGCGCAGTTCGACCGGATCGGACGAACCGAGCCGGGCCATCAGCGACAGGATCGCCTGCGGGGCCACACCTTTCGCCCGCAAATCGCGCAGAGACAACGTGCCAAGGCGTTTGGACAAAGCCTCGCCATTCGGCCCGGTGAGCAGCGAATGATGCGCGAAACGCGGGACAGTACCGCCCAGCGCCTGAATGATCTGGATCTGGGTCGCGGTATTGGTCACGTGGTCGGACCCGCGCACGATATCGGTGATGCCCATTTCGACGTCATCGACGACGGATGCCAACGTATACAGGATCTGTCCGTCATTTTTGAACAGCACCGGGTCACTGACTGAGGCTGCATCAATCGAGATATCGCCAATGATCCCGTCCGCCCATTCGATCCGCTCCTGATCCAACTTGAAACGCCAATGCGATCCGCGTTCCGCGCGCAGGGCATTCTTTTCATCCTCGGACAGGTCCAGCGCCGCGCGGTCATAGACCGGCGGCTTGCCCATGTTCAGCTGCTTTTTGCGTTTCAGGTCAAGTTCGACCGGAGTCTCGAAACATTCGTAAAGACGTCCCATATCAATCAGACGCTGCTTGGCCTCATTGTAGCGGTCCATGCGGCGGGACTGGTATTCCATCCGGTCCCAAGTCAGGCCCAGCCACGTCAGATCGGCCTTAATCCCCTCGACATATTCGTCCTTGGACCGCTCAGGATCAGTATCGTCGATCCGCAGAACAAAGGTGCCACCGTTCTGTCGGGCAATCGCATAGTTGAACAGCGCCGCGCGCAGGTTGCCGATATGGATCCAGCCGGTGGGGGATGGCGCGAATCTGGTCGTGGTCATAGGTGATCTCCTGTTCGGGATTCCTTTGTCATGCTGGGCGGGTTTTGTCCATGCAACCCGGCGGTTCACGAAAGCGTGGGTTGGCGGCGGGGGTTGAGGGGCTAACTTTGCGTCACCTTAACAAAGATAGGATTTCGTCATGCTGATTTCCCGCCGTCAGGCATTGCTGTCCGGGGCTGCGCTGCCTTTGGCCGCTGCTGCTCCGTCTCTGGTGCAGGCTCAAGCTGCCGCCGCATCCACCCTGCCCACCCATCGTCATTTCACCTTGGGGGATTTTCAGGTCACGACCCTGTTGTCAGGGTCACGCCGCGTGGAAAACCCGCAGGAAATCTTTGGCATGAATGTAGATGAAGATACCTTCGCCGAAGTCAGTGCCGAAAACTTTCTGCCCACAGATGCCGCGCAGTTCTTTTTCACGCCGACCCTGCTGAACACGGGCTCAGAGTTGATCCTGTTCGATACCGGCAATGATGCAGTCGGCATCACCAGTTCGCTGGCCGCTGCCGGATATACGCCCGATCAGATCACCCATGTTGTTATCACTCATATGCATGGCGACCATATCGGCGGTCTGACCGACGAATCCGGCGCCGAAACCTTTACCAATGCTGCCTATGTGACAGGTCAGGCCGAATTCGATCACTGGGCTGGTGCCGAAAACGAAGGGTTCGAGGCCAAGGTCCGTCCCATCGCCGACAAGTTCACCTTCCTTGGTGACGGGGATGCGGTGCGTGGTGGCGTGACGGCGATGGCCGCCTTTGGCCATACGCCGGGACACATGGGGTATATGCTGGATAGCGGGAGCCGTCAGTTGCTGCTGATGGTGGACACGGCCAACCATTATGTCTGGTCACTGGCCTATCCCGATTGGGAAGTCCGTTTTGACATGGATAAGGAAGCCGCCGCCGCAACCCGCCGCAGCGTATTGGGCATGGCCGCAGCCGACCGCATTCCGCTGATCGGCTATCACATGCCTTTCCCCGGTCTGGGTTTCATCGACACCCGCGCGGATGACACGTTCCATTTTGTGCCGCATAGCTATCAGCTGATCTGATCAGCTTGGGTCGCGCCAGCGGTTGACGATCGGGTAACGCCGGTCCAGCCAGAAGGCGCGATCCGACAAGCGTGGGCCGGGCGCGGACTGAAAGCGTTTGTATTCGCTGATATAGATCAGATGTTCGATCTTTTTCACCGTCTCACGGTGATAACCCGCTGCGACACAATCCGCGACCGAGGCGTCATCATCCACCAGCATCGTCAGAATCCCATCGAGCACGTCATAGGGTGGCAGGCTGTCCTCGTCCTTTTGATCCGGGCGCAGTTCGGCTGACGGTGGCTTGTCGATGATCGCGGTCGGGATCACCTCGCCGCTTGGTCCCTCCATCCACTCGCGATGGTTGGCATTGCGCCAACGGCAAGTCGCGAAGACCCGGGTTTTATACATATCCTTGATCGGGTTATAGCCGCCCGCCATATCGCCATAGATCGTGGCGTAACCCACCGCGACCTCGGATTTATTGCCGGTGGTCAGCAGCATTTCGCCAAATTTATTCGATTGCGCCATCAGCAGCAGGCCGCGAATGCGGGACTGGATATTCTCTTCGGTCAGATCGGCGGGCAGATCGCCAAAAAGCGGCGCGAGCGCTTCTGTCACCGCAGCGCGCGGGCCTGCGATGCTGATCGTGTCATATCGGCAGCCCAGCGCCTGCGCTGCGGCCGCCGCATCATCCAAGGATCCCTGAGAGGTATATTCAGACGGCAGCATCACACAGCGCACGTTATCGGCGCTCAGCGCGTCCACGGCGATGGCGGCGACAATCGCAGAATCGATCCCCCCCGACAGGCCCAGCAGGACCTTTTTAAAACCGGTCTTGCGCATGTAATCGCGCAAGGCATGCACCATCGCACGGTAATCCTGTTCAATACTGTCCGGCATCAGCGCCTTCACTCCATCGCCTGCCGCCCACCCATCGGCGGTTTTCGTGAAATCCACATGCGCAATGGCATCATCAAAAACCGGCAGCTGCACAGCCAGTTTGCCCCCCCGGTTCAACACAAAGGACCCACCGTCGAACATCTGATCGTCCTGCCCGCCGGTCATGTTCAGATAGATCAAAGGCACATCGTTTTCGACGACGCGGGCGATCATGTTCTGCAGCCGGATCGGGAATTTGTCGCGGAAATATGGCGATCCGTTTGGAACCACCAAAATCTCTGCCCCGCTTTCCACCATGGTTTCGCAGACGTCCGGGTACCAGGCATCCTCGCAAATCGGCGTGCCGATGCGGGGGCTGTTGCCAAACGTGACGGGGCCAGAAATATCGGCGCTTTTGAACAGGCGCACCTCGTCGAAGACGTTGAAATTGGGCAGGAAATGCTTGCGGAACCGGGCGGTAATTTTACCCCCGGCCAGATAGACATAGCAATTATACAGCCGATCATCGTCGAACATCGGCAGACCGATGCCCAGCGCCGGGCCATCCGCGCAAGCCAGCGCCAGCGCGTCAAGATGGCGGGCCACATCCGCGACAAAGGCCGGTTTACGCACCAGGTCTTGGGTCTGATAGCCGGTCAGGAACATTTCCGGCAAGACCACCAGATCAGCGCCTGCCGCCTTGCCAGCGTCCCAAGCCTGCCGCGCCAATGCCGCATTGCCCGCCAGATCACCGACCGTCGGGTTCAGCTGTGCCATCGTCAGACGAAAGTTCTGTGTCATAGTTTTGTCCCAATACGCTGCCAGTCATGTAGCAGAACCACCAGCGGGGGAAAGACCATGGCGACATTTGGCAGGCATGGTCGCTTGACCGTTGTCAGCGGGCGACCCCTCTTTTAAGCTGCGCCAGACCTAGGGACCGGAGACTGCAATGATGATGTTTGGATTACCGCGTAGCATAGCGATAGCATTGCTGACGACAGCCGTTGCGGGCAGCGCTATGGCACAGACGGTCGAGACCAAGCAATATGACGATGGCGGTGTCTATGAAGGCACTTTCGTCGATGGCAGGCGCGACGGAACCGGCACCTACACTTTGCCGGACGGCTATGAATATACCGGAGACTGGGTCGACGGCGAGATCCGCGGACAGGGTGTGGCGCGTTTCGCCAACGGTTCGGTCTATGAAGGCAGCTTTGTCGCTGGCAAGCCAGAAGGTCAGGGCAAGATTACGTTCACTGATGGCGGAACCTATGAAGGCGACTGGGTTGATGGCAACATCACCGGCACAGGTATCGCGACCTATGCCAACGGCGTGATTTACGAAGGCAGTTTCCGCAATGCCATGCATCACGGCACCGGCACGATGACCAGCCCCGGCGGTTATATCTATGCGGGCGATTGGGTGGATGGCATCAAAGAAGGACAAGGCACCATCACCTATCCCGATGGCGCCGTCTACGAAGGCAGCCTGCGGGCGGGCGAACGTGACGGCACTGGTACGCTGACCATGTCGGACGGTCTGATCTATAGCGGCGACTGGGTAGGCGGACAGATCCAAGGCCGGGGTACCCTGACCCAGCCCAACGGTGATATGTTCGAGGGCGATCTGGTCGCCGGCAAGCGCGAGGGCGAGGGCCGTATTACCTATGCCAACGGCGACATCTATGAGGGAAGCTTTGTGAATGACCGCCGTGAAGGCAGCGGCACATTCACCGGGGCGGACGGCTATGTCTATACCGGGGCGTGGGCCGGCGGTCAGATGTCCGGTATGGGCGAAGTGACCTATCCCGACGGTTCGGTCTATCAGGGCAGCTTTGCCGACGATCTGGCGCATGGCACCGGCACGATCACCTATCCCGATGGGTCCACCTATGAAGGTGCCTGGAATGCAGGTGTCATCAGCGGCACTGGTGTCGCCACCTACGCCAACGGGCTGGTCTATGAAGGGGAATTCCTGAACGCCAGGAACCACGGGCAGGGCAAGATGACCTATGACGATGGCTATACCTACCAAGGCCAGTGGGCCGAGGGGCAGCGCCACGGACTTGGCCGCGCGACCTATGCCGACGGCACGGTCTACGTGGGCGAATTCGTCAACGGTCAGCGCAGCGGTCAGGGCGAGATTACGCGGCCCGACGGGTTCAGCTATGTCGGTGGCTGGCAGGACGGCGATATCAGCGGCTATGGTATCGCGACCTATGCCAATGGCGACGTGTTCGAGGGGAATTTCCTGCGCGGTCGTCCCGATGGCGAAGGCACGATGCGTTATGCATCGGGCGAGGTGGTCACCGGGGGCTGGTCCGAAGGATCACCGATTTCCGAAGAACCACAGGCTGCCCCGACTGAGTGAGGCTTCAGACAGGGTCGCCGTTATCCATCCGGGCGAGAAAATCTGCCGCCTCTGACAATATCTGTTCGCGGCGGGACGAGTCCATCTTGTCCCAGACGCGATACATGTTGCCCATCCGCGGATTGCCCTGGAACCGGTCGCGGTGACGGTCAAGGAAATGCCAATACAGCAGGTTGAACGGGCAAGCATCGGGGCCGGTCTTGTCCTGCACCCGATATTGGCAAGACCCACAATAATCTGACATCTTGTGGATGTAATTGCCGGACGAAATATAGGGTTTTGACGCGATGATCCCGTCATCGGCAAACAGGCTCATGCCGATGACATTCGGGGCCTCGACCCATTCATAGGCATCGACATAGACCGCGAGATACCATTCATGCACTTCTGCCGGATCAATTCCGGCTAGCAGCGCAAAATTGCCGGCAACCATCAGGCGCTGGATGTGATGCGCGTAGCCTTCAGTTCTGGTCTGGTCCACCGCCTTGGCGATGCAGTTCATTCTGGTCTCAGCGCCCCAGTACATGCCGGGTAGCTTGCGGTCATGACCCAGCGCATTGCGCGTGACGTAATCGGGGCCTTCACGGAAATATATGCCCCGCATATACTCGCGCCAGCCGATGATCTGGCGGATGAACCCTTCCACCGCGTTCAGCGGTGCATGCCCGTCGCGATAAGCGGTCTCTGCGGCCTGACAAACCTCAAGTGGGTCGAGCAACCCTGCATTGAGATAAAGCCCAATAAACGAATGGTAGAGATAGCGATGATCATTCAGCATCGCATCCTGAAAATCGCCGAATTTCGGCAAGCCGCCTTTGACCCAATGGGCCAGATGGCGGCGCGCCTGTCCCGTATCAGTAGCAAACCAGAATGGATGCAGGTCGCCGAAATTATTCGCGAAACGTCGGGCGACGAGGGTCAGCACATCTTCCACCGTTTCATCCGCGGTGAATTGCATCGGTCCTGAATAGTCGACGGATGCGGGGGCGGGTTTGCGGTTGTCATGGTCATAGTTCCACTTGCCACCTTCCGGCTGATCACCATTCATCAACAGGCCCGTCTTCCGGCGCATGTCGCGATAGAAATATTCCATCCGCAACTGTTTGCGCCCTTGCGCCCAATCATCAAAATCCTGATGCGATGCAATGAACCTGTCGTCAGGCAAGGAATGGGTTTTCAGCGGCATGTCCCCAAGCGCCTTGATCAGACGCCATTCACCGGGTTCGGTATAAACGATGCCGGCAGCATCAAACGCACTAGCATGTCGGATCAGTTCGCCGGTGATGGACCCGGTGTTTTCAGGATCATCCAGTTTGGTGTAAGCAACCTGCCAGCCATCATTCCGCAGGCTCTCGGCAAATTTGCGCATCGCAGCAAAGATGAAGGCGATCTTTTTGGGGTGGTGGGAGACATAGGATGCCTCGTCGCCCACCTCGGCCATGACCACGACATCGCTGGCCCGGTCGCATTTGCGAAGCGCAGAAAGGTCTGGCGACAATTGGTCACCCAGCACCAGAACCAGCCTCACCATGGCACCTCTTTTCCCGCGTAATCGTAGAAATGGCCGCTCTGCGCTGGCGTCAGCCCGGCGATTACATCCAGCAGATGCGACGCCGCTTCAGGCGCTGGTATCGTCTTGTGGCGACTTGCGTAGTCGGCGGCGAAGGGCGTGTGAACCGTACCGGGGTGCAATGCGACACAAGCGGCCTGTTTATGGCTGCGCTTCAGTTCTATCGCCGCCCCACGGATGGTCTGATTCAACGCCGCCTTGGATGCACGATAGGAATGCCAGCCACCGATATTGTTGTCACCAATGGACCCGACCCGCGCCGACAAGGCTGCGACAACCGCAGGACGGTCCTTGGCCAGCAGCCGTGGCACATGTCGCAGGATCAGCGCAGGCCCGATGGCATTCACGGCCAGAACCTGCGCCATAGTCGCAGCCGTAATCGCCGCCAGTGACTTTTCCGGACGGGCGCCTTCGGGTGCGAGAATGCCCACCGCGATAAAGATCAGGTCAAACGGGCCTTGCAGCTTCTCCAGATGCTGATCGACTGACGCTGGATCGGTGACATCAATACCCTGAATACGACGCGACAGACCCATCACCGCCACCCCGCGCCGGTCAAGTTCCTGCGCCACGGCAGCCCCGATGCCGCCTGATGCCCCGATTATCAATGCATTTTCCATAGAAGGCAGGATAGGACGCTCGCCACCTGTGACCAGCCCCCCTTCTCGCTTTGTTTCAAATACTCACTTTAACCGCTTTTCAACACGCACAGGATTTGTATAGTCATCGGCATGATCACCACGGCACAGACATTTGGCACTGCCTCCGCCCTGCTACTTCTTAGCAGCGCCTGAGCGTGCCTGCCGGCGCGACCGCTCGGATGGGACAGCGCCGGATAATGCCAAGATCAAAGGAATACCCAAATGACCAAAGATAAAGTGTTGATTTTCGACACAACCCTGCGCGACGGCGAACAAAGCCCAGGTGCGACCATGTCCCATGCCGAAAAGCTGGAAATCGCCGAATTGCTGGACGATATGGGCGTCGATATCATCGAGGCCGGCTTTCCAATTGCCTCCGAAGGTGATTTCAACGCGGTCAGCGAAATTTCAAAGCGCGCCAAAAGCTCTACCATCTGCGGGTTGGCGCGCGCGAACTACAAGGATATCGACCGCTGCTGGGAGGCAGTGAAACACGCATCATCCCCGCGCATCCATACGTTCATCGGCACCTCGCCATTGCATCGTGCGATCCCGAACCTCGACATGGACGAGATGGCCGAACGCATCCATGACACCGTGACGCATGCGCGCAACCTGTGCGACAACGTGCAGTGGTCGCCGATGGATGCGACCCGGACGGAATGGGATTACCTCTGTCGCGTCGTGGAAATCGCGATCAAGGCCGGGGCAACCACGATTAATATCCCCGATACGGTCGGCTATACGGCGCCCGAAGAAAGCGCGGATCTGATCCGCAAACTGATCGCGACGGTGCCGGGCGCGGACGACGTGATCTTTGCCACGCATTGCCATAATGACCTTGGCATGGCGACGGCTAATTCGCTAGCTGCAGTCATCGGCGGCGCGCGCCAGATCGAATGCACGATCAACGGCTTGGGAGAACGGGCGGGCAATACCGCGCTCGAAGAGGTCGTGATGGCCCTGAAAATCCGTGGCGATATCATGCCCTATGAAACCGGGATCGATACGCGCAAGATCATGAACATCTCGCGCCGCGTCGCCACGGTGTCGGGCTTTGCGGTGCAGTTCAACAAGGCCATCGTCGGCAAAAATGCCTTTGCCCATGAAAGCGGTATCCATCAGGACGGGATGCTCAAGAACGCCGAAACCTTCGAGATTATGCGCCCCGAAGATGTGGGCCTGTCCGGCACCAGCCTGCCATTGGGCAAACATTCGGGCCGGGCGGCCTTGCGCGCAAAGTTGTCGGCGCTGGGGTTTGATCTGGCCGATAACCAACTCAACGACGTCTTCGTGCGGTTCAAGGATCTGGCGGATCGCAAGAAAGAGGTCTTTGACGATGACTTGATGGCGCTGGTCTATCAGAACGACAGCGGCGAAGACCGGATTAAGCTGACGTCGCTGCGCGTCGTCTGTGGCACTGATGGCCCGCAGCAAGCTGATATGGTGCTCAATATCGACGGGGCTGATGTGAAGACGACAGCCACCGGCGATGGCCCCGTGGACGCGACCTTCAACGCGGTCAAAGCCTTGTTTCCGCATGCCGCGCGCTTGCAGTTGTATCAGGTGCAGGCCGTGACCGAAGGCACCGATGCGCAAGCCACAGTGCTCGTGCGCATGGAAGAAGAAGGGCGCATCGCCACCGGCCAATCCGCTGATACCGACACCGTGGTTGCCAGCGCCAAGGCGTATATCAATGCGATCAACCGGCTGTTGGTACGGCGCGAAAAGTCCGCGCCCGGACATGACACCAAAGGCGTCAGCTACAAAGATAGCTGAAAGCAGCCGACTCACCCATGCTCAGGGCGGTTCCGGAAACGGGGCCGCCTTTTTGCCTTACCAGGATCAGGGAAAGAGGCCATTAGCCAATTATGTTGAAAAAGTGATATATATATTTCTTTTCAGGAGAAAATATAGTGACTAAAATTGCAAAATGACAACAGGCATGATGTTGCCAAAATGCCTGAATTGGAGGGCTTCTATCCGCAAGCGCATGTCTCTATAACACCATGCAACCGGGCGCAGCGGGACGGCGCAACAGCGTGATTTGCAGATAGGATAACCACCGCATGTTTGGCTTGGGTGCGATTTTTTCGTCGGATATGGCAATCGATTTGGGTACGGCCAACACATTGGTTTACGTCAAGGGACGGGGCATAGTGCTGTCCGAGCCGTCGGTTGTGGCGTATCAGGTCAAGAACGGCGTGCGCAAAGTGCTGGCCGTCGGCGAAGATGCCAAGCTGATGCTTGGCCGCACACCCGGCAGTATCGAGGCGATCCGCCCGATGCGCGACGGCGTCATCGCCGATTTCGACACTGCCGAAGAGATGATAAAGTATTTCATCCGCAAGGTGCACAAGCGGTCCACCTTCAGCAAACCCAAGATCATCGTCTGTGTGCCGCATGGCGCGACCCCTGTCGAAAAACGTGCGATCAGGCAGTCTGTTCTGTCCGCTGGCGCGCGACGGGCCGGGCTGATCGCGGAACCGATTGCGGCTGCTATCGGTGCGGGCATGCCGATCACTGACCCGACCGGGAATATGGTGGTCGATATCGGCGGCGGCACGACTGAGGTCGCGGTGCTGTCATTGGGCGATATCGTCTATGCACGATCAGTCCGCGTTGGCGGCGACCGGATGGATGAGGCGATTATCAATTACCTGCGTCGCCAGCATAACCTGCTGATTGGGGAATCCACCGCAGAACGCATCAAGACAAGCATCGGCACTGCCCGTATGCCTGATGATGGCCGCGGCCAGTCGATGATGATCCGGGGCCGCGACCTGCTGAACGGTGTCCCCAAAGAGACGGAGATCAATCAGGCGCAAGTGGCCGAAGCGCTTGCCGAACCTGTTCAGCAGATCTGTGAAGCCGTGATGACAGCGCTGGAAGCCACCCCGCCCGATCTGGCGGCAGATATCGTGGATCGCGGCGTGATGTTGACAGGTGGCGGCGCGCTGCTTGGGCAATTGGATCTGGCTCTGCGCGAACAGACGGGCCTAGCGATTTCGGTCGCGGATGAATCGCTCAATTGTGTGGCTTTGGGCACTGGCCGCGCGCTGGAATATGAAAAACAACTTCGCCATGTGATAGACTACGATAGTTAATCAAGCCAAAGGATCTTTGCCCTTGGCACGCGACAAGACCAGCGCTGACTTTTTCGCCCCCGTCCGCAGATTGCTGGTGGGGGTGTTGGTGTTGGCGCTTTTGAGCGTTTTCGCGGTCTGGCGGGTAGACAGCCCCCGCGTTGAGCGTTTTCGCATCACGGTGATTGACCGGGTCTTGCCCGGCTTTGACTGGGTGATGACCCCGATCCATGGAATCGCGAGCCTGATTGTCGATTTTCAAAGCTATCAGCGGTTGGCGGCGCAAAATCAGGACCTGCGCCGCGAATTGCAGCAGATGAAAGCATGGCGGGAGGCGGCGTTGCAGCTGGAACAGGAAAACGCCAAGCTTCTGGATTTGAACAACGTACGGCTTGATCCGAAACTGACATTCGTGACTGGCGTGGTGATAACGGACAGCGGGTCCCCGTTCCGGCAATCAGTGCTGCTGAACGTTGGTGCGCGCGACGGGATCACCGATGGCTGGCCCA
Organism: Yoonia sp.; assembly: GCF_046292185.1. Lineage (GTDB taxonomy): Bacteria > Pseudomonadota > Alphaproteobacteria > Rhodobacterales > Rhodobacteraceae > Yoonia. The sequence goes on from NZ_JBKBQY010000044.1 coordinate 14,681, forward strand.
CGATGGATGGGATCGGGCTGGTCGGCAGGATCGCCGGGGTCGGCCGCGAAACCAGCCGGGTGCTGTTGTTGACTGATACTTCGAGCCGTATTCCGATCACCATTCTGCCATCGGGGCAAAGGGCGATCCTGTCCGGTGACAGCACCTTGAATCCGCTGATTGAGTTTCTGGAAGACCGTGCCGTGGTGCGCCCCGGCGACAGGGTCGTGTCATCGGGCGATGGCGGCGTGTTTCCTGCTGATCTTCTGGTGGGTCAGGTCGCCCTTGGCACTGACAATAGGTTGCGCGTAAGGCTGGCCGCGGATTACCAGCGTTTGGAATTCCTGCGCGTGCTGCGCGCCCAGCCACATGAAGTCATCAATGACCCCGGTCGGCTGTTGACGCCCGAACCCGAATTTTATGGCCCGGCAGCGTTGAACCCGGGCGCTCTGCCTGACCCGGACGCCGCGGATGGTTGAGATTGCAGAGGCAAAAACCTGGATTAATCGCGCGGTATTCATCATGCTGGCTTTTATCATCATGGCGATACACCTTGTCCCGTTGGACCAGCGCCCCGCCACATGGGCACCGCCCGATATCTTACTGGCGATGACCTGTGTCTGGGTGGCAAGACGGCCAGATTACGCGCCCGTCTATATCGTTGCAGCGCTATTTTTCGCGACCGATCTGTTTTTCCAGCGACCTCCGGGACTTTGGGCCGCGTTGGTTGTATTGTTGACCGAGGCGATACGCAGGCGGCATCTCGATATGCGCAGCATGCCATTTCTTGCCGAATGGGGGTTTGTGACCTTGGGACTGGTTCTCATTACATTGGCGAACCGGCTGGTCCTTGCTATCGTCCTGACACCGCAGGCCCCACTTGGTCTGACGATGATGCAGCTGGGTGGAACAATCCTGATCTACCCAGTGGTTGTCGTTGCGGCACATTTTCTGTTTGGCGTGGTGCGCCCCGCACCCGGCGATATGCGAAAGATTGGACAGCGCCCATGAAACGGCCCGCGAAAGATATCATTCAAAGCACCCGCACCATCGGTCGGCGCGGGTTGGTTGTGGGTGGCCTGCAACTGGGGATCATGGGTGCCATTGGGTTCCGGCTGCATGACATGCAGGTCGAGCAAGCCGACCAGTACCGCATGCTTGCCGAAGAAAACCGGATCTCAATGCGTCTGCTGCCGCCTGCACGGGGCATGATCTTTGACCGCAACGGTTTGGCGATTGCGGCGAACGAACAGAATTACCGCGTCGTGATGGTGCGCGAGGATGCGGGCGACATCGAACAAGTGATGGCCCGCCTGCGAGAGATTATCGACATTTCACCCGAGGACGCCGCCCGCGCGATCGAGGAAATGCGCCGCCGCGCACCTTTCGTCCCTGTCACGATTGTGGAACGGGTGTCATGGGATGACGTCGCCCAGATCAATCTGAACACCCCTGTGCTGCCCGGCGTACAGGCAGAAGTCGGCCTGAGCCGTTTTTACCCGATGGGCGAAGATATGGCGCATGTGGTGGGCTATGTCGGGCCAGTCAGCGACTATGATCTCAGCCAGATTGAAAATCCCGACCCTCTGCTGCAGATCCCGAAATTTGAATATGGCAAGACCGGTGCCGAAAACCGTCTGGAAGAACAATTGCGCGGCGCCGCCGGGAACCGCAGGATCGAGATCAGCGCTGCGGGCCGGATCATGCGTGAACTTGACCGTCAGGAAGGGATACCCGGCAAGGATATCCAACTGACCATCGACGCCCGGCTGCAATCCTATGTGCAGGCGCGCCTTGAAGGCGAATCCGCGAGCGCTGTGGTGATCGACCTTGAAAACGGTGATCTGCGCGCTGTGGTATCGTCGCCAACATTCGACCCCAATATGTTCGTACGCGGCATTTCAGTCGCCGACTGGCGCGCTTTGAACGAGAACAAGTATCGCCCGATGGCGGCAAAGGCGGCACAAGGCACCTATCCGCCAGGTTCAACCTTTAAAATGGTCACCGCCATGGCAGCCGTAGAGGCCGGGGTCATCGGCCCGGAAGATACGGTTTATTGCCCCGGCCATGCCGATGTGTCCAATATCCGGTTCCATTGCTGGCGGCGTGGCGGTCATGGCAACATGAACTTGCACGAAGCCATGAAGCAGAGCTGCGATGTCTATTTTTATGACATTGCGCAGCGGGTTGGCATCGACAAAATTGCCGAAATGGCCCGCCGTCTGGGGCTCGGCGAACGCCATGATCTGCCTTTGTCAGCGGTGGCCACCGGGATTGCACCAGATCGCGCGTGGAAAACCAATGTGCGCGGCGAAAGCTGGCGGATCGGGGATACGGTCAATGCGTCGATCGGGCAAGGCTATGTGCTGACGTCACCTTTGCAACTGGCGATCATGACCGCGCGGATCGCAACCGGTCATGCGGTGAAACCGCGCCTCGTCCGTCTGTTCGATGGCGTCGAACAGCCCGGCGGTCTGGGCGAGCCTTTGGGAATAAATGAAAACCTGCTGCGCCGGGTGCGCGCCTCGATGGACGCGGTCATGAATGAAACCCGTGGCACCGCTCATGGGTCACGGATCGTGGCCGAAGGCCGCAAGATGGCGGGCAAGACCGGTACCAGCCAGGTGCGCCGGATCACCAGCGAAGAACGTGCCGCAGGTGTGATCCGCAATGAGGATCTGCCGTGGGAACGCCGCGACCATGCGCTGTTTGTCGGCTATGCGCCGCTGGACAATCCGCGCTATGCCGTTTCGGTCGTCGTGGAACATGGCGGCGGCGGATCGGCGGTCGCGGCCCCTGTAGCGCGCGATATTCTGCTGCAGGCGCAATACGGCGGCACGCCGCCGCTCGAGGCTTATCCAAGTAATCTGCGCGATCAGATCGCTGAGCAGCAACGCCGCATTGCCGAACGTATCCCCGCCGGGATGCGCAGCGAAGGCCGCGCATGAGCTATCTTGAGTACAACACGAAATCTGTGCCCGGCGGATTTCGCAAGCTGCTGTATCTTAATTGGCCGCTTATCATGCTGCTGTCGGCGGTATCCTGCGCTGGATTTTTGATGCTTTATTCGGTGGCAGGCGGTTCGGTCACGCCCTGGATGGAGCCGCAGATGAAACGCTTTGCCTTGGGGCTGGTGGTGATGATCGCCGTTGCGATGGTGCCGATCTGGTTCTGGCGCAACATGTCTTTCGTCGCTTTTGGGGGATCGGTTCTTCTGCTCGTGGGTGTCGAATTCGTTGGGGAGGTCCGGATGGGCGCACAGCGCTGGATTGATCTTGGTTTCATGCGCCTGCAACCGTCCGAGCTGGCCAAGATCACTTTGGTGATGTTTCTGGCAGCCTATTATGACTGGCTGCCACTGGACCGCAAGTCTCATCCATTCTGGGTAATGCTTCCGGCGATCGTAATTCTTTTGCCAGTTGCGCTGGTGCTGCAGCAACCCGACCTGGGCACGGCATTGTTGCTTTTGATGGGCGGCGGCGCAGTCATGTTCCTGGCGGGCGTGCACTGGGCCTATTTCGTCACGATCATAGTCGCTGGGGTCAGCGCAATTGTTGCGGTGCTTCAAAGCCGCGGGACACCATGGCAAATCCTGCAGGATTACCAGTTCCGCCGGATCGACACATTTTTGGACCCCAGCAATGATCCTTTGGGCGCAGGGTATAATATTACGCAAGCCAAGATCGCGCTGGGGTCGGGCGGCTGGACGGGCCGCGGTTTCATGCAAGGAACCCAGTCGCGGCTGAACTTTCTGCCTGAAAAACACACCGATTTTATCTTTACAACCCTTGCCGAGGAATTCGGCTTTGTCGGCGCGGTCACTCTGCTGTCGCTTTATGCGTTGATCATCATCTTCTGCATTGCCTCCGCGCTTACCAACAAGGACCGTTTTGCGTCCTTGCTCACCTTGGGAATTGCTGTGACATTCTTTTTATTCTTTGCCGTGAATATGGCGATGGTGACAGGTCTTTTGCCCGTGGTTGGCGTGCCGCTGCCACTGGTCAGCTACGGCGGATCGGCCATGCTTGTGCTGATGGCCGCGTTCGGGCTCGTGCAAAGCGCCCATGTCCACAGGCCACGCTGATGCTGAAAGTTCTCTTTTCCGCCAGACCCAAAGCCTGGGATGAATATCACGCCCCGCTTGAGGCTGCCTTTGCCGCCGCCAATCTGGATGTGGATCTGTCACGGCACCATCCGCCGGGTGAAATTGATTATATCATCTTCGCTCCCAACGGGCCGGTGACGGATTTCGCACCCTACACCAGAACCAAGGCGGTGCTCAGCTTGTGGGCGGGGGTAGAAACGGTGGTGGACAACCCCACTCTGACCCAACCCTTATGCCGGCTCGTTGATACCAGCTTGACGCAAGGCATGGTGGAATGGGTGACAGGCCATGTATTGCGCCATCATCTGGGGATGGATGCCCATATCCATGGACAAGACGGCATCTGGCGTGATCAGGTCAGCCCGCCGCTGGCCACGAAACGCCCCGTCACCATTTTGGGGATCGGCGCATTGGGGGCTGCCTGCGGGCAGGCGCTAAGAGACCTGGGCTTTCCCGTCACCGGCTGGAGCCGGTCAGCCAAGGATGTTCCGGGCCTACGCTGCCTGCACGGCGATGACGGTTTGCGTGAGGCATTAACCGGCGCCCAGATCGTGATCCTCTTGTTGCCGCAGACGCCCCAGACCGCAGAGATATTGAATGCCGAAAGGCTTGCCTTGCTGGCAAAAGGTGCTTTTGTCATCAACCCCGGTCGCGGGCCGTTGATTGACGATGCGGCGCTTTTGCAATCTTTGAATTGCGGACAGATCGCGCATGCCACGCTAGATGTGTTCCGCATTGAGCCTTTACCTGCGGACCACCCGTTCTGGGCGCATCCGCAGGTGACGGTCACCCCCCATATCGCTGCAACCACCCGCGCTGAAACTGCGGCGCAGATCATCGTCGACAATATTCGCCGTGGCGAGACGGGACACCCTTTTCTGAATGTCGTTGATCGTGGATTGGGGTATTAGGGTAAGGGTGCTGCGTGAAGTGCATTCAAGCGTGGGGAATACGAAAGTCCTACCGCAACTTAGGCGGCTTGGCAGGGTCCATGCCGGGGGCCGTAGGACTGTAGGGCGCAGTAAGTTCAGGTTGGGGCAGATCAAAGCGCAGGCCGACCTTCGCCAGACGGGCGGCCATCGGATCGCTGGCGCGCAGGAACAGAACATCCATCACGCCCGCCTCGATCCCCGAGAAAGTCAGCGCCTCGCCTGCGGCAGAGGCCAGCGCCTTTTCGGCACCGGGGGCGGCATCAACGAAGGCAAGCACATGGCCCTGCACGCCGTTGTCATATGTCGCCGCCACCAGATAGGCGGTTCGCGCCAGCCCTCCTGCAATGGCGAGCTTGCGGTCCAGCCCCGTCACCACGCTTTGCGGCAGGTGCCGCGGTGCGGAAATAGAGGCGATGCGCGCCTCTGTCTCTGACGGCGCATGAGAAAGGGTTCGCGCAAGCCAATCCACGGCGTCGGCAGGAATCAACATGGCAGAGGGCGCGACTTCTAGGTTCAGCCCCAGCCCGACGCCCTGCCCTGCCAGCATTTGCACCAACGCGCGTCCCGGCAAAGCAGCATAAGGGGCGGCGCGACCGACAAAATCAGCCAACCTTTCTTCGCGGTCAAAGATCAGCGCGAATTTGCCGCCTTCCACATCGAAAAGCGCGGGTTTGATCTGATCATCTTCGGCCTCTTCCCCAAGGAGCAGGAACATCTCGCTGTCAGCCAGCCGTTCGTAAAACCGCAGGCGGGCGGCATCGTCATCGGGTGCCGCTTCCATTGCCGCATGGGCGACATCAAGATCAGTCATCTGATCACAAAGCCTGCAAACGTTTGAACAAGGCCGATGTGTCCCAGCGCCCACCGCCCATTTTCTGCACATCCTTGTAGAATTGATCGACCAGTGCCGTAACCGGGAGGCTCGCGCCATTTTCATCCGCTGTATCGAGGCAGATACCCAAATCCTTTCGCATCCAGTCGACAGCAAAACCATGGGTAAAATGATCGTCCAGCATCGTCTTATAACGATTGTTCATCTGCCAGCTGCCTGCGGCGCCCTGGCTGATCACCTCGATCACGGCATGGCCGTCAAGGCCCGCCTTGTCAGCGAAATGCATCGCCTCTGACAGGCCTTGTACGAGACCAGCTATGGCAATCTGGTTGCACATCTTGGTCATCTGACCCGCACCGCTGTCACCGATCCTGCGGGCGAGTTTGGCGTATACCTCAATCACCGGGCTGATCTGGTCGTAATGCGCCTGATCGCCGCCACACATGATCGAAAGTTGCCCATTTTCGGCACCGGCCTGTCCCCCCGATATCGGCGCATCGACAAATCCCAGCCCCTTGTCCCCAGCCGCCACATAAAGTTCGCGCGTCACCTTGGCGGAAACCGTGGTATGATCGACAAAGATCGCGCCGTTGGACATCTTGCTGAAAGCCCCTTCCTGTCCTGTACAAACCGCGCGCAGATCGTCGTCATTGCCGACGCATGCCAGCACGATCTCTGCCCCGTCAGCCGCTGCGGCCGGCGTATCCGCCGCGCGTCCACCATGCTGCGCGACCCAGGCATCCGCCTTTGCGCGGGTCCTGTTATAGACAGTCACATCGTGACCTGCCGCCGCCAGATGCCCAGCCATTGGATAGCCCATCACGCCGAGCCCAAGAAAAGCGAGTTTTGTCATATCATTGGTCCTGTTTTGCCACGATCTGGAATTAGTTTTCTGCCACTGGTGTCAAGCAGATGAAGCTTTTATCACCCCGCACCATCGCACACTGCAGCAGAAGGGCAAGACCGGCACCGATCCAGCCATGCTCGCGCTGCCAGAGGTTCTTGTCATTGTCGTTGTAATACTGCCTCATTTCAATGATATAATGTGAATATGGCACCATAGTCAGGGTCTGTTAATTTCTTATCTGCCACCATGCGTCTGATCCCGATCGGGGCGCATCCACAGGATACACATGCTGGAATTTGCAAATGTCAGCAAATCTTTCTGGACCGGCACGCAGCGCAAGGTGATCCTTGATCGCGTGTCCTTTCGTGTGGAACTAGGCAATTCGCTGGGTATTCTGGCCCCGAACGGTACCGGAAAGACAACATTGATCAACATGATGGCCGGGCTGGAAAAACCTGATGAGGGTACGATCACCCGCAAATGCCGCATTTCCTTTCCGTTGGGTTTCATGGGCGGCGTCATCAACAAGCTCAGCGCGATGGAAAACAGCCGCTATATCGCGCGGATCTACGGGCTTGATCCGGACTATGTAGAGGCGTTCTGCCGCTGGCTTTGCGGGATCGAGGAATATTTCGACATGCCCGTGGGCACGTATTCCAGCGGTATGAAACAGCGGTTTACCTTTGCGTTGATGCTGGCACTGGAATTTGACATCTACCTCATCGACGAAGGCATGCCGAGCGCGACTGACGTGGAATTCAACCGCAAGGCAGGCGATATTCTGCGCGAGAGACTGGAAACAACCACGATTATCATTGTGTCGCATCAGGCCGCGACATTGGAACGATTTGCCCGGTCCGCCGCGGTGCTGCGCAACGGTCAGCTTTATATGTTTGACACTCTTGAAGAGGCAAAGGCGCTTTATGACTATCAAGCCTAAGGTCCAGAGGTTCCGAATCCGGCGTCCCGGCGACGAAAATACGGTGTCCGGACCCCTGCCGCAGACCGCCAGCGAAACACCGAAGACCAGCCTGCAAGTCCAGCTTGACGCCATCGCGCAAGAGGGTTTGACCGCGCGTCAGCTGCGTCTGGCGCGGCGCGTGGCGCAAAAGCAAGGGCTGATCGTGGGGTCGGACTATGATGCTGTCCGACAACTGCGGCTGGCCGGGGTCGATCCGTTCAAACGTCAGACGGTGCTTGAACTGGTGCAGCCGAAAGGCAAGCCCGAGGAACGACTCCAGTTGCCAGAAACAATTGCCCGGCCCGAATCCTTGCCACAGGCCAAGGCGATCCAACGTGCCAACAAGAATGCATCGGAAATCATCCGAATCCAGCGTGACATCGCAAGGCGGCGGCGGCGCAAACTGGCGCTGCTTGTTACACGGCTTGCCATTTTTATCATGCTTCCAACCTTTCTGGCTGGCTATTATTACTACGCGGTCGCAACGCCGATGTACGCCACCAATTCCGAAATCGTTATTCAGCAGGCCCAGCCGCAACAGGGGGCGACTGGATTTTCTAACATGTTCCAAGGCACGTCGATGGCGACCCAGCAAGACAGCATCGCCGTGCAGTCCTATCTCGCATCACGAGAGGCGATGCTGCGTCTGGATGCGGATCACGGATTCATCGCCCATTTCAGCGATCCCGCGATAGACACGATCCAGCGGCTTCCCCCCGACGCGACGAATGAGGATGCGTTCAAGGTCTTCAAACGCCACGTCTCGATCAGCTATGACCCGACCGAAGGACTGATCCGGATGGAGGTGATCGCCGCCACCCCCGAAAAGGCGTATGAGTTTTCAGAGGCGCTGATCGGGTATGCCGAAGAACAAGTGGATCAGTTGACCAGCCGTCTGCGCACCGACCAGATGAGCGGGGCACGCGAAAGCTATGAAGCGGCAGAAAGACGACGCGCCGAAGCCTTGGCCACCTGGCTCGCCATTCAACAAGAGGTGCAGCAAATTGATCCGGTCAGTGAGTCGGCCAGCCGCCTGGGACAGATCGCCACCTTGGAAAGCGAACGCCAAAGGCTGGAGCTGGTGTTGCAATCTCGGCTGAATGTGGACCGGCCCAGCGCCGTGCAGGTCCAGACCTTGCGCGACCAGATCGCCAATATCAACGGCCTGATCAATGATCTGCGGGCTGACCTTATTGGTGATGAAACTTCGCCAGGCTCGATGGCCGCGCGCAATACCGAACTGTTGACCGCGGAAGAAAACTATACTTTCCAGACCATTATGGTGCAGCAAGCCCTGACCCAAATGGAAACGGCCCAGATCGAAGCGAACCGTCAGGTCCGCTATCTGTCGCAAAGCGTGCGCCCGGTTCTTCCTGATGATGCATCCTATCCCCGGGCCTTTGAAAATACGTTGTTGGCGTTTTTTATTCTTTCAGGAATCTATCTGATGATCTCGCTTACGGCATCCATTCTTCGTGAACAGGTCAGCTCTTGATGCATGAAATAAAAATCGGAAAACTGAAGGTCAGCAACGACCTACCCCTGCTATTGATCGCTGGTCCCTGCCAGTTGGAAAGCATGGATCACGCCCAGATGATCGCTGGGCACATGGCCGAGCTATGTGCAAAACATGGGGCGCAATTCGTCTTTAAGGGCAGCTATGACAAGGCGAACCGCACCTCACTCGGCGGTAAGCGCGGGCTTGGGATCGACGCTGGATTGAAGGTCCTGCAGTCGGTAAAGGACAGTATAGGCTGCCCGGTGCTGACCGATATCCACAGTGTCGATCAATGCGCCACAGTCGCTAGCGTCTGCGACGTCCTGCAGATCCCCGCGTTCCTGTGTCGTCAGACCGACCTATTGATCGCGGCCGGTGAAACAAATGCCGTGATCAATATCAAAAAGGGGCAGTTTTTAGCGCCTTGGGACATGCCCAATGTCGTGGCCAAGATCGAAAGCACGGGCAACCGGCGCATTCTGGTGACGGAACGTGGCACGTCTTTCGGGTATAATACCCTGGTCGCAGATATGCGCGCATTGCCGACCATGGCACGGTTGGGCTATCCGGTGGTGATGGATGCGACCCATTCGGTCCAGCAACCGGGTGGACAAGGCGGATCATCCGGGGGGCAGCGCGAATTTGCGCCCGTGATGGCGCGCGCGGCTGTGTCGCTGGGGATCGCGGCGGTCTTTATCGAAACGCATGAAGACCCGGATAACGCGCCCTCTGACGGGCCAAACATGATCCCGCTTGACCGGATGGATACGCTGGTCAGAACCCTGATGGGCTTTGACGCGCTGGCCAAGGCGGACCCGATCCGCGTTTAGCGAATGGGGCTTTCCCTACGGCGGAGTGGCTTTTAACCTCTGTCCTGACTGTCAGGAGTAACCGCATGCGTATGCTATTTCTATGTTTGCTGATGCTCGTGGCTGTGCCCCCAGCCTTTGCACAGGATGCCACTGGCATAATCACGACGCAAAACACTGCCTTGCAGGATCAGGCCATCGCCACGCGGATGCGCGAAATCCTCAATGAATTGGGCGATTACGATGATGTCGTCGTGGCCGTCAATGAAGGGGTGGTCACGCTGCGCGGCACAACGACATCCATGGCCGAAGCTCTTGCACTGCAACCGCTGGCTGCGCGGATCGAAGGGGTGGTCGCCGTGCGCAACGAAGTGACCGAAACGACAGACATCGCGCGCCGCCTGAACCCCGCGGTGAGCCGGTTCACAGCACGCGCTGAACAATTCCTGATATTTCTGCCGCTGGCATTGATCGCAGTTGTGGCGTTCGGGGTGGTCGTCCTGGCGGGTTTTGCTGTCGCGCGGATGAAACAGCCATGGGAACGGCTGGCGCCAAATACCTTCGTCGCAGAAGTCTATCGGCAATTGGTACGGGTCCTGTTCATCGTGATCGGCATGGTGGTCGCGCTGGACATCGTCAACGCGACGGCCTTGCTTAGCACCATTCTGGGTGCCGCAGGGATCATCGGCCTCGCCTTTGGCTTTGCCGTGCGCGAAACCGTGGAAAATTTTATTGCCTCGGTCATGCTATCGTTCCGGCAACCGTTCCGGCCCAACGACACCGTAGAAATCAACGGCGATCAAGGTAAGGTGATCCGATTAACCAGCCGCGCCACGATCCTTTTGTCGTTTGACGGCAATCATATCCGCATCCCGAATGCGACGGTGTTCAAAAGCCGGATCATCAATTTCAGCACCAATCCCGAACGACGGTTCCGCTTTTCCATAATGGTCGAACGCGAGGTCGACCTGCATGCCACAACAACGTTGATAAACCAGACAGTGCGATCTTTGCCCTTCGTCTTGGCAGACCCCAAAAGCCAAACCTGGATCGAGACGCTGCACCCGAATGGTGTGGAATTGATCGTCACTGGCTGGGTCGACCAGAATGCCACTTCGATCGCGCTGGCAAGGGGCGAGGCGCTGCGCCGGGTCAAGCTCGCGATAGAAGCAGCTGCCGATGCGGTCGCCGATGCCGCGCAAGGTGAAAACCGGGTGCCAGAGCCACCGGAGCCCTCCCGCCAGCCCGCCGAAGCCACCGGTGCCGGGGAGGTTGATGCCACTCAGG
>NZ_JBKBQY010000045.1:0-25669 GCF_046292185.1 Yoonia sp.
TACGTCAACTCTGCCCGGATGCAGCGCCGTGTCCGCGCGATGTTTGACGCGGGTCCTGCCCTGCTATTGCCGCGCATCCGGCTGATCACCGATCTGGCCCGCGATCCGGTGTCGCTGGACATTCCGCCTGCTGTGGCCCCTTTGCACCGGCGGTTGCAATTGTCGCAGCTTGTCGCGCGGCTGCTGGAACGTGAACCAGATCTGGCCCCGCGCACGGCGCTTTATGATCTGTCCGACAGCCTTGCCGGGCTGATGGATGAAATGCAGGGCGAAGGTGTCAGCCCCGATGCAATCGCCGCATTGGACGTAACCGACCAATCGGGCCACTGGGCGCGGGCGCAGCGGTTCCTGACCATCATCGGACAGTTCTTTGACACAAGCGCTGAACCCGACATCGAAACACGGCAAAGGCGCGTGATCGAAACACTGACCGCGCGTTGGGCGGATACGCCTCCGGATCACCCGGTGATCGTCGCTGGGTCCACCGGGTCGCGTGGTGCGACCGCCTTGTTCATGCAGGCCGTGGCCCGTTTGCCGCAGGGTGCCATCATCCTGCCGGGCTATGACACCGATCTGCCCGATACCGTCTGGTCTGCGATGGATGACGGCATGACGCATGAGGATCATCCGCAATTCCGGTTCAAGCGGCTGATGGACATGATCGGCTTTGCCCCTGCCGATGTGGCGCGCTGGTCGGGACTTGCACCGCGCCAGCCTGCGCGTAACCGGCTGATATCGCTGTCGCTGCGGCCTGCACCGGTGACCAGCCAGTGGCTGCAGGAAGGTCCCGGTCTGGGCGATCTCGTCGCCGCCACGCAGGACCTGACGCTGGTCGAGGCATCATCCCCCCGGGCCGAGGCCGAAGCGATCGCCCTGCGGCTGCGTCAGGCGGTTGCCAATGGGATCACCGCCGCACTGATCTCGCCCGACCGGATGCTGACGCGGCAGGTTACGGCGGCACTGGACCTTTGGCAGATCAAGCCCGATGACAGCGCCGGTCTGCCCTTGCAACTGTCGCCGCCGGGGCGGATGCTGCGGCATGTGGCCGATCTTTTCGGGGTGCAACTGACGGGCGAGGCGCTGTTGACCCTGCTCAAACACCCTTTGTGCCATTCGGGTCACCCGGATCGGGGCGATCATTTGCGCCTGACCCACGATCTGGAGCTGCATCTGCGCCGATGGGGGCCGCCGTTTCCGACCCCGCAAACCCTGCTCGATTGGGCGGCTAAACGCGAGGGCCGCAGCCCTTGGGCGCAATGGCTGGCCGGGCTGATCACCGGGTTGGAGCAGCCCGGCGAAAAGCACCTGTCGGACCATCTGGAGGGTCATCTGGCGCTGACCGAAGCTTTCTGCTCCGGGGTCGCCATGCCCGGTGCCGGTGGTCTCTGGGCCGAGGCGGCGGGGCGCGAGGCGCGCCGCATTTGCGATGAACTGCGCGATCATGCGCAGGCAGGCGGTGTGATGTCGGCCCGCGACTACGCCGCCCTGTTCGGGAAAATCCTGTCGGGCGGCGTCGTGCGCGACCGCGATTCAGGCCATCCGCAGGTGCTGATCTTCGGCCCGCGCGAGGCGCGTGAACAAGGCGCGGATCTGACCATCCTTGGCGGGATGAATGACGGCGTCTGGCCAGAGGCACCGCCACCCGATCCATGGCTGAACCGAATGATGCGCGCGCAGGCGGGGCTGCTTTTGCCCGAACGCAACGTCGGTCTGTCAGCGCATGACTATCAGCAGGCGATTGCCGGAGGGCAGGTGTGGATCACCCGCGCCAAACGGTCTGCGGATGCGGAAACCATCCCATCGCGCTGGATCAACCGGTTGGTCAACTTGCTGGGCGGATTGCCCGATCAGGGCGGCAAGCATGCGCTGGACCTGATGCGGGCGCGCGGTGATCATTGGCTGGCGATGGCGGCAAAGCTCGCCGCGCCGGTCGCAGGAACACCGAAAGCCCCGCGCCCGGCGCCATGCCCGCCCGTCCCGTCGCGCCCGGCCCAGTTTTCTGTCACCCAGATCAAGACACTGATCCGCGACCCCTACGCAATCTATGCGCGCAAGGTGCTGCGGCTGAACCCGCTTGACCCGCTCACGCCCAGCGCCGACGCGCCGCTGCGGGGCAATATCATCCACGATATCCTTGAGGATTTCATCAAGCACGACCACGCGCCCGACGACCTTGACGCGCTGCTGCACCTGGCAAAGGCGCATTTTGCTGAAAAATGCCCTTGGCCCATGATTCAGGCGCAATGGCTGGCGCGTTTCGCAGCGGCGGCAGAAGCATTCGTGGCAGCAGAGGTGATCCGCCGCGCCAGATCCGACAGCCGCCTTGTTGAAGAAAAAGGCAGCCTGCTGATCACGCCCGTCGGTGTGACCCTGACCTGCAAGGCCGACAGGATCGACCTGACGCCGGACGGCACCGCGATCCTGTATGATTACAAGACAGGCACGTTGCCCAGCAAACCGCAGCAGGAAAAGTTCGACAAACAATTGCTGCTGGAAGTGGCGATGGTCGAACGCGGCGGCTTTCCCGGCATCGGGCCGGTGCAGGTGGAAGACGCGCTGTTCATCAGCATAAAACCCGACGCGCGCAGTGTGCCCGCGCCCATCAAGGACAGCCCGACCGATGTCACCCTTGCCGAACTGACAGCGCTGTTCACGCATTGGCAGCAACCTGACAGCGGCTTCACCGCGCGCTATGCGCTGTTTTCAAAGAACGACAGCGGCAGCTATGATCATCTGTCGCGCTTCGGGGAATGGGACAGCAGCGATCCGGCATTGCGCGAGGTGCTGACATGATCCGCGACGCCGCGACCCAGCGGCAGGTCGATGCCGCCAATCCGCAGGTCTCGACCTGGCTTGCCGCCAATGCGGGGTCAGGCAAGACGCGGGTTTTGACCGACCGTGTGGCGCGGCTGTTGCTGGATGATGTGTCGCCACAGAATATCCTGTGCCTGACCTATACCAAGGCCGCAGCAGCCGAGATGCAGAACCGCCTGTTCAAGCGACTTGGAACATGGGCGATGATGCATGACGATGATCTGCGCGCTGATCTGCGCAATCTTGGCGTGGACCGCATGATTGACGCAGATCAGTTGCGCGCCGCGCGCACGCTGTTCGCCCGCGCCATCGAAACGCCAGGTGGGCTGAAAATTCAGACCATCCATTCGTTCTGCGCCGGTGTGCTGCGCCGTTTCCCGCTGGAGGCCGGGGTCAGCCCGCAGTTTCGCGAAATGGAAGACCGCGCCGCACAATTGCTACGGGCCGAGGTGATGGACCAGCTTGTGCAAGGCGATGCAGCATCCGTCGTGCAGCAATTGCTGACGCTTTTTACAGGCGATGATCTGGGCAAACTGACTGCGGAAGTGACACGCCACAAGGATGCGTTCCTGCGCGATGCCGATATCGCCGCCACGCTGGGGTTGGGCGCTGATCCATGCCGGGATGACGCCTTTGGCATCGCCTTTACCGGCGATGAGCCAGAGATCGCGGCACAGATGGCAGAACTGTTCGCCGATCAGGCCGCGACCTACAAAAACCTTAGCCGCGATTTGCAGGCGCTGGATCTGAAAAACCCCGATTGGCCGGTGCTGGAAACCCTGTTCAAAAAGCTGCTTTATGCCGATTGCCAATCCAAATCGCGTAACTTTCCACAAAGCAACCACGCCAAAGCGGTCGAGGCGATGACCCCCATCGCCGAGGCTGTTCATGCTTGGATGGACCGTGTTGCCGCCGCAAAACAGCATCTTTTCGCGATGGATGCCTATGATCGCACCCGCGCGCTTTATGCCTTTGGCCGCATCTTCGTGCCTGCCTATGAGGCGCGCAAGCTGGCCATGGGCGCGCTGGATTTCGACGATCTGATCAACAAGGCGCGCGCGCTGCTGACCGATACGGCGGTGGCGCAATGGGTGCTGTTCCGGCTGGACGGCGGAATCGATCACGTGCTGGTGGACGAGGCACAGGATACCAGCCCCGCGCAGTGGGATGTGATCGAAAAGCTGACGCAGGAATTCGCCGCCGGGGCCGGGTCGCGGCCCAACCGGGAACGCACGGTTTTTGTCGTGGGTGACAAAAAGCAATCGATCTATTCGTTTCAGGGGGCCGATCCCGCGGCGTTTGACAAGATGAAACTGCACTTTCGCAACGCACATGCCGCGATTGGCAAATCTTTCGAGGTCACGTCGCTCGATCATTCCTTCCGGTCGTCTCAGGCGATCCTTTCGGTCGTGGATGCCACATTCACCGGCGATCAGGCGGCGGGGATGGATGATGCTTTGACCCATATCGCCTTCAAGGATCAGATGCCGGGGCGCGTGGACCTCTGGCCCGTCATTGAACCGACGAAAACCGAGGATGGGCGCAAATGGTATGAACCCGTCGATCAGCCGGGCGATGCCGACCATCATGTCCAGATGGCGCAGCGCATCGCGGATCAGATTAGTCACATGATCGCGCATGAGACAATTCCCGAGGAATTGGGCAACACCGGCACCTATCTGCGCCGTCCTATCACGCCAGGCGATTTCCTGATCCTTGTGCAACGCCGGTCGGAGCTTTTTTCGGAAATCATCCGCGCGTGCAAATCCGCCGGCCTGAATGTCGCCGGTGCCGACAGGCTGCGTGTCGGTGCCGAACTCGCCGTCAAGGATCTCGCGGCGCTGCTGTCCTTTCTGGCGCTGGCAGAGGATGATCTGTCGCTGGCCGCTGCGCTGCGTTCGCCGCTGTTTGGCTGGTCGGAACAGGATCTGTTCACGCTGGCCCATCACCGGCCTGAGAAAGGATATCTGTGGGAGGCTTTACGCGGATCGCAACATCACAAGACGCTCGATATTCTGCATGATCTGCGCGACAGGGCAGATTTTATGCGCCCCTATGATCTGATCAGCCGTATCCTGATCCGCCACGATGGGCGGCGCAAACTGCTGTCCCGGCTGGGGGCCGAGGCAGAGGATGGGATCGATGCGCTGCTGTCGCAGGCGCTGGCTTATGAATCCACCGGCGTGCCCAGCCTGACGGGGTTCCTGACGTGGATGCAGACAGACGATCTGGAGGTCAAGCGCCAGATGGACAGTCAGGGCGACAAAATCCGGGTTATGACCGTGCATGGTGCCAAGGGGTTGGAGGCACCGATCGTGATCCTGCCCGAAACCATGAAGCGCCGGAATGACTACAAGGGTGACGTCCTGACCGGCGGTGATGCCGTGATCTGGAAAACCCCCAGCGCCGCATCGCCCCCTGCCGTGATCGAACTGCGCGATGCCGCTCTGGCCAGACAGGAACAGGAACGCCTGCGCCTGCTTTACGTCGCGATGACCCGTGCCGAAAAATGGCTGATCATCGGCGCGTCCGGCGATATCGGTGACGGGATGGAGTGTTGGTACAACATCGCAGCAAAAGGCGTGATGGATCGCGGCGGTGCCCCCGCCATGTCTGGCGATCTGGAGGTGACGCGCGTCAGCCATCTGGATTGGAACGCATCGGACCTGATCCGGAAACAGCCTGATCCTTTGCCGGTGGTCACCCTGCCGCAATTCGGTGGCTTGCCAGCGGTCATGGAGGCCAAGACCATATCACCATCGGGCCTGCCGGGGGCCAAGGCGCTTCCGGGCGAGATTATCGGCGATGAAGATGACGCCAAGGCGCGTGGCACCCTGATCCACCTGTTGCTGGAACATCTGCCGAGGTCAGCACCTGCGGACCGGGAACGTCTGGGCATGGCACTGGCCGGGAATGACGACACCGGGCTGGTAGCCGATATCACCGCTTTACTGGACGCCCCTGATCTGGCGCATCTTTGGGGCCCGGACGCCTTGGTCGAGGTGCCAATCACCGCCGATCTGACCGGATTAGGGCGCATCCACGGCACGATAGATCGGTTGATCCTCACAGGCACATCCGTGCTGGCGGTGGATTACAAATCCAACCGTCTGGTGCCCGACGCCGCCGCGCAAACCCCGCTGGGCGTGTTGCGTCAACAGGCGATCTATGCCGCAGCATTGGCGCAGGTGTTCCCCGACCGGCAGATCACGGTCGCGATCCTGTGGACTGCGACGGCGCAGCTGATGAACCTGCCATCCGCACTGCTTCACGAAACGATGACGGGTATTTCATTGCCTTGACCAATCCACCCGGCGTTCATAGGTTCGCCATTCATCTCATTCCCGCCAAGGAGCATCCCCAATGGCCACCGTAGCAGTAACAGACGCAACCTTTGACGCCGAAGTGCGCCAGTCCGATATCCCCGTCGTCGTAGATTTCTGGGCAGAATGGTGCGGTCCATGCAAACAGATCGGCCCCGCTTTGGAAGAATTGTCCGTTGAACTGGCCGGCAAGGTGAAAATCGTCAAGGTCAACGTGGACGAAAACCCCAACTCGCCTGCACAGATGGGCGTGCGTGGTATCCCGGCCCTGTTCGTGTTCAAGGACGGTCAGGTCGTCGCCAACAAGGCAGGCGCAGCCCCAAAGGCCGCATTGCAAGGCTGGATCGAAGAATCCATCTGATCCTCAGACGGGCCACCCGTGACTGCGCAGGACCTTTGCAATCTGATCCTGCGCGTCGGGCCTGCCTGCGTTGATTGCTTGTTCCTGCAGGAACCAATAAAGGTAGGCCGCGTAATCCGGTGCATGGCCTTGCACTGCGTCAAACGCGGCCTTTACGCCGATATCGGCAACGTTCAGCGCGATATGGTGGAAATCAGATTTCCCGAACAGGATCAGTGGTTTGCTCAGAAAATAACCCTGAAATCCGACACCTGAATTCTGCGTGACGATATAATCGCAACCGCGCAGATATCTGTCCGCATTCCCGCTGCGGATATAGAGCCTGTCGTGGTCCGCTGTCAGCTTTTCCAATGCTTCCTGATCCTCTGCCGGATAGGTTTCGGATGGATGCATTGTCGCGATGATGGGGCGATCAGGATCATGGCGCAGCACGGCACGGATCATGTCGACGGGGCTGCAATATTGGAACGACCTGTGCGTCGTTAGCTGCCCTTGCAACGGGACATAGACAAATCCACCGTCGCTTATGTCATGGACCGCGTCATCGAACAGACGCTTTTGCCAGAATCGATGGAAATTGGCCGCTTTGCTGTCATCCACTGTCGCAGGGTCAAAGATCGACCGGGCGACGGGCCATTCCCAGCGTTCCGCCTGCTTTTCGATGTGCCAGAACGGGAACAGATATGTCTTGCGCATGGTCAGGCTGCGGTCATTGACTGGCGGGTCCATCAGAAAAATGCCCCGGCCCGGACGGGCCAGCGCGCGCAGCCGTGCAAAGCTGTCGTCGCCATCGAAGGCGATGTGCATCCCCGCCTCTTCCAGCACCTTGCTGATCTTGGCGATAAAGTTCTGCTTGCCGTGTTCGGCCTGCTTTCGCAGCTTGGGGTGCAGATAAAAAGTAACTGTGCTGATCGTAAACATAGGCGCAGGCTAACCTTGGGTTTGGTTGGCGGCAAGATGCCGGGGTTGTTTGCCCCGCTTTGCACCGCCATATAGACCCAAACCTGCAAGGAGATGACAATGGCAGATGACAATTTCCCTGGCTGGCACGGCACCACGATCATCGCGGTGCGCAAAGGCGGCAAGGTCGTTATCGCCGGTGACGGTCAGGTCAGCCTTGGCCAGACCGTGATCAAGGGCACCGCGCGCAAGGTCCGCCGTTTGTCCCCGGGGGGGCAGGATGTGATCTGTGGCTTTGCCGGCTCTACCGCCGATGCCTTTACCCTGCTTGAACGTCTTGAAAAAAAGCTGGAGGCGACACCAGGTCAGCTTGCCCGCGCCTCTGTCGAACTGGCCAAGGACTGGCGCACGGACAAATACCTGCAAAAGCTCGAAGCGATGCTGATCGTCAGTGACGGCAAGGATATGCTGGTCATCACCGGGGCGGGTGACGTGCTGGAACCGGAACATGATGTCACCGCCATAGGATCGGGCGGCAATTACGCGCTGGCTGCAGGGCGCGCGCTGATGGACAGCGATATGTCAGCCGAGGATATCGCCCGCCGCGCCATGGCGATAGCGGCTGATATCTGCGTGTATACCAACGGCAAACTGACCGTGGAAAGCATCGGATGATCGACCGAGATGACCTGAAAGCGGCCGTCGGCAGCGGGCTTTTGTCGGAAAAGCAGGCGGCCAGCCTGATCAGCCTGTCCGACAGCCGCCGTGGCGCGCGCGAAAATCTGACAGCGGGCGACGAACCGTTTGAATTGCTCAAAGGGTTCAACGAGATTTTTATCGTTATCGGCCTGCTGATCCTGTCCATTGGCTGGTGGGGTGTTGTCACGCTGGCACTGGGCGACCGGATCGTGAATTTACAGGATTACGCGATGTGGGTGACGGTGGCAGGCGGCGTCCTGCTTTGGCTATTGTCGGAATATTTCATCCGCAGACGCCGGATGGTCGCCCCCGCCATCGCATTGTCGGTGATGTTTGCGTCCAACGCCGCGTTCGGCTTTATCGCGACAATGTCGCAGCCTTTCATGGTGGCCCAAGGTGATTATTCCAGCGTGCCATGGCCCTTGTTTCTCGCTACTCTGACGCTTGCGGTCTATTGGTGGCGGTTCCGCGTGCCTTTCGCCATGGCGATGATAGCCGTAGGCCTGTTTGCCGTGGCGATCATCTATACCGCCAGTCGCGGTGGCCGGATCGAAGGGATCAACGACCTGTTTCTGCTCTCCGCCGACGGGCCGTTTGCATTTATCACGCTGGCCTTGGGGCTGGTGGTGTTCGCCGCTGCCATGGCTTTCGACATGAGCGATCCACACCGCGTGACGCGCCGGTCTGCCAATGGGTTCTGGCTGCATGTCGTGGCGGCCCCCGCGTTGGTCAATACCGTCGCGCTGACCTTGCTGGACCAAGGCAATGGCGGGTCCAACGCGGTCCTGCTGGGGCTTCTGACGCTGTTCGCCCTCATCGCTATCGTTATCGACCGCCGGTCATTCCTGATTGCCGCCATCGGCTATATCGTCGTGCTGGCAGGCACCGTGCTGGATGGTGACGGTGCCGCCCTGACGGTCTTGTTGCTGGGTATCGCGCTACTGTTTCTGGGTGCTTTCTGGGAACGGATCCGCGCGCGTATCCTGCGCCTTATGCCGGGCTTTGTGCCGCTGCATAAACTTCCTCCCTCTCATATCCAAGGACTGACATGACAGACCTGACTCCCCGCGAAATCGTATCCGAACTGGACCGTTTCATCATCGGCCAAGCCGACGCCAAACGCGCCGTCGCCGTCGCCCTGCGCAACCGCTGGCGGCGCAAGCAGTTGGGCGATGATCTGCGCGATGAGGTATACCCCAAGAACATCCTGATGATCGGGCCCACGGGCGTGGGCAAAACCGAAATCTCGCGCCGGTTGGCAAAACTGGCCCGCGCGCCCTTCATCAAGGTAGAGGCGACGAAGTTCACCGAGGTCGGATATGTCGGTCGCGACGTAGAACAGATCATCCGCGATCTGGTGGATACCGCCATCCTGGATACACGCGAACATATGCGCGAAGACGTGAAAACCAAGGCTTTCGCCGCCGCCGAAGAACGCGTGATCACCGCCGTTGCCGGTACTGACGCACGCGAAGGCACGCGCGACATGTTTCGCCGCAAGCTGAAATCAGGCGAGTTGGACGATACTGTGATCGAACTGGAACTGTCCGACACGTCCAATCCGATGGGCGGGTTTGAAATCCCCGGTCAGCCCGGTGGCATGATGAATATTGGAGATTTGTTCGGCAAGGCGATGGGTGGGCGCAAAGTGAAAAAGCGCATGACCGTCGCCGAAAGCTACGACGCGCTGATCGCGGATGAAGCCGACAAGCTGCTGGACGATGAAACCGTGACCAAGGCCGCGATAGAAGCGGTCGAACAATCCGGTATCGTGTTTCTGGATGAGATCGACAAGGTCTGCGCCCGGTCCGATGCGCGCGGCGCCGATGTATCGCGTGAAGGCGTGCAGCGGGATCTGCTGCCCCTGATCGAAGGCACGACCGTGTCCACCAAACACGGGCCGATCAAGACCGACCATATCCTGTTCATCGCCTCGGGTGCATTCCATGTGGCCAAACCGTCCGACCTGCTGCCTGAATTGCAGGGCCGGCTGCCGATCCGCGTCGAATTGCGGGCACTGACCGAAGATGACTTTGTCCGCATCCTGACCGAAACCGACAATGCGCTGACATTGCAATATTCCGCGCTGATGCAGACTGAGGATGTGACCGTCACCTTCGCCCCCGAAGGGATCAAGGCGCTGGCCAAGATTGCCGCCGACGTGAACGAAGCGGTGGAAAACATCGGTGCCCGCAGGCTATATACCGTGATGGAACGTGTATTCGAGGATCTCTCATTCAATGCGCCTGATCGCGGCGGCGAAGAAATCGCCGTGGACGCAGAATTTGTCGAAAAGCATCTGGGCGAGTTGTCCCGGTCGGTGGATATCAGCCGCTACGTTCTGTAATTCGAGGTTAGCGCTATCATTTTGGCCTTTCAAGTTTCCGCAGAGCGGATCATGTAAGGCGCATGACCGGTCTGTACACATATCTGCGGTTCATCCGCGATAACGCCCCGTTTTTGGCGACAGGCATGCTGCTGTCGTTTTTGTCCAGCTTCGGGCAGACCTTTTTCATCTCGATCTTCGGCGGGGATATCCGCACCGAATATGGGCTGAGCAACGGCGATTGGGGGTTGCTCTATATGGTCGGGACCGGTGCTGCTGCCTTGATGATGGTGTTTGCCGGCGGTCTGGCGGACAGGTTTCGCGTGCGCAGTCTGGGGATTGTCGTGGTCTGGATGCTGGCGATGGCCTGTCTGGCAATGGCTTTCAATCCTGTGGCCGCATTGTTGCCTGTTGTGATTTTTGCACTGCGGTTCACCGGGCAGGGCATGACCAGCCATGTCGCCGTTGTCGCGATGGCGCGCTGGTTCGTGGCGACACGCGGCCGGGCACTGGCGATTGCCGCCTTCGGTTTCATGCTGGGCGAGGCGACATTGCCGCTGACAATGGTCTGGCTGAAATCATTCATCGAATGGCGGATGTTGTTTGTGGGCTGCGCGCTGTTCTGTGTGCTGGCAAGCGCGGTATTGTTCCGCCTGCTGCGGTTGGAACGCACGCCGCAATCCGTTGCGTCCGACAGCCAGTCCGTCGGCATGCACGGCCGGTTCTGGACAAGGGCAGAGGCGCTGCGCCATCCGTTGTTCTGGATCATGGTGCCAGCGGTCATGTCTTTTTCCGGGTTCGGCACCGCATTCTGGTTCCATCAGGTGCATTTTGCCGAAATCAAAGGATGGTCGCATCTGGCCTTTGTGGCTGTGTTTCCGCTGGGCACGGCGGCCCTGCTGTTTTCCACCATCGTCTATGGCTGGGCGATTGACCGCTTTGGCGCGGTGCGTCTGTTACCGGTGTATCTGGTCCCGCTGGTCGTTGCCTTTGTGCTGCATTGGTATGCGCCGTCCCTGTGGTGGTCTGCTTTCGCTATTATCCTCATGGGGCTGGCGGGCGGCGGGCAGGCGACAATCCTGAACGCCTGCTGGGCGGAACTCTACGGCACCCGGAATATCGGGTCGATCAAATCAGCAGCGACGGCGCTGATGGTGCTGGGGTCAGCCATCGGGCCGGGGTTCAGCGGCTGGCTAATCGATATCGGTGTCGGGTTCGAGGTGCAGCAACTGGGCTATGCCGCGCTGTTCGCTTTCGCAGCACTGGTGATGATCGTACCCGCGCGTCGCGCCTATGCCGCCTTACCGACGGCGTCGTAGGTAAACGTAATAAGCACCGTGCCCGCCGTGTTTCAGATGCGCGGGCGTGACCTGCAACACCGCCTGCACCAAGGGCGGTAAGGCCAGCCATTGCGGCACCTGATGGCGTAGTACGCCGTTGCGCGTGGGGATCGGGCCGCCATCGTCGCGATCTTTACCCTTTCCGGTGATTACCAGCACCAAGCGGCGGCCAATCGCCTGAGATCCCAGGATAAAGGCCAAAAGCTCTGGATGCGCCTCTGCCATCGTCATACCGTGCAGATCGCTCCGCGCCTCTGGAAGCAGCTTGCCGCGCTTCATCTTGCCGAATGACTTGCTGTCCATATGCACCGGCGCATTGGACAGACGGTGGGTGATCCCCGGCAGCAGGTCATTGGGACGATGCACATTCGCCTTTTGACCAACCTGAAAATCAGGCAGGGGATCGCGCGGCACAACAGATGGTTTCTGAACAGGAGCCAAAGGTGCCGGGTCAGGTCGCGCCTCGGGGTTCATCGGCGTGGCGCTGCCAGCAACGCGGTCCCATAGCGCGCGTTCTTCGGGCGACAGGTGGCGGGGGCGGCGCATCAGATCCGCCCCGACAGGCGTTCCGCCACAGCGATGGGCAATAGGGTGATCATGCGGCCCGTATCCTTGACCCGGCCCGACTGTACCCCGGCAAGATCACCGGTGCCAAAGAAGATATCCGCGCGCTGCGCACCCTTGATCGCCGAACCGGTATCCTGCGCCACCATCAGCCGGTTCATCGGATGGACACCCTGCTTTTCAATCCAGACCGGCGCGCCAAGCGGCACGAAGGCAGGATCGACGGCAATGCTGCGCCCTGCGGTCACGGATTGTTTCATCGCCCCGATCGGGCCTGCATCTGCGGGCAAATCCGTCACTTCGCGAAAAAAAATATAGCTTTCGTTGGTCCACAGCAGCGCGCGACCGGCCTTTGGATTCTGCGACACCCAATCGCGGATGAAATCCGCTGACACCTGATCCGCAGCAGCGATCCCGCGCGCAACCATTTCCTTGCCGACAGAGGAATAGGGCAACCCGTTCTTGCCCGCGAACCCCAGCCGCAGAACCGACCCGTCCGGCAAACGCACAAGACCGGACCCCTGCACATGCAAAAAAAACGCATCCACCGGGTCCGCCAGCCAGACCAGTTCATGTCCTGCCAAGAGCGTCTCTTCTTCGATCCGGCGACGCGTCGTGCCGGGCGGCAGATCGGCGGGGAGTGCATAGACGGGGTATTGATATTTCGCACCTGCGACCCGTGTTCCCGCAAGTTCCGGCTCAAAATAGCCGGTGAACAGCATCTCTTCCCCGTCGGTGATCAGGACAGGGCAGAAATACAGCTCAAAGAACCCGCGCGGATCGGTGCAGGTCGGCGCCAGATGACACGCGGCCTGCCAATAGGGGTCGGTGATCCGGCCGGCAGATTTGCAGAAAACATCAAGGGCGGCCCGATGATCATCGGCCGCCCATCCCTTTAACGCATCAAAGGTTAAAATTTCATAGCTTGTCCCGGCCATTGCGCTGCCTCAGGGCCGCCCCCGGATCATTCGCCGGTGGCGACAAGTTTCCAGTTCGGATCATCGCCGTCCATCCGTCGTGCGAAGGTCCAGGTGTCTTTCAGACGCTTGATTTCTTTTTCGCTGCCTTCGACGATTTCGCCTTCGGCGTTGCGCACAACGGATGTCATCTCGCTTTTGAAGCGGACGGTGACTTCGCCTTCTTTCGTGATCTCATCGAATTCGGCATGGGCCAGCGTCATGTCACTGATACCGATGAAATTCGCGGTGACGGTCAGGCCCTTTGCCTCGCGTTCATCCACGACACCAGCAAAGGCGTCATAGACGTCCTGCGATATGAAAGGGACGATGCTGTCGAGTTCGCTGTTTTCAAAAGCCATCAGGATCATTTCATAGGCGCCGCGTGCGCCACCCAGAAATTCGCCCACATGAAAGCTGGGGTCGACGCGTTTCATCGCGGCCAGTGCCGTGGCGGCAGCCGAATCCTGTGCGACATGATCCGTGATATCCAGATCAGGCCCGCCTTCGATCACATCAAATTCAGGTTTCCGGCGGCTCACGGTTTCTTCCCGCGTCACAGCGGGTTTCTCAAAACCTTCGCGCGTGCCCAGCACGCCGCGCAAGCGCAGGATGAGAAACACAGCAATGCCCGCAAGCACCAAAAGCTGGATAATCGGAGAATTCATCAGGACCTCGTGTCAGATCAAGGCATGGAAACATGCCTGCTTCCTACCTATGTAGGTCACGGGTCGGGTCAAGTCCACCACGCCCACGAACAAGTTGTGAAAGGCACGCGATATGTGGCTACTCTTTGCTTTTGTAGCGGTCCCGATGATCGAGATCGCGCTGTTCATCCAGGTCGGCGGTTTTATCGGCATCTGGTGGACCTTGCTGGTCGTGATCGCGACCGCGCTAGCCGGATCCTATCTGGTCCGCCAGCAGGGTTTGCGCGAACTGGGCAAGCTGCAGCAATCCTTTTCCGAAATGCGGGACCCATCAGAACCTTTGGCCAATGGTGCGATGATCCTGTTCGCCGGCGCGCTGCTGCTGACCCCGGGGTTTTTCACCGATGCGGTCGGTTTGTCGTTGCTTGTGCCGGTCGTGCGCCAAGCCGCATTTCACTGGATCAAGGCGCGCATCAAGGTTGCCCGGTTCGAGGCTAGTCCGCATCCGCAACAGCCACGCCGCCCTGCTGATATCGTCGTAGACGGCGAATTTGAAGAAATCCCCCCCGAGAAACGCCCTACACATGCGCCATCGAAATGGACCCGGCATTGAGCCTGCGGGCACGGGCTGCTAGGAATAGGCAATCCAATTGCAATCAAAGCAGGTTTTCATGACTGACACCCCCGATAACGCCGCCCCAGCCTCCGCAGGTGCCGCCCCGCAGCAACAGCCGATCACCAGCCGCGTGCTGGCACAATATATCCGCGATATGTCGTTCGAAAACATTCTCGCACAAAAAGGTGTCAAAGGCGACGCACAGCCCGAAATTCAGGTGCAGGTCAATCTTGACGCCCGCAAGCGCAGCGCCGATCACCAGTTCGAGGTAATCACCAAGCTGAACATCACCAGCAAGACCAAGGCGGCCGGCGAACCTTTGTTCGTGCTTGAAATTGAATATGCTGGTGTGTTCCACGTCGAAAACGTGCCCGAAGAGCAGATGCACCCCTATCTGTTGATTGAATGCCCACGCATCACTTTCCCGTTCCTGCGCCGCATTGTCAGTGATGTGACCCGCGATGGCGGTTTCCCCGCGCTGAACCTTGAAACTATCGACTTCCTTGCGCTTTACCGGGCAGAACTGGCCCGCCGGAAAGAGGCAGACGCCGCCAAGGCCACGATCAACTAAGCTTTTTCCAGACAGCAGCGTCGCCCAACGTGTCAACGAATGCGGCATGGGCGGCGCTTTCTTCGGCGGTAATGCGCGGCGGCAGCGGCACAGGGCGGGGCCCGACGCGACCTTGATCCACGCCATTGCCGGATGGCGCATTGCTGCCTTGGGCCAGCGCGAAATCAGGCTGCCGTCCACCGATCAGTTCCAGATACACTTCTGCCAGAATTTCACTGTCAAGCAGCGCGCCATGCAACGTGCGTGAGGTATTGTCGATGCCAAAACGCCGGCACAGCGCGTCAAGTGACGCAGGCGACCCCGGAAACCTGCGCCGCGCAATGGCTAGGGTATCAAGCGCGCGGTCCATCGATATGGCGGGTTTCTGCACCCAACCAAGTTCTGCATTCAAAAACTTCATGTCAAAGGCGGCGTTGTGGATCACCAGCTTTGCCTCGCCGATGAAAGCCAGAAAATCATCAGCGATATCCTTGAACAAAGGTTTATCGGCAAGAAATTCATCGCCAAGGCCGTGAACGGCAAAAGCCTCGGCCGGCATCGACCGCTGGGGGTTGATATATTGGTGATATGTGCGGCCCGTGGGCACATGACGCATCAGTTCGACTGCGCCGATTTCAACGATCCGATCACCCTCGCCTGGTTCAAACCCAGTGGTTTCAGTATCCAGAACAATTTCGCGCATGTTTCACCCCGTCAGCTTGAGGATCAATTCTTGCACGGCGGTGCGGGTGTCGTCCAGCGTCAGGGTTTCAATCACATGATCCGCACGGGCGCGTTTTTCGGCGTCGGGCATCTGGCGGCGCAGGATCCGGTCTAGCTGCGCCTGTGTCATGCCGGGGCGGGCGATTACGCGGGACCTTTGCACATCCAGCGGCGCGGTGACGACAAGCACGGATGAAAGCCAGTCTTCCGCGCTTGTTTCAAACAGGAGTGGGATATCGAAGACCAGCAGTGGCGCATCATGGCTCGCAATGAAATCCTGGCGGTCAGCGGCGACGAGCGGATGCACAATATGTTCTAATTTACCCAAAGCGGCACTATCTACGGCAATTATATCTTTTAATTTATCACGAGAGACAGCGCCATCAACGACAGCATCAGGATAGACCGCTGCAATCCCCGCCACGGCAGCCCCACCTTTGGCGTAGAGCCGATGGACAGTGGCATCGGCGTCCCAGACCGGTACCCCAGCATCGCGGAACATCTGTGAGGTGGTGGATTTTCCCATCCCTATTGACCCGGTAAGGCCCAGATAATGGGTCATGCCAATACGGCGCGGCGCAGGTCCTCATCAACCTCTGGTCGCTTGCCAAACCAGCGTTCAAAGCCCGGCACGCCCTGATGCAGCAACATGCCCAGCCCATCGACGGTGACGCAGCCTTTTTCCGCTGCGGCATCCAGAAATTTGGTGCGCAAGGGGTTGTAGACGATATCGGTAACCACGGTAGAGGATCGCAAACCATCCAGCGGTACGCGGAATTCCTGACCGCCTTTCATACCAAGCGAGGTGGTATTCACGACCGTCGCGGCATCCGCCAGAACTGTGCCGGCCTGCACCCAATCGACGATCCGGATGCGCGCGCCAAAATCAGCACGCAAAGCCTCGGCCTTGGGACGAGTGCGGTTGGACAGGATGATTTCGGGGGCACCAGCCTCGATCAGCGAGACGATGATCGCGCGCGCCGCACCACCCGCACCAAAGACCACGGCAGGGCCAGTTTTTGCATCCCAGGCAGGCGCACCCTGGCGCAGATTTTCCAGAAATCCGTAACCGTCTGTATTATCAGCGAAAATGCGACCATCTTGCTTGAAGGTCAGGGTATTCGCAGCACCGATCAGCGTAGCGCGATCTGTCAGCTGATCAGCCATCTGCATGACGGCAACCTTATGCGGCAAGGTGACGTTGACGCCGACAAAGCCTTGGTCGGGCAGCGACCGGAGCGTTGTCTGCAAAGCATCCTCTGTCACCTGCAAAGGCTCATAGCTGCCGGGAATGCCATAGCGCTGCAGCCAGTGCCCATGCAGCCTGGGCGACAGAGAATGGCTGATAGGGTTGCCGATCACACCGGCGCGGGGAAAATCTGTCATTTCGGCAATGTTCCGCGAAGCGTGAGATATGACAAGAGTTCAAGCAACGGCAGACCAAGAACGTTGAAATAATCTCCTTCAATGCGTGTAAAAAGTCGCACCCCCTCCTCCTCAAGCTTGTAGGCGCCGACGGCATGTCGAATGCTGTGCCAATTACGATCCACGTAAGCCGCCAGATAATCGTCCGATGCGTCACGCATGTGAAGGCGGACCACACCAACATGCCGCCAAAGCGGCTTGTCATCACCATAGATCACGGCAGCGGACAAAAGCTGGTGCTTTCTGCCGCGCAGGGCCTGCAACTGCGCCAGCGCTTCGGCGGGGGTTTCCGGTTTTGCGAGGATCTGCTGATCAATCGCAAGGATCTGATCGCAACCAATGACAAGCGCTTCGGGATGTTTGGCCGCGACACGCTGTGCTTTCATTTCTGCAAGGGTGTCGGCGATATCGCGGGGCGTGGCCTCTTCGGCCTGCAGCGCCGCGCGAAGCGCGTCTTCATCGACCCGCGCGATATGGACGTCGAAGGTGACACCCGCGTTACGCAGCAGCTGCGCACGAATGTCGGAGCCGGAGGCGAGGATGATCTTGTCTAGCATGTGGATAACCCGCGGGAAAAAGTCGTGGCAACTGACCGGGAAAAATGGTCCGAGAAAGGTGATACCGTTTGCCTGTGCAGAAACCTAGCCTTGTTGGCCGCGACGTCCGGGCTTTTCCACCGTGGGAAAGGATAAATCTGCCCTGTGGAGGAATCGAAAGGCGGGCCCGTGTCAAAGCCGAAGAGGCGCGGAATCTGCGCTAACTTTATGCCGTTAACTTATTGATATATAGATGTTATAAAAAAATACGCCCCGTATTTTCTTGGCTTGTATTCGAGCAGTAGCCTGTTGATAACTCTGCGGATGAAAAAATAAACCACAGGAAAATCTCTCACTAAAATCAACATCATCTTTTCTTTCTATATATATAATTATTTAAGAGGCCTGACCTTAACTGAAGCGAGTTCGTGATGCCTGATTTTCTGTTTGGCCTGTATCCCTGGATCAAGTCGTTGCACATCATGGCGGTGATCGCGTGGATGGCGGGGTTGTTTTACCTGCCGCGCCTTTACGTATACCATGCCGAACGCGCCGCAGTGGGGTCAGAGCTGGACCAGACCTTTCAGGTGATGGAAGAAAAGCTGCTGCGGCTGATAATGAACCCTGCGATGATCGTGGCGTGGCTGGCGGGGCTTGTACTGCTCGCTATGGGGGTATTTGACTGGGGGGCGGCTTGGTCATGGATCAAGATCGCGGCGGTTCTGGCGATGTCCGGTGCGCATGGCTGGATGGCCAAGCGGCGCAAGGAATTTGCGTCAGGGCAGAATACCCGATCCGGGCGGACCTATCGGCTGTTCAACGAAGTCCCGACTGTGCTGATGGTGATCATCGTCATTGCGGTGATTGTGCGGCCTTTCTAAGCACAAGTTGACTCTGGCCGCGCGCTTGCTTATCAGACAGGTGTGTTCCGTCCGGATCATTCATTTCCCTGTCCGTCCCTATATCGCTGGCTGATTTGCCAGAACTGGATTTTCCCATGCAACAAGACCGTTTGAACCTTGCCGACCTGAAGGCGCAAAGCCCCAAGGACCTTTTGTCGATGGCTGAAGAGCTTGAGATTGAAAACGCATCCACGATGCGCAAGGGCGACATGATGTTTGCGATCCTCAAGGAACGCGCGGATGATGAATGGGTCATCGGCGGTGATGGCGTGCTGGAAGTGTTGCAGGACGGGTTCGGATTTCTGCGTTCGCCTTCGGCAAATTACCTGCCGGGGCCGGATGACATCTATGTGTCCCCGGACATGATCCGGCAATATTCACTGCGCACTGGCGATACAGTCGAAGGCGTGATGAAAGAACCCAATGATAATGAACGATATTTTGCGCTGACATCGGTCGAGCGGATCAATTTCGAAGATCCGGAAAAGGCGCGTCACAAGGTTGCTTTCGACAACCTTACGCCGCTTTACCCCGAAGAACGGCTGAACATGGAAATCAATGATCCGACGGTCAAGGACCGGTCCGCGCGGATCATCGACCTTGTGGCACCCATCGGTAAAGGCCAGCGGTCCCTGATCGTCGCGCCACCGCGGACCGGTAAGACGGTGCTGCTGCAAAATATCGCTAATTCGATCGAAAAGAACCACCCCGAATGCTATCTGATCGTTCTGCTAATCGACGAACGGCCCGAAGAGGTGACCGATATGCAGCGGTCGGTTAAGGGTGAGGTCGTGTCTTCGACCTTTGACGAACCTGCAACGCGGCACGTCGCTGTGGCAGAGATGGTGATCGAAAAGGCGAAACGCCTCGTCGAGCATAAGCGGGATGTCGTTATTTTGCTGGATTCGATCACACGGTTGGGGCGGGCATTTAACACGACGGTGCCGTCCTCTGGCAAGGTGCTGACGGGTGGTGTGGATGCGAATGCGCTACAACGGCCCAAACGGTTCTTTGGTGCGGCCCGCAATATCGAAGAGGGTGGATCGCTGACGATCATCGCGACGGCCCTGATCGATACAGGCAGCAGGATGGATGAAGTGATCTTTGAAGAATTCAAAGGCACCGGCAACAGCGAGATCGTGCTGGACCGGAAAGTCGCAGATAAACGCGTATTTCCGGCCATGGATATCCTCAAATCCGGGACACGGAAGGAAGAATTGCTGGTTGATAAGTCCGATCTGGCCAAAACCTACGTTCTGCGTCGGATTCTGAACCCGATGGGGACCACGGATGCCATCGAATTCCTGATCGGGAAGCTGAAGCAAACCAAGACAAATTCTGATTTCTTTGATTCGATGAACACATAACTTATTGTTATTAAACAATGGGTTAATCTAATGGATACAATATTTGCACTTGCCACTGCCCAAGGTCGGGCCGGTGTAGCTGTTATCCGTATTTCTGGGCCAGCGGCTGTTTCGGCGTCCGGGCGTTTCATGTCATCTGTGCCTGCGGAGCGGGGTCTGCGCCGTCTGGTTGATCACCAGGACGAGCTGATCGACGAGGCGCTCGTGCTGCGCTTTGATGCTGGCAAAAGTTTTACCGGGGAAGAGGTCATAGAGCTGCAGGTGCACGGAAGCCCTGCGGTTGTCGCTGCGATGCTGCGACTGCTTGCGGAGGACCAGTCGCTGCGACCTGCCGAGCCGGGTGAATTTACGCGACGGGCGCTTGATAACGGAATGCTTGATCTTGCGCAGGTCGAGGGGCTGGCGGACCTGATCGATGCTGAGACTGAAAGTCAACGAAAACAGGCAGTTCGCGTGTTTTCTGGCACTCTTGGGGCGCTCGCGGAAAGTTGGCGAGTCAGGCTGGTGCGTGCGGCAGCGCTGCTGGAAGCGACGATCGATTTTGTTGATGAGGATGTGCCGGTTGATGTTGTGCCAGAGGTGCGTGAATTGCTGTCCGGTGTACGACAGGAAATGACCCGCGAGGCTGCCGGCGTGCGTATTGCCGAACGTCTGAGGGACGGGTTTGAGGTGGCGATTATCGGTGCGCCGAATGTCGGTAAGTCCACCTTGATGAACCGGCTTGCCCGGCGTGACGTGGCGATCACATCCGATATCGCCGGAACGACGCGCGACGTGATCGAGGTGCGTCTTGATCTTGATGGGATGCCGGTGACCTTGCTTGATACTGCCGGACTGCGCGAGACGGATGACCTTGTAGAGGGCTTGGGTGTTGCGAGGGCCCGGCAACGCGCGGCGGACGCTGATCTGCGCGTGCATTTGCTGCTGGATCCTCTTGTGCCAGATTATGATCTGGACGCCGGCGATATATATGTCAGGGCGAAGGCAGATGTGGCCGATGGCCCGGGCCTGCGCATTTCCGGCGTGACGGGCCAAGGTGTCGATGATCTGATCGCGTTGATCAGCAGCGAATTGGCGAGACGGGTCAGCAGTGTTGGGCTCGCCATGCGGGAACGGCATAGGGTAGCCTTGCTTCGGGCGGTGGGCTGCCTTGGTGCCGTTGAAGGCGGGCTTGATGCAGATCACGGGATGGTTGACCTGATCGCCGAAGATCTGCGCGCCGCCATACGTGCAGTGGATAGCCTTGTGGGCAGGGTTGATGTAGAACATGTCTTGGAAGAAATTTTTTCCAGCTTTTGCATCGGCAAATGAGGAGTGTTTCACGTGAAACATCATGACTATGACGTCATCGTGATCGGCGGTGGCCACGCCGGCAGTGAGGCGGCTCACGCGGCGGCCCGGATGGGCGTGCGGACCGCGTTGGTCACGCTGACACGCCGTTCGATTGGTGTGATGTCCTGTAACCCCGCGATAGGCGGGTTGGGCAAAGGGCATCTGGTGCGCGAAATTGACGCGCTGGATGGTGTGATGGGGCACGTTGCTGACCGCGCCGGAATACAGTTTCGTTTGCTGAACCGAAAAAAAGGGCCGGCGGTGCAGGGTCCGCGCGCGCAGACCGACCGGGCGATTTATCGGGATACGATGCAACAGGTCTTATCGGATCAGCCAAACCTAACCATTCTGGAGGGAGAGGCCACTGATTTGACAATGAACGGCAACCGTGTTGCCGGCGTGAAGATGCGCGACGGCACCGCTCTTTCGTCCCATGCTGTTGTTCTGACGACGGGTACTTTCCTGCGCGGTGTGATTCATATCGGCGACGTTTCTCGGCCCGGCGGCCGGATGGGTGACGATCCCTCTGTCCGGATGGCGGAACGGCTAGACAGTTTTGGTCTCCCACTGGGTCGGCTAAAAACCGGCACGCCCCCGCGGCTGGATGGCCGAACTATCCGTTGGGACGCGCTGGAGACGCAGCCGTCGGATGAGGACCCGGTCATGTTCTCTTTTCTGTCGAAATCTGTTTTCGCGGCGCAGGTGAACTGTGGAATCACACATACCAATGAGAAAACGCATGACATTATCCGTGCGAACCTTGCACGCTCTGCGATGTATGGAGGGCATATCGACGGGGTAGGGCCGCGTTATTGTCCCTCGATCGAAGATAAGGTTGTCCGGTTTGCGGATAAGACGTCCCATCAAATTTTCCTTGAACCTGAAGGACTTAACGACAACACGATATATCCGAACGGCATTTCGACGTCGCTGCCAGAGGATGTTCAGGCAGATTACGTCCGGTCCATTTTCGGACTTGAGAAAGCAGTGATTCTGCAACCAGGCTACGCTATCGAATATGATTACGTCGATCCGCGCGCCCTTAGTTCGACATTGGAATTGCGTAACGTTCCGGGGCTGTACCTTGCGGGCCAGATCAACGGAACGACAGGATACGAGGAAGCAGCGGCCCAGGGTCTGGTTGCCGGGCTGAACGCGGCGGCGGCGGCCCAAGGAAAAGACCCGGTGCAATTCAGCAGGCGCGTATCTTATATCGGTGTAATGATTGATGATCTGATCACCCGGGGTGTCTCGGAACCCTATCGCATGTTCACGTCGCGGGCGGAATTCCGGCTATCTCTTCGTGCTGATAACGCTGATCAACGACTTACAGAACGGGGCAGGCAAATTGGCTGTGTCGGGGACAATCGTTGGACCGCCTTCGGTATCAAGATGGACCAGATTGTCAAAGCGATAAAAGTGCTTTCCAATATCAGTCTTTCCGCGCGGGATATCGCTGCGCTGGGTGTGCAACTCAATGCAGACGGACCGCGAAAATCAGCGTTGGAAGCTTTGGCCTTGGCCGATTTTGATTTTAATCACTTGCGCAGGATTGCGCCGGAAACACTTGATATAGCGGTTGACGTGCAGGCACAGATCAAGAAAGACGCGCTATATGCGCATTATATCGCTAGGCAGGAACGTGACGTTTCTGCACTGGTACGTGATGAACAACAGTTGATCCCGCAGGATATCGTGTATGCGGAGGTGAAGGGGTTGTCATCTGAGCTGGTTTCAAAGCTTGAACAGTCGCGACCGTCTTCTATTGCACAGGCAGGGCGCATCGAGGGGATGACGCCAGCCGCGTTGATGTTGTTAGTTGGTGCCATCAAGCGTCGGGCGCTACTGGCAACGGGAAGTTGACATCATGACTGACGCAATTGGCGGCGTTGATGTTTCACGTGAAACACTTGAGGCCCTGCACGCCTTTTCCGCCCTGGTTCTCAAGTGGACGCCAAAGATCAACCTGATCAGTGCCAGCACAAGGGCGGATATATGGGATCGCCACATAATCGATTCAGTGCAGATTTACGGCCATGCCCCAGAAAAATTCAATCTCTGGCTTGATATCGGCAGCGGTGGGGGCTTTCCGGGTATTGTCGCTGCAATCATCGGCAAGCAATACACCCCAGCTGCAGCGTTCATCCTGATTGAAAGTGATCAGCGCAAATCGGCTTTTCTACGCAACGTTGTCCGAGAGTTGGCGTTGAACGCCAGTGTCTCCGCCGTGCGAATCGAAAATGTTCCAAGCGTGGGCGCAGATGTTGTTTCCGCGCGCGCCTTGGGCGCATTGCCGGTGCTTTTACCGCTTGTGGCGGCGCATATTGCCGATCATGGCGTCGCATTGTTGCATAAGGGCAGGCAGGCCACGAAAGAAATTGAAGACGCCCGTAAGGACTGGCGCTTTGACCTTGAAGAAGCGCCCAGTTTGACTGATCCTGAAGCACGCATCCTCATGATCCAAAGGATATCCCGTGCCGCTTGACTCCTCAAAATCTGGTCCCAAAATCATCGCCATCGCGAACCAGAAGGGCGGGGTGGGGAAAACAACCACGACGATCAATCTGGGCGCCGCGCTGGCAGAACTAAAAAAACACGTGCTTTTGATCGATCTTGATCCGCAGGGCAATGCCTCGACGGGGCTGGGAGTTGGACCAGATCAGCGCAATATCACGACTTATGATGTTCTCTCAGGCGATTCCACGGTCGCAGAAGCCACCCAGTTAACCAATGTCCCCGGTCTGATGATCGTGCCGGCAACGACTGACCTCAGCTCAGCGGATATAGAACTGCTTGATAATAAGAAGCGCAGTTTTCTGTTGCGGGATGTACTGCAGGGCGTCACCGGATACGATTATATACTTATCGACTGCCCGCCTTCGTTGAACATCCTCACCGTCAACGCGATGGTCGCTGCCGGGTCCATTCTGGTGCCGCTACAAAGCGAATTTTTCGCGCTGGAGGGCTTGTCGCAGCTGATACTCACTGTACGGGACGTTCGGCAATCGGCCAATCCGGATCTGCGGATCGAAGGCATCGTCCTGACAATGTTTGACAGCCGCAACAACTTGTCTCTTCAGGTCGAACAGGATGCGCGTGAAAACATGGGCGATATGGTCTTCAAAACCGTCATCCCAAGGAACGTCAGGTTGAGCGAGGCACCGTCTTTTGCCATGCCCGTCCTGACCTACGACAGCGGGTCCAAGGGCAGCATCGCCTATCGCGCGCTGGCCAAAGAACTAATAAAAAAATCAAAAAAAACAAAGGCATAACACCATGGCACGTAGCATTAAAAACCCTCGTGGCCTCGGGCGTGGCCTGTCCGCCCTGATGTCCGATGTCGGTCAGTCCAACGCGCCCTCCGATGCCCCGAAAAGGGCCGATATGATCGTCCCGGTAGAAAGCATCCGCCCAAACCCGGACCAGCCGCGCCGCACCTTCGCCGAGGATGCCCTGCAAGAGCTTGCCGCCTCTGTTGCCGAGAAAGGCATCATTCAGCCCCTGATCGTGCGTATTTCCCCCGATGACCCCGAGATGTTCGAGATTGTTGCCGGCGAACGGCGTTGGCGCGCGGCGCAGATGGCCAAATTGCACGAGATTCCAGTGATTGTGCGCGAGTATACGGATACCGAAGTCCTCGAAGTCGCGATTATCGAGAATATTCAGCGCGCCGATCTCAACGCGGTTGACGAAGCCGCCAGCTATCGCCAGCTGATGGATAGATTCGGGCATACACAGGATCAGATGGCCACCGCCCTGGGAAAAAGCCGCAGCCATATTGCCAATATTCTCAGGCTGTTATCTCTCCCGGAAGAGGTACAGGGCTACCTGGTTTCGGGTGCCCTCACCGCCGGACATGCCCGTACGCTGGTCGGCCATCCCCAAGCAATCTCACTTGCCCGCGAATATATTCAGCGCAAATTGTCGGTAAGAGAGGCAGAAAGCCTCGCCAAGAATGGCCC
Organism: Yoonia sp.; assembly: GCF_046292185.1. Taxonomy (GTDB): domain Bacteria; phylum Pseudomonadota; class Alphaproteobacteria; order Rhodobacterales; family Rhodobacteraceae; genus Yoonia. The sequence goes on from NZ_JBKBQY010000045.1 coordinate 25,344, forward strand.
GGCGCTGAAACGCAGATCTGTGCCCGGCGCACCCGTGCCCAAGGATCCGGACACGGTTCAGATCGAAAATGAACTGACCGCGACCCTGCGCATGAAGGTCACCATCGATCATAAAGCGGGAGAAGAGGGCGGCAAGATCAGCATCAGTTACAGATCGCTTGACCAGCTTGACGATCTGCTGCGCGCGCTCGCGGGTAATTAATCGTCCAGCAACGCCCGCAGCACGGCGTTCAGCACCGGCCTGCCGGACCGGCTGACACGAAGGCTGTCGGGCGTCATCTCGACCATGCCCATATCAGATAACTCTTTGATTTTATGTGATAAAA
>NZ_JBKBQY010000046.1:0-25443 GCF_046292185.1 Yoonia sp.
ATCTCTTCGGTCGCCGGGGCCCTGCGCGACACGCCTTACCACCTGATCGTCACGCCGTTCTTTCCCGATCAGGACCCGATGGAACCGGTGCGCTACATCGTCGAAAGCGGGTCCGCGGATGCGATCATACTGAACCAGATCAGGCCGGACGACCCGCGCGTCAATTACATGATGGAACGCCACTTTCCCTTTGCGACACACGGTCGTACTGACCGCGCCGGTCAGCACCCCTATTATGACTTTGATAATGAAGCCTTCGGCGCGATTGCCGCGCAGCGCCTGATCGCGCGCGGGCGCAAACATATTCTGCTGATCCCGCCACCGGTGGCGCATAACTACGCCCAGCACATGATCGCCGGGGTCAGCCGCTCGGTACAAGAGGGCGGTATAGACCTGACAATTTCCGACACCGTTTCCAGTGACAGCAAAAGCGCCGAGGTCGTGACCTTCATCCTTCGTATGCTGACGCGGGACCCAAAGATCGACGGCATCATCGTCGGGTCAACGACATCGGCGATGGGCGCGGTCTCTGCCATCGAACAATCCGGCAAGACCGTCGGAAAAGAGGTGGACCTTTTCGCGAAGGAGGCGGTGCCATTCCTGAAACTGTTCCGCGCCGATATTCTGACGCTGGCTGAAAAGATCGGGATCGCGGGCGAATTTCTGGCCAAGGCGGCAATTCAGGCAATTCGAAATCCCGATTTGCCGCCGATGCAGGCGCTTGAGACGCCTTCGGACGATCCGCTGTAACCCGGACAGATCGCTGGGCAGTGTTAACGCCCCGGGATCGCCCCGCGTTTGGTGCCCTTGCCGTGCCAGTTGTCGATGACATCCAACGCCTCTTCCGCAGTTTCGACAAAGCGGAACAGCGCCAGATCATCGTCTGAAATCGTGCCCGCATCGGCCAACGCTTCCCAGTTGATGATCTTTTCCCAGAACGCGCGCCCGAAAAGCAGGAACGGCACCTGCCCCATGCGCCCGGTCTGGATCAGGGTCAGCGCCTCGAAGGTTTCGTCCAGCGTGCCGAACCCCCCCGGAAACACACAGACGGCAGAGGCGCGCATCAGGAAGTGCATCTTGCGGATCGCGAAATAGTGGAAATTGAAACACAGATCCGGCGTGACATATTCGTTCGGCGCCTGTTCATGCGGCAGCACGATGTTCAGTCCGATGGAAACCCCACCCGCATCCTGCGCGCCGCGATTGCCCGCCTCCATCACGCCGGGGCCGCCGCCTGTGACGATCACGTCTTCGCCGCCACCCTTTTGCATCGACCGTTCCGTGATCAAGCGGGCGAATGCGCGCGCCACCGAACATGACCACGGTGGATTTGATCCCCGCTTCGTTCATCATCATTTCCGGTTTCAGTAATTCCAGCTGCAACCGGACGGGGCGCAATTCCTCGCGCAGCAGAAAGTCCTGATCCGCAAAGGCCAGCGCATAGGACGGCGCGCGGGTTTGTGGCGTGTCAGGGATCTGGCGTGCTGTCTCCTGATCTTGCTGGCTGTCACGAAACGGATGGCGGCGGTCGTCTTTCATAAATTCTTCCTCGCATTGCGCCCTCGGGCCGTTCCGGTCTATAGCCCATTGTAACCACAGACCACAGCTAAACCGGAGAATCCCATGTCGAATGCCGCCCTTGAGACCGCCATCGAAGCCGCCTGGGACGTGCGCGACACGATCACGTCCGACACAAAGGGCGAGGTCCGCGATGCGATTGAAACCACGCTGAACGCGCTGGACAGTGGCGCGTTGCGGGTGGCCGAGAAACAGGATGACGGGTCATGGCATGTGAACCAATGGGCGAAAAAGGCGGTGCTGCTGTCGTTCCGCCTGAATGACATGGAGCCGATTTCCGGCGGCAATGGCGGCAGCACATGGTGGGACAAGGTGCCATCAAAATTCGACGGCTGGACCGATGCAGACTGGCGTAAGGCCGGTTTCCGCGCCGTGCCCGGGTCCATCGTGCGCCGGTCGGCGTTCATCGGCAAGGGCGTGGTGCTGATGCCGTCCTTCGTGAACCTTGGCGCCTATGTCGATGAAGGCACCATGGTCGACGGTTGGGCCACTGTCGGGTCCTGCGCCCAGATCGGCAAGAACGTGCATCTGTCGGGCGGCGTCGGCATCGGCGGCGTGCTGGAACCGATGCAGGCGGGGCCGACGATCATCGAGGATAATTGCTTTATCGGGGCAAGGTCCGAAGTCGTTGAAGGCTGCATCATCCGTGAAGGGTCCGTGCTGGGCATGGGCGTGTTCATCGGCCAATCGACCAAGATCGTGGACCGAACCACCGGCGAAGTCACTTATGGCGAGGTCCCGCCCTATTCCGTCGTCGTCGCAGGCACGATGCCATCGACGAACGGCGTCAGCCTCTATTGCGCCGTGATCGTGAAACGCGTTGATGAAAAGACCCGGTCGAAGACAGGCATCAACGAATTGCTGCGCGACTAAGATGATCCTCAGCCGGATCATCGCCCGCCGCCGCATCGCTGCGGGCCGGCAACCCGGTTTCATCGCGGCATGGGGACCGGTGCTGGCTGATATCGCGATCATCGCGGCCCTGCTGGCGGTGCTTTGGCAACCGATCCTGACGGCGATCTATGTCGCGCATCTGCCGCTTTACGGGACCATTCTGGTCTTGTTGTTCACCATCTACCTGCCGTTCCAGATCGTCGTCGTCATATCGACGATCTGGGCCGTGAAATCCCGTTGGATCGAGGAAGACAGCAAATGACTGCCAAGGAAAGCCGCCAAAAGGTCTTCACCCTGCTGGTCGAGGTCGGGCGCAGCACCGATGATGGGTTGCCGGATGGCGCCACGGGGGCCGCGCTGATATGCTATGCGTCCGGCGTGGACGAGGCAGAGGCGGTGCGCGAAACCGTCGCGATTCTGAAACAGGCCGATCTCGCGCCGCTGGATGTGTCAGGTTACGGCACGCTGGACGAACGGCTGGCCGAGGGCCACGACATTCCCGATGAAGAACGCGCATTGATGCAGCGTGCGCTGGATGAAAACAGCGTCATCGTGGCCCAGATGACGCCGTTCTTCGACAAGGTGGATTAAAGCGTTTCGGGAAGACCTTCCCCGCGGGGAAGGTTTTTCACACCGCAGCCTTGCGGCTTTCCTCCAGATAAATCTCGCGCAGGCGGGCGGCGACTGGGCCCGGCGTGCCGGCACCGACAGCTTTGCCATCAACCTCGACCACAGGCATCACGAATTGGCTGGCAGAGGTGATGAACGCCTCGTCCGCCTCCTGCGCCTCTGCGATGGAAAAGCTGCGTTCCTCGACCTGCATCTGCGCCTCGCGCGCGAAGCGCAGGACGGCGGCGCGGGTGATGCCGTGGAGAATCTCATTGCCCAGATGCCGGGTGATGATCGTGTTGCCCTTGACGATATAGGCGTTGTTGGATGTGCCTTCGGTGACCATCCCGTCTTCGACCATCCAGGCATCATCGACGCCGGCGGCCTTGGCCATCATCTTGCCCATCGACGGGTACAGCAATTGCACTGTCTTGATATCCCGCCGCGCCCAGCGCTGATCGGCGACAGAGATCACCTTGATGCCAGTCTTCGCGGCAGGGCTGTTGGCAAGGCCGGGTTTGTTCTGGGTGAACAGCACGACGGTCGGGGTGCAGGTTTCAGGATCGGGAAAAACGAAGTCGCGATCACCGGGCGCGCCACGGGTGATCTGCAGATAGATCATGCCTTCTTCGATGCCGTTCAGCCGCACCAATTCACGATGAATGTCCAGCAGATCGGGCAGGCATTCGGGATGCGGCATGTCGAGTTCGCCAAGTGACCGTTCCAGCCGTTTGGCGTGACCGGCGAAATCGATCAGCTTGCCGTCCAGCACCGAAGTCACCTCGTACACGCCATCGGCCATCAGGAAGCCCCGGTCAAAGATCGAAATCGTGGCTTCATTTTCGGGCAGATAGGTGCCGTTGACGTAAACTGTACGCATGTTCATCCCCAAAGGTCGGCGGCGGGCGGATGCACGCCATTTTCATCAAATTGCAAAGGTGTTGCGCGGTCTTCGGCCAATAACAGCGGCCCGTCAAGGTCCGTAAATGCCACGCCTTGCGCCAGGATTGTCGCCGGGGCCATCGCCAAAGACGACCCGACCATGCAGCCGACCATGACGGCGTAGCCTTCGGCCTGCGCCTGCGCTTTCAGCGCCAGCGCCTCGGTCAGCCCGCCGGTCTTGTCGAGCTTGATATTGACCATGTCATATTTGCCGCGCAAGGCAGGCAGGCTGGCGCGGTCATGACAGCTTTCATCGGCGCAGACGGGTAAGGGGCGGGCGATTTCGGCCAGCATATCATCCGCCCCGGCAGGCAGGGGCTGTTCGACCATCTGCACACCAAGGCGGATCAGATGCGGGGCGAGGTCGGCGTAAACCTCTGCCGTCCAGCCTTCGTTTGCATCGACGATGATCCGGGCGTCGGGCGCGCCGCGCCGCACAGCCTCCAGCCGGATCATGTCATCGGGCGTGCCCAGCTTGATTTTCAGCAAGGGGCGATGGGCATTCTTTGCGGCCTGAGCCTGCATCGCATCAGGCGTATCCAGCGACAGGGTATAGGCGGTGATTTCCGGGCGCGGCGCAGGCAGGCCGAGCATATCCCAGACGCGATGGCCAGCCTTTTTCGCTGCATGGTCCCAGAACGCGCAATCCAGCGCGTTGCGCGCGGCACCGGCAGGCAGGGCGTCGGGCAGATCGGTCCAGCGGCCGCCAAACCCCTCGATCTGGGCGGCGACCGATTCCAGCGTTTCAGCATAGCGCGCATAGGGCACGCATTCGCCGCGCCCGACAAAGCCGCCATTAGCCAAGGTTACGGTCAGCACCCTGGCCTCGGTCCGCGAGCCGCGCGAGATGGTGAACACCTGCGCCAGCCGGAACACATCACGTGTCACATCGATCTTCATCATTGTCCGCGCCTGCATATCCCCGCGACAGGCGGGAGCTTTCGCCATACATCTAACATCACAATGCGACCAAAGCGTTAACCAACCGTTCGGCGCCCTGCCGGTAGGTATCCACCGTGGGCAGGCCCATCCGCTCCTCGACCTCGGCCATATAGGCAAAGGCCGCGTCCTCGGCCATGTGCTGGGTGTTGATCGACACGCCGACGACCTGACAGGCGGGGTTCGCGATACGCGCGATGGGCAGGACCATATCGCGCAATGCCTCCAGCGACGGCAGATCATAGCCGGGTAGCCCGCGCATATGCGTGCGGGTCGGCTCATGCGCGAGGATCAGCGCATCGGGCTGGCCGCCGTGTATCAGCGCCATGGTGACGCCGGAATAGGACACGTGGAACAGGCTGCCCTGCCCTTCGATATGATCCCAGTGATCGGGGTCATTGTCGGGGGTCAGATATTCGACCGCGCCAGCCATGAAATCGGCGATCACCGCATCCAGAGGCACACCGCCGCCGGTGATCAGAATGCCAGTCTGGCCAGTGGGGCGGAAGGTAGATTTCAGCCCGCGTTTCTGCATCTCGATATCCATGGCAAGGCCGGTATACATCTTGCCGACCGAACAATCTGTGCCGACCGCCAGACAGCGTTTGCCACTGCGCTTGACGCCATTGGCGATGGGATAGGCCACGGAGGGGACGCGCACGTCGAACAATGTCCGGTCATGGGCGCGCGCGACGGCGACCAGATCAGGCTCGTCCCGCAGAAGGTTGTGAAGTCCAGACGCGATGTCAAAGCCCATGGTCAGCGCCTCTGTCAGCACTTCTTTCCAGGCGGCAGAGATCACGCCGCCACGGTTGGCAACGCCGATCACCAGCGTTTTTGCGCCTGCGGCCCTGGCCTCTGCCAAAGTCATGTCGGTGATCCGCAGATCCGCACCGCAGCCCGGCATCCGGTATTGCCCGACTGCATTGTCAGGACGCCAATCCTTGATCCCCTGCGCGACCTTCGCGGCGAGTTGATCCGGCGCATCGCCGAGAAACAAAAGATATGGGGTCTGGATCATCGAAAAGCTCCGGTCAAAGGATGTGTGTTGAAGGGAGTATAGGGCGAACCTATCTGCATGTTCTTTGCAAAAACAGCGTGGATCGCGAAAATAGCTGATGTTTCTTGCGTCCAATGGGCATTGCACAAAAGGAAACGTCGTCGCCTGCAGGTCAGGACAGGTATTGCATAAAAAAAGCCCGGGCGCGCACGCCCGGGCAATTGGAATGGTCTGTCTGGCCCGGTATCAGCCTTTGGAGAATTCCGGATAGGCTTCCATCCCCAGCTCGGTCAGGTCGAGACCGGTGGTTTCGGATTCCGCACTGACGCGGATGCCCATCGTCATTTTGAAGATGTACCAGACGATGATCGACACAACGAAGGTGAACACACCGTAAGCGACGATCCCGGTCAACTGGGTCATCAGGCTTACTTCGGGGTTGTAGAAGACCACGGCGATGGTGCCCCAAATCCCTGCGAACAGGTGGACAGGGATTGCGCCGACAACATCGTCGATCTTGAACTTGTCCAGCATTGGCACTGCAAAGACCACGATCAGGCCACCGACAGCACCAATCCACAGCGCACCGAACAATGTTGGGTAGAGCGGTTCTGCCGTGATCGCGACCAGACCTGCCAGCGCGCCGTTCAGCACCATGGTCAGATCGACCTTTTTGTACAGCAGTTGTGTCAGGATCAGCGCTGTCACCGCACCGGCAGAGGCTGCCATGTTGGTGTTCGCAAAGATCCGGCCCACATCGGTGATGTCACCGACAGTCCCTGCCGCCAACTGCGAGCCGCCGTTGAAACCGAACCAACCCAGCCACAGGATGAACGTGCCCAGTGTCGCCAGTGCAAGGTTGGAACCGGGCATCGGGTTGACGCGGCCATCCTTGTATTTGCCCAGACGTGGACCCAGCACGATGGCACCGGCCAGAGCAGCCCAGCCACCGACGGAGTGCACGACAGTCGAACCGGCGAAGTCGGAGAAGCCCATTTCGGACAGCCAGCCGCCACCCCACTGCCAGGACCCGGAGATCGGGTACATGAAACCGGTCAGCACAACGACGAAGGCGAGGAAGGGCCAAAGTTTAATCCGTTCAGCCAGCGCACCGGAAACAATGGATGCGGTCGCCGCGACGAACATCAGCTGAAAGAAGAAGTCGGAGGCGACGGATGCATATTCCAGATCTGCATCGGCAGCGCCCAGACCCACGGCCTCGAGCACGGTGATGTCGAAGAAACCGCCGACATAGCCGTTGAAACCATCACCTGGATACATCAGATTGAAGCCGACCAGCCAATACATGATGCCTGCAATCGAAAACAGCGCGATATTCTTGGTCAACTGCGTGGTGACGTTCTTGGACCGGACCAGACCGGCCTCCAGCATGGTGAAACCTGCTGCCATCCAGAACACCAGAAAGCCGCCCACAAGGAACAGCAGGGTGGTCATGATATAGGGGCCGATTTCGTCAAATGATGGCGCGACCTCTGCGATGTCTTCGACAGCTTCGACCGCTTCCTGCGCGAAGCCGATGACCGGAAGCAGCGGGAGCCCTGCCCCTAGTGTGATTAGTTTTTTCATATTCATCGATTTTTTCCTCGTTACGCCGCGATCAAAGCGCGTCATCATTGGTCTCGCCGGTGCGCACCCGCAGGGCGCTCTGCACGTCGAGCACGAAAACCTTGCCGTCGCCGATCTTGTCGGTCTTGGCGGTAGTGGCGATGGTGGAAACCACCTGATCGGCCATGCTGTCCGGCACGACGATCTCCAGCTTTACCTTGGGCACGAAATTCACAGCATACTCCGCACCGCGATAGATTTCGGTATGGCCAGACTGCGATCCGAACCCCTTGATTTCTGACACCATCATTCCGCGTACGCCCACGGTGGTCAGCGCTTCGCGCACCTCCTCGAGCTTGAACGGCTTGATTGTTGCAATGATGAGTTTCACGTTCTTCCCCTCGCAATTGACTGCGAAACCGCCCAGCCTGGCGTTCGCTTGCAGCACCTAAAGAACGCGGCACTGCAGCATGAGCAAGGTTTTGCTCATGCGTGGCTTACCTCTCAGCAAGGGTATTTGCACAAATTTTACACAAATTAATCATCTTGCATCATTTATAGGCAGATCAAAAAATGCTCAGCGCGACTCATCTGGCTCTACAATCGCTTGCGATCTGCTATGTTGTGGCAAAACGAATGCACAAACAGTCGAGCGGATCATGAGTGGCAACGATAAACGACGGACACCGTTGGTGGCCGAAAGGCGCTATAAGGGCACGGCAGCACCAAAAAAGCCCGCCCCAAAGAAGGTCGCCGCGAAACCGGCGGCCCGGCGCAGGCAGGCACCCAAGCGTGGGAAACCACGCGGGCTGATAGGCTGGATTCTGTGGCCTTTCGCCGCCATTATCCGGCTCATCTGGACTATCACCTGGCGGCTGGGGCTGGTCGCGACCGTGGTTGTCGGTGGTATTTCCTTATACTTTGCGTCTCAGATGCCGCCCGTCGAACAGATCATCGACCAGCGCGCTCGTGGTTCTGTCACGATGACCGATCTGGCTGGCGAAACCTTTGCCTGGCGCGGTGATCAGTTCGGCGGCATGGTGACCGCCCGCACGGTGTCCCCGCATCTGCATAATGCTGTGATCGCGGTCGAAGACCGGCGCTTTTATGGCCATTTCGGGCTGTCGCCGCGCGGTATCGCCTCCGCTGTCCGTATCAATATGGCGGCAGGCCGCCATCCTTTGTCGGGCAACGGCGGGTCCACGATTACACAACAGACAGCCAAACTGCTATGCCTTGGTGTGCCCTATAACCCTAGTTCGTGGGAATCAGAGGCCGCATATGAGGCGGATTGCCGCCGTTCGACGCTTGCGCGCAAAGCCCGAGAGGCGTTTTACGCCATCGGCATGGAGATTGCCTATACCAAGGAAGAGATCCTGACGGTCTATCTGAACCGCGCTTATCTGGGTGCAGGGTCGCGCGGGTTCGAAGCTGCGGCAAACCGTTACTTCGGCATCTCGGCCGCAGAGGTCAATCCAGCGCAGGCTGCCATGTTGGCGGGCCTGCTGCAGGCACCGTCGACACTGGCCCCGACGGCCAATATCGAACGGTCGCGCGCGCGGGCGGCTGTCGTTGTTGGGCTGATGCAAGATCAAGGGTTTCTGACCGCCGCCGAGGCCAGCGATGCCATCGCCAACCCCGCCGCGCTGTCGCGCGCGGCAGAGGCACGGGCCGGTGGATTCTTTGCCGATTGGGTCATGGAAAGCGGGCCGGAATTCTTTACCCGCAACACGACCGAAGACGTCATCATCCGCACAACGCTGGACCAGCGTATCCAGCGCGCGGCGGAAGAGGCGCTGATCTCCGTCTTTGAAAATCAGGTTGCCGAAGGATCGGACGCGCAGGCGGCGATCGTGGTGATGTCCGCGGACGGGGCGGTGCGCGCCATGGTCGGTGGCCGCAATATCCGCGCGACGGGGGCGTTCAACCGCGCAACGCAGGCCCTGCGCCAGACCGGTTCTGCCTTCAAACCGTTCATTTTTGCCGCAGCGCTTGATCTGGGCATGTCGCCTTATGCGATGGTGAATGACACACGCACCTGCTGGCGGGTGCGCGGATCACCCGAATGGTGCCCGGAAAATTACGACCGCACGTTCAAGGGTCCGGTAACGCTCGTGCAGGCCCTTGCGGAAAGCCGCAACGTCCCGACGATCCTGCTGTCGGAAGACGTGGGTCGCGAATTCGTGCGCAATGTCGCCAATGGTTTCGGGCTTCAGGGCGATCTGGCTGTCGGGCCCGCGCTGGCGCTGGGCGTGTCGGAAAGCACCTTGCTGAACATGACGGGGGCCTATGCCGGCATCCTGAATGGCGGATCGCAGGTTACGCCCTACGGCCTGACGGACCTGCGGATTCAGGGCGACAATGAATTGCTGATGGATTCGCAGGGCGCGGGCATCGGCAACAGGATCATCAGCGAACACGCATCACGCCAATTGACCTGGATGATGACCAAGGTCGTCGAGGAAGGCACCGGACGCCGCGCGCAGATTCCCGGCTGGGAAATCGCGGGCAAGACCGGCACGACGAATTCGTCGCGCGATGCTTGGTTTGTCGGCTTTACCGGCGAATATGTGACCGGGGTCTGGATGGGCTATGACAACAACACCCCGTTGCGCGGAGTGACGGGCGGTGGCCTGCCCGCCGAAATCTGGCGCGAGACCATGGTCCGCGTGCTGGAAGGGCGCACGCCGGTGCCCTTGCCATTGATGGCGCCGCAGTTCAGCGCGCCTCTCGGCGTGCTCGAAAGTCACGGCGGCGAGGTGGTGGATGACGATATCATCCGGCTGCTGGATGTATTGACAAGCGGGTCCGCGACGAACTGACACTGGTGCGGGGGCGCGCGTTCAGGGCGCGCCTTCCTCACACAAGCTATACACAAACACGTAGCCATCCCAGATCATGTAAAGCCCGCTGCCGTCCGGTGTCGGCATCAACATGGCACGTTCGGTCCATTGTTCCCCCCCGGCGGCGCATTCCATCGTATAAAGCGTGGCATTCATCCCGTTCACATCGACCGGGCGCGTCATGTTGCATTGGGTTTCCACCCCGTAAAAGATGCCAGAGGCGATACGGACCGACCCGCCATTCACGCCGATCAACGCACATTCGGCATTGGACGTCTGGCGGTAGACACCGTCGTATGGCCCGGCAAGCAAAGTTGCGGGCAACAGGCAAAGGGCGGGCGCAAAAAGGGTTGCAAAGCTTTTCATCCCTTTTTCATGCGGCAATTCGCGCTTTTGTTCAACCGTTTGCAGTATCCCGCGTTAACCCGGCTTTCATGCGTCGCGGGCTATGAAGATGCGTCAGGGCAAGGGGCAAGCCGCGCAAAATGGATCATCCGGTCAGAAAAGGTCAGGCAGAATTGCGCGCCGTGCAGGCGGAAAGCAGGGCGCTGTGTGGCGTTGTCTGCATCCTGAGCCTTTTCGTCAATCTGCTGATGCTGACTGGGCCTTTGTATCTGCTCAACGTCTATGACCGCGTGCTCAACGCGCGGTCGGTGGAAACGCTGGTCGCGCTGACCGGGCTGATGGCGCTGTTGTTCGCAATCATGGGTGTGCTTGATCATGTCCGCAGCCGGATCATGGCGCGGATCGGCGCGCGGTTCCAGACGCGGCTGGACGGGCGTGTTTTTGATGCGGTGCTGCGGTCATCCTCTTTGCAGCGCGCCTCGCCCGCGGCGGCCACCGGTCTGGCCGATCTGGAAGCGGTGCAGCGCCTGATTACATCGCCCGCCCTGATGGCGGTCTTCGATCTGCCATGGGTGCCGTTGTTCTTCGCCGGGATCTGCATCTTTCATCCGCTGATGGGCGTGCTGGCCGCCGCAGGGATCGTGGTGCTGATCTGCCTTGCCATGCTGAACCGCGCCTGCAGCCGCATGCCACTGCAGGCGGCCAATGCCGCGTCTGTCGTCGCTGAGCGGATCGGTGGCCAAATCCGGGCGGAACGTGACACTGTTCAGGCGCTGGGCATGCGCCACCGCGCTTGTGCGCATTGGCAAGAACCGCGCACCGCGGCGCTTGCGGCGAGTATCAGCGCCGCTGACACGGCGGGCAGCTATGGCGCGGTCACGCGGTCTTTCCGGCTGTTTTTGCAGTCGGCCATGTTGGGGCTGGGGGCCTATCTGGTGTTGCAGGGGCAATTGTCGCCCGGCGCAATGATCGCGGCGTCAATCCTGCTGGGTCGCACCCTGGCCCCGGTGGAAACCATCATGGGCCAATGGGGCCTGTTCCAGCGCGGACGGGAGGGGTGGCGCAACCTTGCCGCATTGCTTGGCCATCTGCCGCCGGACAAAGGCCGGACAGGGCTGCCCAGACCACAGGCGCGGCTCAACGCGGAACATGTCAGTGTCGTGCCACCGGGCGAAAGCCACGCCGTTTTGCGGATGATCAGCTTTGACATTCTGCCCGGACAGGCCGTCGGCGTCATTGGCCCCTCGGGCGCGGGTAAATCCACGCTGGCGCGCGCGCTGACGGGTGTCTGGCAACCGGTGGCGGGGCAGATCAGGCTGGGCGGGGCCGCGCTGGACCAGTATGATCCGGATGTTCTGGGCCAGCATATCGGCTATCTGCCGCAACGGATGGCATTGTTCGACGGCACGGTCAGGGACAATATCGCGCGGCTGACGCAGCCCCCCGATGACGCAAAGGTCGTGCAGGCCGCGCAAAAGGCGGCGGCGCATGACATGATCCTGACACTGTCCGACGGTTATGACACGATGATCAATGCCGATGGCAAGTCCCTGTCCGGCGGGCAGATCCAGCGGATCGGTCTGGCGCGCGCCCTTTATGGCGATCCTATCATGCTGGTGCTGGATGAACCGAATGCCAGCCTCGACCATGACGGGACATGCGCGCTCAATAGGGCGGTCCGCGATTTCAAGGCGGCGGGGGGCATCGTGCTGATCATGGCGCACCGGCCCGCCGCGATTCAGGAATGTGATCTGCTGCTCGTGATCGACAAGGGGATGCGCCGCGCTTTTGGCCCCAGGGACAAGGTCCTGGCTGAGATGGTCCGGACTCAGGGCCAGCCCACGGACAGGCTGGCGAAAGCGGCGGGCATGGCATGACCCCCTGGCCGGTGCGGCGGTATATTCTGATCGGGCTTGCCGCGCTTGCCCTGCTGATCGGTGGCGTCGGTAGCTGGGCCGTCATGGCGCAGATCGACGGCGCGGTAATCACCGGCGGCCAAATCGCGGTGGAACGCAACCGCCAGATTGTGCAGCATCCCGTTGGCGGAGTCGTCGCCGAGATTTTCGTCACCGAAGGTTCCCATGTCGCAGCGGGCGATCTGCTGATCAGACTAGATGCTCACGATCTGCAATCGGAACTGTCCGTCGTCGAAGAGCAATTGATCGAAATTCTGGCCCGCCGCGCCTTGCTGGAGGCCGAGCGCGATAAGGCGACGGCGCTGCGGTTTCACCCGATCCTGCTGCAAACTGAAAGGCCAGAGGCCGCGACAATGATGCAGCTGCAGGAGCAGCTTTTCGCGGCAAGGCGCGACACCTACGAAAAATCCGCAGCGCAGTTGACGCAACAACACGCGCAGATCGCAAGCCAGATCAACGGGATCACCGCGCAACAAGATGCGCTGACGATCCAACGCAATCTGATCAGCCATGAACTGAATGATCAGCAAAGCCTGCTGGATCGCCAGTTGGTGCAAGCCAGCCATGTGCTTGCCCTACAACGCGCGCAGGCCGATCTGTTGGGCCGCGCCGGTGAACTGACAGCGCGCGCAGCACAGGCTGCCGAACGCATGACCGAAATTGATATTGCGCTGCTAGGACTGGCATCGTCACGGCGTGAAGAGGCGATCACCCGCCTGCGTGATCTGCATGCCACCGAGCGTGACCTGACCGCGCGACGCGCGACGGTGTTACGGCAACTGAACCGGCTGGATATCCGCGCGCCGGTGGCGGGCACGGTTTACGGGATGGCGGTTTTTGCCCGACGATCCGTCATTTCGCCTGCCGATCCCATCCTGTTCCTGATCCCGCGGCACCGCCCCTTGATTGTCACCACGCAAGTGCCGGCCACCGAAATCGACCAGTTTTTTATCGGGCAGCCTGTCACCCTGCGGCTGTCCGCCTTTGACCGGCGGCAAACGCCGTACCTGACCGGCACTGTCAGTTTGCTGTCTGCTGACGCGTTTCAGGACGACAGGTCGGGCCTTTCCCATTACCGCGCCGAGGTGCAGTTGAACGCCGCTGAGGCGCAGAACCTGACTGCCACGCTGACCCTTTTGCCGGGAATGCCGGTGGAGGTTTACGCGCAGACCGGCACGCGCAGCCCGCTCCGTTACCTGACCAAACCGTTCACGGATTATTTCGCGCGCGCTTTGCGTGACGGATGATTGCACCGCGTCGCTTTGCCCGCTAGCGTCCGCCCGAACAACCAAGGAGACAGACATGAGCGTGATCGAAACCCGTCTTGCCGAACTGGGCGCAACCCTGCCCGACGCCCCTGCCCCGGCGGCAAATTATGTCCCTTTCGTGCAGACCGGCAATCTGGTGCATGTGTCGGGCCAAATCTCTGCGGGGGCTGACGGGATGATCAAGGGCAAACTGGGCGATGATCTAGATGCCGAAGCAGGTGCCGCTGCGGCCAAGGCCTGTGCTGTCAGCCTGCTGGCGCAGCTGAAGGTCGCTTGTGGCGGCGATATCGACCGGCTGGTGCGGGTGGTCAAATTGGTGGGTTTCGTCAATTCGACCCCCGATTTCGTCGATCAGCCCAAGGTGATCAACGGTGCCTCGGATTTTATGGTCGCCGCTTTGGGTGACAAGGGACGTCATGCGCGGTCTGCCGTCAGTGCGGCCAGCCTGCCATTCGGCGTCGCGGTCGAGATCGAAGGCATATTCGAGATCGCATGATGCTGCCTGACGCCTTTCTTGCCCGTCCGATTGCCCACCGCGCCTTGCATGATCGCAAGGCGGGGCGGGTGGAAAATTCCCTCGCGTCGATCACGGCGGCGATGGATGCCGGGTATGGCATTGAAATGGATGTGCAGTTGTCCATTGACGGCCATGCGATGGTGTTTCACGACGACATGCTTGACCGGCTGACAGCGCAGACAGGTCCTGTGCGGGCACGCAGTCGGGCCGATCTGGAAAAGATCGCACTGACAGATGACGCAGGCACGATCCCGACGTTGGACGATGTGCTGGCACTGGTTGCCGGACGCGTCCCGCTGCTGATTGAAATCAAGGATCAGGATGGCAATATGGGTCCCGCTGTCGGCCTGCTGGAGGAAGCGACCTGTCAGGCGCTGGCCGGTTATCGCGGCGATGTGGCGCTGATGTCGTTCAATCCCCATAGCATGGCGGCGTGCCGGACTTTCGCCCCTGACATTCCGCGCGGATTGGTGACATCGGGCTATAATCCAATGTTTTGGCCGGAACTGACGCCCGCGACCTGCGGCCACCTGCGCGCGATCCCGGATTATGACCGAGTCGGTGCCTGTTTCATCAGCCACGAAGCCACTGATCTGGACCGCGCCCGCGTGGCCGAGATCAAGGCGACAGGTGCCCCAATTTTGTGCTGGACCATCCGATCTGCCGAAGCGGAGGCAAAGGCACGCCAGATCGCGGATAATGTGACGTTTGAGGGGTATCTGGCTTGACGTCAGCCCGTGGCCGTCCAGTTAGGTGATCATGGATGACACCATCGCCATTACCGCCCATGCCAGCATCAGCGACATCATCGCCGCTGATTGGGACAGCTGCGCCTGCCCAGAGGCGAGCGATGGCAGACCGGATGACCCGTTCACAACGCATCGTTTTCTCAAGGCGTTGGAGGACAGTGGCAGCGTCGGCCCCGGCACCGGCTGGCAGCCAAGGTATCTGACCGCGCAGCAGGACGGACAGATGATCGCGGCAACCCCGCTTTATGCAAAGGGGCATAGTCAGGGCGAATATATCTTTGATCACAACTGGGCACATGCCTATGAAAACGCGGGCGGGCGCTATTATCCCAAGCTGCAGATTGCCGTGCCTTTCACGCCCGCCACGGGACGGCGGTTTCTGACCAGACCAGGGTATGAGGCGATTGGCATGTCGGCGCTGATTCAAGGTGCTGTGCAGATCGCCGCGGACAACCAGCTATCGTCGCTGCACGCCACATTCTGCACCGAGGCCGAGGCGCTGGCAGGTGAGGAAATGGGGCTGCAAGCGCGGGTCGGTCAGCAATTTCACTGGGTCAATGAAGGCTACCGCAGTTTCGATGACTTTCTGGCCAACCTGTCCAGCCGCAAGCGCAAGAATATCCGCAAGGAACGCGCGACGGCGCAGGGTTTTGGCGGCAAGATCGTGGCGCTGACGGGGGACCAGATCGCGCCACAGCATTGGGACGCGTTCTGGGAATTCTATCAGGACACCGGCAACCGCAAATGGGGCACACCCTATCTGACGCGGCAGTTTTTCGCATTGGCGCACCAGCATCTGCGTGACGATATTCTGATGGTGCTGGCGATCCGTGACGGCAGGCCTGTGGCGGGCGCGTTGAATTTCATCGGACGCGAAACGCTTTATGGCCGCTACTGGGGTTGCACCGAACACCACGCCTGCCTGCATTTTGAATTATGTTATTATCAGGCGATCGACTTTGCGATCGCCCAACGCATGCAAAGGGTCGAGGCGGGCGCGCAGGGTGAACACAAGCTGGCGCGCGGTTATCTACCGGTGCCGGTGCATTCGCTGCATTGGTTCGCCGATGCCGGGTTCCGTGATGCGGTGGGCCGGTATCTGCTGGCAGAACGCGAAGCGGTGGATCACGAAATCGAGGTACTGACCAGCTATGGTCCGTTCCGCAAATCCCACAGAGAGGAACAACAATGACCGATCAACTGACGCAGGCAGAACGCGACGCGGATCTAGCACCACTGCTGGCCAAAGGGTGGACCATGGTGGACGGACGCGACGCCATTCACAAGAAATTCAGCTTTGTCAATTTCGTCGAAGCCTTTGGTTTCATGACGAAGGTTGCCCTTTATGCCGAAAAATGGAATCACCACCCCGAATGGTCGAACGTCTACAAGACGGTCGAAGTGACGCTGACAACCCATGATGCGGGCGGTCTGTCGGCACTGGATGTAAAACTGGGCGCCAAGATCGATACGCTCGCCGGGGGTTAAATTGGAAAACTTGTTAACGACGGAAATCATCAACGAACGCACTCTGGCCGATCTTCTGACGCTGGAATTTCTGGTCTCGATCTTTAGCAGCGTGCTGGGTGCCATCGTGATCCTGATCGCGGGTTTCATCATCGGTGGCTGGCTGCGCACTCGGGTCGTGCGCGTCGGGCAGATGAACCGGCATCTGGATGACACGCTCTTTGCATTTCTTGGAAATATCGTCCGATATGTTGTCATCGGCTTTGCGTTTCTTTTCGTTCTCAACACCTTCGGGGTGCAGACGACATCCTTTATCGCCGTCATCGGTGCTGCCGGTCTGGCAATCGGTCTGGCCCTGCAAGGCACATTGTCCAACATCGCGGCGGGGGTGATGATCGTGTTTTTCCGCCCGATCAAGCTGGGTGATTTTGTCGAGGTCAACGGCCAGATGGGCACGGTGAAAGAGATCAACCTGAACTTCATCGAAATGGCTAATCTGTCGAATGTGCAGGTCATCATTCCCAACAGCCAGGTCTGGGGGAATACGATTGTGAATTATTCGGTCTATGACAGCCGCCGGGCGGAATGGACCTTTGGCGTGGGCTATGGCGCGGATCTGAAGCTGGCAGAAGAAACGATCCGTGAAACGATCCTGTCCGATCCACGGGCGCGCACTGAACCCGCGCCGTTTATTCAGGTCAATAATCTGGGCGATTTTTCTGTCGATTTTCTGGTGCGGGTCTGGTGTGCCAGCGGCGATGTCTTTCAGTTTCAGGCTGATATGAAGCGACAGGTGAAAGAGGCGCTGGACAAGGCCGGGGTCGATATCCCGTTCCCGACGCGCACGTTGATCAGCGCGGCGGAATGAAACGGGCGGCCCCTTGGCCGCCCGGTTTTATCAGTCCAGTTCCGCCAGCAAGGTTTCCCCGGCGGAAATTTCGCATTGGCCGGGCCCTGCTTCTTCGTTCAGGATCTTAACCACGCCGTTTTCGACCAGCATGGAATAGCGCTTGGACCGGTTCACGAAGCCCACGGGCGCTGCGCTGAAATCCATGCCGATGGCGGTGGTGAATGTGCTTTCCGGATCGGCGAGCATGGTGATCCCGGTCTCTGTCGCGCGGGTGCTTTCGCCCCATGCTTTCATCACGAACGGATCGTTGACCGAGACGCAGATGATCTCATCCACGCCTTTGGCTTTGAATTCGTCGTATGTGACCATGAAGCTGGGCACATGGGCCGTGGTGCAGGTGCCGGTAAAAGCGCCGGGCAGGCCAAAGATCACGACCTTGCGGTCTTTCAGTTTGTCGGAAAGCATGACGGGCTCTGGCCCGTTGTCGCCCATCTGCAGGAAAGTCGCGTCTGGTAGTGTATCGCCTGTCTTGATTGTCATGGCTATCGCCCCTTCTTCGCGTTGTGTCGTCGCAGGCTTCCCATATAGAGTGCCGCAAAACAAGTAGGGGAATGTCATGACGCATGTGGTGGTGGTAGGTGCCGGGCAGGCCGGTGCGGCGCTGGTGGCGAAATTGCGCGCAGAAGGTTTTGCCGGTGCCATCACCCTGATCGGTGCCGAAAAGGTCCCGCCCTATCAGCGCCCGCCCTTGTCAAAGGCCTATCTGCTGGGCGATCTGGCGCAGGAACGGCTGTATCTGCGCCCGGTCGCGTTTTATGCCGATCAGGGTATCACCCTGCGTCTGGATACCCGCGTCGTCGCGATTGACCGGGCGGCGCGGACCATCACCCTGACAGGGGAAGAGGTGCTGCCATATGACGCGCTGGTGCTGACCACCGGGGCGCATCCGCGCACCTTGCCTGCGTCAACTGGTGGCATGCTGGACGGCGTCTATGCGATGCGCGATCTGGCCGATGCCGATGCCCTGGCACCGGAACTGGTGGCAGGGCGCAGGGTTCTGATCATCGGCGGCGGCTATATCGGGCTGGAGGCGGCGGCGGTCGCGGCCAAGCGCGGGCTGCATGTCACGCTGGTTGAAATGGCAGACCGCATTCTGCAACGGGTGGCCGCGCCGCAGACATCCGATTACTTCCGCGCCTTGCACCGGACGCATGGGGTGACGATCCGCGAAGGTGTCGGGCTGGACCGTTTGCTGGGCGATACACGCGTTGCCGGCGCACGCCTGACCGATGGGTCCGAACTGGCGGTGGATTTCGCCGTCGTCGGCGTCGGGATCACCCCTGCGACGATCCTTGCCGACAGCGCGGGTCTGGATGTGGAGAATGGCATCACAACCGATAGCCATGGCCGTACATCTGATCCGCATATCTGGGCTGCGGGGGATTGTGCGTCCTGTCTGTTCCACGGCAACCGCATCCGGCTGGAAAGCGTCGGCAATGCGATCGATCAGGCAGAGGCGGTGGCGCTGAACATCATGGGCCGCGATCTGCCCTATCAGCCGAAACCGTGGTTCTGGTCAGATCAATATGATTGCAAGCTGCAGATCGCGGGCCTGAACACCGGCTATACCGATGTCTATACCCGCCTCGGCGATGCCGCCGGTGCGCAGTCGCATTGGTATTATCGGGGCACCGACCTGCTGGCCGTTGATGCGATGAATGATCCGCGCAGTTTCATGATCGGCAAGCGATTGATCGAGGCTGGGCGCAGCCCTGCCCCGGCCCTGATCGCCGATCCTGCGACTGACATGAAGGCCTTGCTTGCCGCATGAGGATCATCGCAGGCACCCATCGCGGCACCCGGCTGGCCGAGCTTGGCCAAGGTGACGAGGCCGCCCATCTGCGCCCGACCAGCGACCGGGTCCGCGAGAGCCTGTTCAACGTCCTGCAAGGCGGGCGCTATGGCGATCCGGTCCGGGGCGCGCGGGTGCTTGATCTGTTCGCCGGCACAGGTGCGCTGGGGCTGGAGGCTTTGTCGCGCGGTGCGGTCCATGCGACGTTCGTGGACAACGGGCGTGTGGCGCAGGGCCTGATCCGCGCCAATATTGCCAAGTTGGGCAGGCAGAAGGACACAACGCTGATCACGAGCAGCGCCATGGCCCTTCCGCCCGGTGCCCCATGCAATCTGGTATGTCTGGACCCGCCTTACGGGCTGGGTCTGGGACATACCGCACTGGAGGTCGCCGTGCGTCAGGGCTGGGTCGCACAAGGTGCCCTGATCGTCTGGGAAGAGGCACGGGCACAGATGGCCCCCGCTGGTTTCACCGTGGCGGATCAGCGCCGATACGGCGAAACATGGGTCACGCTTTTACGCAGCGATCAGGCGGGCTGAAGCAAGGCCGCAGGGGCCACCCACCAGTTCATATGCGCGACCTGAAGCCGGCGGGCGACTTGCCGCGCGGTTGCCATATCCTTGACCAGCCCGAAACAGGTGGCACCTGACCCTGACATCCCGGCATAGCTGACGACAGCCTGCGATTGCAGCGCCTCAAGCGCCTCGCTGATCGGTGGCGCGATGCACTGCGCCGCGTTTTGCAGGTCATTTCGCTGTGCGGCGAGCCAGGCGGCAAAGCCTTCGTAATCCAGCCCCTCCGGCAGATCATCCATGGCGCTGCCATCGCGGCTGGCGAGCCCTTTAAACACATCCGCTGTCGGCACGTCCACTGGCGGGCGCACCAGCACCATTGCGCAATCGGGCAGGCGTGTGACCGACGACAGCGTCCCGCCAATCCCGGTCATGCGGGTCGGGGCGGGTGCGTTCAGGCAGACTGGCACATCCGCGCCCAGCGCCACAACCTCTGGCGCGTCGGTGGCCAGAGGGGCGACTTTCCACAGGTCTGCCAGCATCGCCAGCGTCAGCGCGGCATCGGATGACCCGCTGCCGATCCCGGCGGCATGCGGCAGGTGTTTTTCCAGCGTGAGCGCTGCACCCAGTTCAACGCCCCGCGCCTGTTGCAGGGCCAGCGCTGCGCGCATCATCAGATTGCTGTCATCCGCAGGTACGCCTGGTGAAAACGGGCCGCTGACATTGATTCGCAGTTCCGGGGCAATCGTCGCCGTCAACTGGTCGCAGACGCCTGCGAAGACCACCAGAGAATCCAGCAGATGATAACCATCATCGCGCTGCCCGGTGACATGCAGGGTCAGATTAACCTTTGCGGGGGCTGTGGCTTTAATCGTCGCCATGGGCGACCTCGATCGGATCTGCGCCTTCGTCCTGCAGCACAAGATCAAGCCCACGAGATAATTTATCGCGGATCCGCGATGCCTCGGTATCTTCGGGATCAAAGGATAAGGCGCGCTGCCATTGGAACCGTGCCTCTGTATAGCGCCCGACGGCCCAATAGGCATCACCCAGATGATCGTTGATCACCGGATCGACCGGTTCCAGCGATGCGGCCTGTTCCAGATAACCGACGGCCTTGTCATATTGCCCCAGTTGGAACAGCACCCAGCCAAGCGAATCCACAATCGCCCCGCTGTCGGGGCGCGCGGCGACCGCTGTCTGGATCATGCCAAGCGCTTCATCCAGTTTTTCACCGCGTTCGACCAGCGAATAACCCAGATAGTTCAGCACCTGCGGCTGCTCAGGCTGCAGGGCAAGCGCGGCGCGAAAATCGGCTTCGGCTTCTGGCCAGATATCAAGCTGATGGTTCGCGATACCACGGGTGTAATAGACGACCCATTTCGCGGGCGCAGCATCGTCATATAGCGCAAGGGCGCGGCTATAGGCCTCTTTGGCGTCCTGCATCCGATCGGCCTGCCGCAGCACATCGCCTTTGCTGGCGAAGACCTCGGGCAGAGCGGGATAGCTGCGCGCCAGCGCATCGAATACTTCAATCGCGGCGTCGAATTTGCCCGCGGCGCGCAGCACGTCCGCCCGGCCTATTTCAGCAGCGGGAAAGGATGGATCATCACGCGGCACGGTCGCATAGGCGGCATTGGCAAGTTCATATTGCCCCAAACCTTCGAGCAAGGCCGCCGTCATCAGCACCGCCGGTGTCTTTTCCGGCGCAAGATAGGATGCGGCCCGCGCGAAAAGCAGCGTATAGGCATCAGGCGCATCGGCCTGCACCAGACCGGCGACGAGGTGATAAAGATCCGCAAAACCGGCGACGGGGGTCGCGACGGCGGCATAAGGCAGGGCCGATCCCGCCTCCAGCTCGTCGCGAATCCAGGACAGACCGGGGTCAAGCTGGACCCCAAAGACGCCGTCCAGCAGTTGGATCGCCGCATCGTTGCGGTCAAGCTGGCTGAGGATTTCGATATGGGCGATGGCGCTTTGACGGCTGTATTGCATATCGGTACGGCTAGAGAACAACGCTTCTGCCGTATCAAAATCGCCGACAGAGGCCAGCGCATAGGCCTTGTGCGTCAAACCATAGATTGCCAGACCCTCGGTTTCGATGACCTGATCGAATTGCGCCAGCGCACGGCGGATGTTGCCATTGCCCATATGCGCCCAAGCTTGGGTCAGCCCGTCCACCAGGGGACCGATGGACCGCCCACCTTCCAGTGCATCGAAGATACCGTCCCAATTGCCTGATCTTGCATCCGCGACATTGATGACCAGATCGGCGATCTGGCTGGCATGGCCCTGAGCGACGATTTCGCGCGCCAGTGTTTCGGCCGGTTCAAACTGGCCCAGTGCCACATAGGCGGCCAGCGCATTTTCCAGCAGATAGGGATTTTCAGGATCGCCCTGCAGCGCCTTGGTGAAATAACGCACGCCTGCGGCAAAGTCATTATCGTTGCTGGCCTGACGCCCTGCAAGATAGGCGCCGAAATCCGCCTGTGCCAGAACAGGGGCGGCGGGGGCCAGCATCATGGCGATCACACCAGCGGACAGAGTTTTGCGGAACACGGTCAGACATACCTTTCAGGATTTCGGTGTCAGGCTAGCTGGTGACTGGCTTGCTTGCAAATGCGGCAAAGGGTCAGCAGCGGATCGCTGCCAAGTTCCGGTTCAAAACACAAACCGGCAGGCCCGAAAGCCTGCCTGTCCGCCCGCCCACTGCCCGGCTGCGCCTATTTATTATGGCGCTTCGCGTTGAAATGACCTTAGGCGATGAAGTGATTCGCAGTCAAGTGACTGATTCGCACTTAGCTCGTCGGCGCGTAAATTTCGCAGATCGGGCTGACAGGTGTCGGGCTTACCAGAAACGGCGTTTCAGGGGGCATTCCGCTGTCTTCGATCCAGACACCATTCAGGCAGAAATCCTGCGCATAATTGCCCAGATTGAACCCGAACCCCGGATTGCCGCAATCATCGGCATTCCCGCCCGCGTTCCAGGCCTGACTGACGCCGAGGCCAACCTGCTCGGGCGTATAGAAAAATCCGCCCGCCGGATCGAAATGCAGAACCCAGGGGGTGGTTTCGTCACGCATCGCCAGGTCCCATTTACCGATCAAGGCGCCATCCAGATAGCCCGCGATCCGGAATTCGGTCACGTCACTTTCTGTCACCAGTGGTTGTGACATGGCTTCGGGCGCGACGGTCATCTGCCCGGTCATGGTATAGCCATTGGCGCCTTCCCAGCAGAAATAGAAATCGACTGCATGTGCCTGCGTGCCAATTAGTGCCAAGGCAGTTGCAAAGCTCCGGATCATTGACTGTTCTCCCTGATGACATGACCTGCAAGATAAAGCGATCCGCAGATCAGGATGCGGGCCTGCGGCGTGGTCTTGCGGATCGCTATTAT
This sequence comes from Yoonia sp., assembly GCF_046292185.1. GTDB lineage: Bacteria > Pseudomonadota > Alphaproteobacteria > Rhodobacterales > Rhodobacteraceae > Yoonia. The sequence continues at coordinate 23,245 of NZ_JBKBQY010000046.1, forward strand.
TGCGTCCTGCACACTGGTCGCAGTCGTGGCGGGCAGACCGACCTGTGTCGCAAAGCGCGCGGTATCTTCGGCGGGGATCGTATTCGCCTCGCCCGGGATCGACACGGCGGTCAGGCTTTCGGCGCCTTCTGCCAATGGCCGCAGGTAGCCCGCAATATCCTTTGTGTTCAGCATCCCGCAGATCAGATGCGTCGGGCGTGCGCTTTGTGTGCGAAGGGTCGCCGCAAGTGCCGCCCCCGCCGCCGGATTATGCCCCCCATCCAGCCACAATTCCGCGGGTGCCGCCAGATCGACCAGAGTGCCTTTGGTCAGTTTCTCCATCCGCGCGGGCCAGTAAGCGCGGGTCACTGCCGCCTCGCAGGCGGCTTCATCCTTGCCGAGGTAGCGCAAGGCGGCGATGGCGCTGCCTGCGTTCATCACCTGATGCGGGCCGGGCAGATTGGGTACAGGCAAATCCAGCAGACCGTGATCGTCCTGATAGATCAGGCGATTGCGTTCTGCGCTGATATGCCAGTGTTGGCCATAGGCAAGCAGGGGTGCGCCCAGCCGGGCCGCGACGCCTGCGATCACATCCATGCTTTCGTCATGCTGTGGGCCGACGACGCAAGGCACGCCGCGCTTGATGATCCCAGCCTTTTCGGCGGCGATGGCTGCCAGCGTGTCCCCGAGATAGCTTTGATGGTCCAGATCGACCGGGGTGATGATGCTCAACGCGGGTTTTGCGATGACATTGGTGGCGTCAAGCCGTCCGCCAAGGCCCACCTCCAGCAAAGTATAATCTGCGGGCGTTTCAACAAAGGCGATCAAGGCCGCCACCGTCGTAATCTCGAAATAGGTGATCGGATCGGTGCCATTGGCATTGTAGCAACGGTCAAGGACATAGGTCAGCGCGGGTTCGGAAATCAGATCGCCGGCCAGCCTAATCCGTTCATGAAACCGCGCCAGATGCGGCGATGTATAGGCATGCACGCGCGCCCCGCCCTGTTCCAGCCCCGCACGGATCATCGCCTGCGTCGACCCTTTGCCGTTGGTCCCGGCGATATGGATCACGGGCGGCAGATGATCCTGCGGATTGCCGACAGCTTCAAGCAGGCGCCAGACCCGGTCCAATGTCAGGTCGATGACCTTGGGATGCAGCGCCATCATCCTTTCAAGGATAACGTCAGAGCCTTTGGTCACTTTTCCGCTTCCACCGCAGGTGCGGGTGCTTGGTCGGGGATGATTTCAGGTTCCAGCGTCGGCGGAGGCAAATCGCCTTTCACAGGCGGGGGCTGTCTGGTCAGCAGACGCATGATCGTGACCAGTTCATCCTTCAGATCGGTGCGCTTGGTCACCCGGTCCAGCATACCGTGATCCAGCAGATATTCGGCGCGCTGGAATCCTTCGGGGAGTTTTTCGCCGATGGTCTGTTCGATCACCCGCGCACCGGCGAAACCGATTAGCGCATTGGGCTCCGCGATCTGCACATCGCCCAGCATCGCGTAGGATGCCGTGACGCCGCCCGTGGTCGGATGGGTCAGCACGACGATATAGGGCAAGCCCGCCTCTTTCAGCATCTGCACCGCAATCGTGGTGCGCGGCATCTGCATCAGGCCAAGGATACCTTCCTGCATGCGTGCGCCACCTGCGGCGGAAAACAGGATCAAGGGGCGTTTGAGTGTGATCGCGCGTTCAGCCGCCGCGACAATGGCATTGCCGACATACATCGACATCGACCCGCCCATAAAGGAAAAATCCTGCACGGCGACGACAACCCCGGTACGGCCCATGTCACCCTCGGCCACCAGCATCGCATCTTTCTCGCCGGTTTTCTTGCGCGCTTCGCGGATGCGGTCGGTGTATTTTTTCTGATCGCGGAAATGCAGCGGATCAACGACAGGGTCCGGCACCGCGATTTCGACAAAGACGCCGCCGTCAAACAGGGACGCCAGCCTTTCGCGCGCGCCAATCGGCATATGATGGCCGCAATTGGTGCAGACATTCAGGTTATCGGCCAGTTCCCGGTGAAACAGCATGGTTCCGCATTCGGAACATTTGGTCCACAAATTCTCGGGAACTTCGCGGCGCGAGAACAACGAGTTGATCGTTGGGCGAACGTAATTGGTGATCCAGTTCATAGGCGACCTTTTGGTTGACCCTTGTCAGATATGACCATGCGTCAGAAAATGCAATCAACGCCTGATCGCGATCCTTGCCGCC
>NZ_JBKBQY010000047.1:0-25281 GCF_046292185.1 Yoonia sp.
ATCGGGGTGCCAACGACGGGCCCCGGATCACCGGCCTGTCCGATATCGGAAGGCCTAACCATTGTTATCGCTTACGAAAAAGGATGACCAAGATGCGTAGTTTCGACCTGACCCCGCTTTACCGAGCCACCGTCGGCTTTGACCAGATTGTCGATTTGCTGGACCGGGCGCTGGCCACGGATGTCGGCCAGAATTCCTATCCCCCTTACAACATCGAAAAGACCGACAATGACGGCTGGCGGATTTCCATTGCCGCTGCTGGCTTCGCCTCCGATGAACTGGCGATCGAGGTGAAAGACCGCGCGCTGCATGTCACCGCCCGCAAGGCCGAGGATGATACCGAACGCAAATTCCTGCATCGCGGTATCGCGACCCGCGCCTTTGAACGCCGGTTCCATCTGGCGGATCACGTGCAGGTCACCGGCGCTTTGCATGAAAACGGCATGCTGCATATCGACCTGATCCGCGAAGTGCCCGAAGCGTTGAAACCCCGCCGGATCGCGATTGCCGCCGGTGAGAAGACCGAGGCCAATCTGGTTGATGCCAAGGCGGTAAATTGATCCGCCACTCACGCGGAAATATTTACCGAAATAAAAATGGGGCGCTGGGATTCACCGGCGCCTTTTTTAATGCGCCGTGGCCCAGTTCGGGCCTTGGCCTGCATCGACCGCCAGTTTGACATCAAGCTTCACCGCAGGGTCGCTGGCGTTTTCCATGACGGCGCGGGCGGCTGTGATTAAATCATCGGCAGCGCTGGCATCGACCTCGAATATCAGTTCATCGTGCACTTGCAGGAGCATCTTGGCGGGTAAGTCGGCGATAGCATCCGGCATCCGGATCATCGCGCGGCGGATCACATCGGCGGCGGTGCCCTGAATCGGCGCGTTGATCGCGGCGCGTTTGGCGAAACCCGCCTGCGGGCCTTTGGCATTGATTTCTGGCGTGTTGATCCGGCGTCCGAACAGAGTCTGGACATAGCCATGGTCTTTGGCAAAGGCCACGGTATCCACCATATATTTGCGGATGCCCGGAAAGCGTTCGAAATAGCGGTCGATGAACCCTTGGGCATCGCTGCGCGGGATCCGCAGGTTGCGCGCAAGGCCAAAGCCCGAAATGCCGTAGATCACCCCGAAATTGATCGCCTTGGCCTGACGGCGGATATCGGGCGTCATCTGATCCAGCGGCACATCGAACATTTCCGAGGCGGTCATCGCGTGGATGTCGATCCCATCCAGAAACGCCTGTTTCAGCGCATCGATCCCCGCGATATGCGCCAGAATGCGCAATTCGATCTGGCTGTAGTCAAGACTGACGATGACATTGCCAGTATCCGCTACAAAGGCTTCACGGATGCGCCGCCCCTCTTCCGACCGGATCGGAATATTCTGCAGGTTCGGATCGGTCGAGGCAAGCCGCCCCGTGATCGCCCCTGCGATGGAATAGCATGTATGCACACGGCCCGTATCGGGATGGATATGCCCTTGCAGTGCGTCGGTATAGGTTGATTTCAGCTTGGACAATTGCCGCCAGTCCAGAATGCGACGCGGCAGATCGTGTATCGTTGCAAGGTCTTCGAGCACGTCTGCGCCGGTGGAATAGGCGCCGGTCTTGCCCTTGGCGGGCATTTTGCCATCAGGCATCGCAAGGCCGAGTTCATCGAACAAAACTTCGCCCAGCTGTTTCGGAGAGCCGACATTGAACGGGCGGCCCGCCATCTGCTGGATCTCATCCTCCAGCCCGGCCATTTTCTGGGCAAAGGTATTGGACATCCGCGACAGCGTGTCGCGGTCAACCTTGATGCCGTGCATTTCCATCCGCGCCAGCACCGGCACTAGCGGGCGTTCCAGCGTTTCATAGACGGTAGTGACACGGCTCTGATGCAGTTGCGTTCTGAAAATCTGCCACAGCCGCAGCGTGACATCCGCGTCCTCGGCGGCATATTTCACGGCATCGTCCACGGACACGCGATCAAAAGTGACAGCGGATTTACCGCTGCCCAGCAGTGGCTTGATCGGGATCGGGGTATGCCCCAGATAGCGTTCCGACAGCACATCCATCCCGTGGTTATGCAACCCCGCATGCATCGCATAGGACATCAGCATTGTGTCATCAATGGGCGCAACTTTGATACCCAGCAGCGCAAAAATCTTGGCATCGTATTTCATATTCTGCCCGATTTTCAGGATGCTTGCATCCTCCAGCACGGGTTTGAGCAGCGTGAGGCATTCGTCCATAGCCATCTGCCCATCGGCCCGTTCGTCTGACCCGAACAGATCATCCGACCCCGCCTTATGCGCCAGCGGAATGTAGCAGGCTTGCCCTGCCGTGACGCAAAGCGAGATACCGACCAGATCGGCCAGCATTTCATTCAGCCCGGTGGTTTCGGTATCGACCGCGACATGCCCCGCCTCGTAAATCCGGTCGATCCAGACCTGCAGGGCCGTGGCATCGCGCACGCACTCATAGCTGTCGGGATCAAATGGCACCACCTCTGGCATCGTGCTGGTCGCCACTGGCGCTGCCGCCTCGATGGCCGGTGCTTCCACACCCAGTTTGTCGGCGATGCGCTTCGTGACGGTGCGGAATTCCATCTCTGCAAGGAAAGCCAACAGCACCTCAGTCTCTGGCTGGCGGATTTCCAGATCGTCCAGCCCGAAATCCAGCACCATATCGCAATCTAGCTGCACCAGCTTCTTTGACAGCTCGATCTGCGCACGATTATCTACCAAAGTCTCGCGGCGTTTTGGTTGCTTGATCTCGCCCGCGCGGTCCAGAAGGCTTTCCAGATCGCCGAATTCGTTGATCAGCAGGGCGGCGGTCTTGATCCCGATCCCCGGTGCGCCCGGCACGTTGTCCACCGAATCGCCCGCCAGCGCCTGCACATCGACGACCCGCTCAGGATAGACGCCGAATTTCTCGAACACACCCTCACGGTCGATGCGCTTGTTTTTCATCGGGTCGAGCATTTCGACGCCCTCACCGACCAGCTGCATCAGATCCTTGTCGGAACTGACGATCGTGACCCGGCCACCCGCACGTCGCGCCTGATGTGCAAGGGTGGCAATGATATCATCGGCCTCGAACCCTTCCACCTCTTCACAGGCGATATTGAACGCGCGTGTCGCGGCACGCGTCAGCGGAATTTGCAGGCGCAGATCCTCTGGCATGGCGTCGCGGTTGGCCTTGTACTGATCGAACATATCATTGCGGAACGTGTGACTGCCCTTGTCGAAAATCACCGCCACATGGGTCGCGGCATCGGCGCCGGAATTATTTTCGACATAGCGTTGCAGCATGTTCACAAAACCGCTGACAGCCCCGACAGGCAGACCGTCGGATTTGCGCGTGAGGGGCGGCAGCGCGTGATAGGCACGAAAGATGAAGGCAGAGCCATCAATCAGATGCAGATGGCAGCCTTTGCCGAATGTGGGTGCCATGTCTGATCTCCGTGAAATGGGGTGCAAGCTGACGGTGGTCAGACCTTGCCTTCAAAATCCTTGTGGATGATGCGGGCATCGCAATAGGGGCATTCGACCCAGCCGCGCTGGTCGGGAATCTGCAACCAGATGCGCGGATGGCCAAGCCCGCCTTCGCCGCCATCGCAGGCCACGCGCCATTCGTTCACAATGCGGGTTTCCGGGGCTGGTGTGGTCATTGGTCTGGCCTGTCTGATTGCCGCGGGGCGCTGCCCGCCTTATGTGTCTTCCTATACCGCAGCGACGGCACAGGGGAAAGACCAGCATGACCGACAACGCAATCGAAATCACCGGGCTGAAAAAGACCTATGCCGCAACCAAACGCGCCCCGGCGCATGAGGCGCTGAAGGGAATCGACCTGAACATCCCGCGCGGATCAATCTTCGGGCTGCTCGGGCCGAATGGTGCGGGAAAATCGACGCTAATCAATATTCTGGCCGGACTTGTCGTGAAATCTGCCGGGTCAGTAAAAATATGGGGCTTTGATCAGGATAAAAACCCGCGCCAGTCACGGGCCGCTATCGGGATCATGCCACAGGAGCCGAACCTTGATCCGTTCTTTACACCCGGAGGGTCGCTAGACGTACAGGCAGGGCTTTACGGTGTGCCGAAATCACAACGGCGCACCAAGGAAATCCTTGAGCTGATCGGGCTTGCAGACAAGGCCGATGCCTATGCCCGTTCGCTTTCGGGCGGCATGCGGCGGCGGTTGCTGCTAGGCAAAGCGCTGGTACACAGCCCGCAGATTCTGGTGCTGGATGAACCCACCGCAGGTGTCGACATCGCGCTGCGCAACATGCTTTGGGAAAATGTGCGCAAGTTGAATGAGGACGGGATGACTATCATCCTGACCACGCATTACCTCGAAGAGGCCCAAGCCATGTGCGACGATATCGCGATCATCAATCATGGCGAGGTGGTCATCCGCGACAGCACAGCAAATTTACTTGGGCGGCTTGACAGCAAAACGCTGGTGATCACGCCGACCGGGCCCGCCGCTTTGCCGGCCTTGCCGACAGGCATCACCGGCCAGCATCATGATGACGGGCGGCTCAGCTTTACCTATAGCGCCGGCACCACGCCCGCCGATGCGATCCTATCACTCGTCCGCAATGCAGGCATCACGATCAAAGATGTGCAAAGCCGCGAGGCCGATCTGGAAGATGTCTTCCTTTCACTGACCTCATAGGAACATCCTATCTGCGCCAAGCCTGTTTTACCGGAACGGGCCGTCAGCCTTGCAACATCCGCCCCAGCGGGCGGCCGCCAAGGATATGCATGTGATAATGTGGCACTTCTTGCACGCCATGTGCGCGGGCATTGGCGATGGCACGGAAACCATCGTCAAGATCGCTGATCCGGCACACCTCGGCCACGGCCTGCATGAAACCCAGCTGTTCATCCGGTGACGCATCGCGCGCAAAATGATCAAGGCTCATATACGGGCCCTTGGGGATCACCAGCACGTGCACCGGGGCCTGCGGATTGATGTCTTGAAACGCCAGCGCATGGTCATTTTCGTACACTGTCTTGTTCGGGATCTCGCCGCGCAGGATCCTGGCAAAGATGTTCTGGTCGTCATAGGCGAATTTCATTGGTGGTTCCTCAATCAACAAAAAGATATGGCGTCTGCGCAAGGCGCTCTGCCACCACCATATCGACGCTCAGGAAACGGGCAAGCGCTGCAGCATTTTCAGCGATACTTGCGGTTTCGCGAATATGGCTGGTGTTCTGGAACCCGACATCACGGATCGCTTCGCGTTCATAGATCATGTCACTGCGAATCGTCGGCAGCAGCCGGGCGAAAGTGGCCGAAGATGTCTGCGGACCGGCAAGACCAACCCGGATCGCATGGCCCACAAGATAATCATCCGCAAAATCGCATTCGATTTCCAGCATGCGGACGGTGGCGCGATCAGTGAAGAAATCCGTGATCATATCGAGGCTGGAGGTATCCACGCAAACCACGACCCGATCACTGGCGGCATGGTCAAACAACATCCGCATAAAGGCGCGGCGGTGCCGCCCGCGTTTGGCAAGGCTTTTCTCTATCCCTCCCAGTTCCGGCAGCGCCGTATCCTCTTCATTGAACAGATAGTCAAACGCAGGAACATCCGTATGCATGCGAATCGATTCTGTCAGTCTCTTGGCGACATGCCATTTCTTGCAGGCGATGATGAGCAATTCACGGCCCCGGCCCAAGGTCGTCTCGGCCTGCCAGAACCGAGGGACAAAGCGGCGACCGTTGCGACCGCGTTCGGTCAGAAACCGGAAAAGGTTGCGCCCGTCTTGCGCGATCGTGAAATCCATCCGGTCACTGGCATAGAGCGCGCCCAATGCGGATTTCAAGGCGGCTGCTTCAGGGCTGACCTTACGGGCAAACAAGGCATCCTGCGTCAGCAGCATTTCCTCGTGATCATTGTAAAAAGTCACTGGCATACCGTAATCGGTGAACATCAGAAATGTCAGCGTGCGGTTTTCGATCTGATTGCCCGGCACAAGGTGACGGACCAGCGTCTGGAAAAACGTCTCATCTGGAATCCAGGTGGTGCGGAAGAAACGCACCACATCAGAACGCGACCGGGTAAATGCCAACAAGGCCTCGATCGTGCGACGGCGCAGGCACCACCATTGGCTGCCGATCATGACCTGAATATCCACCGGCACCGGACGGGTCAGGCCCAAGCGACGCTGAATGGTGAAAGAGGTATAGAACCGGCGTTTTTGGGTGCGTTCGTTGAAGAAATGACGATAGATCAGACGTTCTTCGCGAAAACCGGTCTTGATCCAGTCGCTTTCGAAGAAATCAAAGCTCTCGATGAAATCGCTGTCATGATCATCGAGGAAGCGATGCACAAAACCGGCAGACTTGATCGGCATGCAATCGCCCGAAACCATATAGAAATGGGTGGCCCGTTCAAATGCGGCCTCTGCAGCGGCGACAGTCCGCAAGGTTGCCTCGACCAGGCTCCATTCACCCCAGCCACATCTGACGCGGCGGCGGGCGAAGGTGACATTGGGATTATCTGCCAGCCCATCTTTGATCCTGCGGTAATCCATATCCGATGCAGAGGCATCGAAATGGATTGCCACATAATCCCCCGCAGCGGTGAATTGCGTGGCCTGCAGGACCACGGCATCGGGGTCCTTGTGACAAAGCAGGATAAAGGCGACACGTGCCATATTCATCGTCCTGACGGGAAAACACTCTTTCTTATGTCACTTAGCGCGAAGAGACATTGAAGTGACAGGGTTTCTTTGCTTGTTATACGACAAAGGAGAACGACCTTGGCCAATTTTCCCGGAACATGGATGACCACCAGCGAAAGCATGGTTTACCGCGTTGTGCCGAAATGCGCCTGCTCGACAATCGGGCAGATCATGTATTACGGAGATCACGGCAGGTTCTATGACGGCGATATTCACGACGCCAAATCCGGCATCCATAAATGGGCGCTGGATGAAAGTCAGAAACCAATCCATGACAACGTGACGGCCCATAAAAGCTTTGCCTTCACCTGCGTGCGCAATCCCTACACCCGCATCCTGTCGTCGTTTTTCGATAAGATCTGCGGCGTGCAGCGCAACGGCAAATATTATCGTGGCAATCTTGTCCCCCTGCTGGTCCAGAAATACGGGATAGAGGTCGGCGATCCGGACAACGGCTTTGAATTCGACCAGATCAAAAGCTTCCGACGATTTTTGCTTTTTGCACGGGACACGATCCGCTGGCGTCGTCCGATGGAACCAGACATCCATTGGTCAGCGATGTCGGGCCATATTTCGACCTATATCGTGAACGGCGGGCGCTACGACCACATCTTCTGGACGGAAAAATTCAACGAAGGTATGCAGATTGTCCTCGACCGCGCCACGACCCCGCATGTCATCGACCTCGCCACGATCCCGCGTTTCAACGAAAGCGAAGGGCACGGCCCAAAACGCCTGCACCCGGTCGAGGATTATTTTGACGATCTGTCAATGCATCTGGTCTATGAGATGTACAAACGCGACTTTCGTCTGTTCAAGTATGACTTCGAAAACCCTGCCAATAAGATGCCCGTTGGTGAGATTGATCTAGACGAGGTTCACGCAAAACTCGGTCAATAAGTGATAGTCTTTTGGCAAGGTGCCCGAATGGCACTTGGTCAGTCCCCGCGTAGTGCAGGCAGTCCTACACCTGTTACATCAAACCCGCCATCTACGGCGATCACCTGTCCGGTGACATAGCTGGCACGTTTCGAGCACAAGAAGACGATCACCTCCGCGATTTCACGTTCTGTACCATATCGGTTCAGCGGGATTGCGTCATGATAGGCCGCCCTGATCGCCGGTGTGTGAACCGCCAGCGCCAGTTTGGTATCCACGGGCCCGGGCGCGACGCAATTTGCCCGCACGCCCCATTCGCCCAGCTCGACGGCCTGTTGCTTTGTCAGGTGCACGACAGCCGCTTTCGACGTGCCATAAGCCACGCGCAACGTGCTGGCGCGAAGACCAGAGATTGACGCGATGTTGACGATTGCGCCCTTGGTCGCTCTCAGATGCGGCAATGCGGCCTGCGTTGTCAGAAAGACACCGTCAAGATTGACTGACATGACATTGCGCCAGACCGACAGATCCGTTTCCTCCAGAGGGCGGAAATCGGCGACCCCAGCATTGTTGACCAATGCGTCGATGCGCCCAAAGCTATCGGCGACCTTGGCCACCATGGCGTCTATCTGGTCTGGCTGTGACACGTCGCACGTCATCGGCCTGACATTGGCAAGCCCTTCCGCGGCTTGCATCAACGCCTCCGCGTCGCGGTCGACCATTGCGACTTGCCAACCTTCGGCCAAAAACAGCTTTGTTGTGGCCAGACCAATGCCGCGTGCGGCCCCCGTGACGATTGCTGTCTGCATGATTATATTCCTATCCAAGCTTGCTAACGCAGCCAATCGACCAGCATCAGCGACATCTGCGGCACCAAGGCGACAACGACAATGCCGCCAAGGCTTGCCAAAAGAAATGGCATCGTGCCCCAAGCCACCCGTTCGATGCTGAGCTTGGTCACGTTTGCGGCGACGTAAAGATTGATCCCGACCGGTGGAGTGATCAACCCGATCGCCAGATTGACCATGACGAGAACGCCGAACCATACCGGGTCCCAGCCCATTTCCCGCGCCACTGGCAGAAAGATCGGCAAGGCGATGAACATCACGGTGACGGGATCCATGAACATCCCTGCGATCAAAAGGATCACCATGATGACGAACAGGATCACCCAGCCATTGTCGCTCAACCCCAGCAGCGCGCCGGAGTAGCTGCCGACCAGATCATCGACGGTGACGACCCAGCCAAACAGGCTTGCATAGGCGACGATCAGCATGACCACCGAGGAAGAGGCCGCAGCACTGCCCAGCGCGTCATAAAGCACTTTGGCATTCAGGGTCCGGTAGGCCAGCGCGCCCACCAGCAGCGCATAGACGGTGGCGACAATCGCGGCCTCGGTCGGTGTAAAGATTCCCGAATAGATCCCGCCCAGAATGACGACCGGCGTCATCAGCCCCCAGAAACTGTCACGAAACGCCTGCCAAAGCGCATCGCGCCGGTTGTTGCCCGGATAAGGGCTGGGGCTGAGCGCATGCAGGGTGCCGCTGGTCGGCGCGGCAGCGGCCTTCGGCGGGTTTCGGCGGGCAAAGGGCAACACCGCCAGCATCGTCAACGCCATGAAGATACCGGGGATGATCGCCGCGATGAACAGCCGAGAGATTGAGGTTTCTGCAATCACCCCATAGATCACCAGCCCGATAGACGGCGGGATGACGATGGAAAAGGCCGCCCCTGTTACCACCAGACCGGCGGCAAAGGCGCGGTCATAGCCGTCTTCCTCCATGCCTTTGATGATCATCGGACCGATGGCCGCGACAGATGCGGGGCCAGATCCGCTGACCGCGCCCCAGAACAGGCAAACCACCGTACCGACCATGCCCATCCCGCCCGGCAGGCCACCAACAGCGACCCTGAAAAAACGGATCATGCGTTCGGCGATACCAAGGCTGCCCATCAAGGTGCCCGCAAGGATAAAGAACGGGATCGCCAGCAGCGAGAATTTGGTGATGCCGGTAGCGATCAGGTCACCGGCAAGGTCCAGCCCGAACCCGATCTTCCACATCGCATAGATCGCGGACAGGCCAAGCGAAAAGGCGACCGGCACCCGCAGCGCCAGCAGCACAAAGAACACGATGATCATCTGCGTGCCTGCGGCAGTGATGCCCAACGCTTCAAACATGATCGACCGTGGCCTGCGGCCCTGCGCGAAGAACTGTCCATGCATGTTGAAGATAGCGCCAGGTGATCAGGGCAAAACCAAAGGGCAAGGCTGCTTGATAATACCAAGCCGGCAAGCCGAGTCCATACGATTGCATGCCGACCCGCCTGATGTTCATCATCGCTTCCCACGAGAACCATGCCGACAGCAGCAGCAGCATCACCGCAAGGCAGATCGACAGGCACAGGACCGGCACCCAGAGGGTACGCGGCAGCATGTCATGCACAAGGCCGACGGCCAGATGCTCGCCCCGTCGGGCTGCAACGGCCGCGCCAAAGACGGTCAGCAGCAAAAAGCCGTTGACCAATAGTTCCTCGGTCGCGGCGAAGGAATAATTGGTGCCGTAGCGGACCACAACATTGGCAAAACCCAAGGCTGTCATCGCCAGAAACAGAATGGCGCAGACGATCTTTTCAAAGTCGCGCAGCACAAGGCGGATCATGGCGATGCTTTCTGACGGAAAAAGCCCGGGGCTGTGCAACACGGCCCCGGGGGTCTGGATGTGTTCTTAATTTGCGGCGGCAATGGCGTCCTGGAACATGCCGACAATTTCCGGCCCGACCCGTTCGGCCCATTGATCAAATGCCGGTTGCGTGGCTTCGCGGAACGCGGCAAGTTCCTCGTTGCTCGGTTCATACACCTCCATGCCCTGTTCGCGCAAAAAGGCGATGCCCTCCGCTGTGCCTTCGCGGGTGATGTCGCGCTGATAGGCCATCGCCTCTTGGGCGGCTTCGCGGATCATGCTTTGCTGATCTGCATCATATTCATCCCAGACGGATTGCGCGATTCCCAGAAAGATCGGGTCATAAGAATAATGCCATGCAGTCAGGTATTTCTGCACCTCATAGACCTGTTGGGGAATGATCACCGCGCCAATCGGGTTTTCCTGCCCATCGACGACGCCTTGCTGCAGGGCTGACATCGTCTCGCCCCATTGCATCTGCTGAGGGTTTGCGCCCAGTGCGTTCATCACGTCGATATACATCGGCCCTGCCACGCGCATGTTCAGCCCGCGCATGTCTTCGGGGCTGCGGATCGGACGGGTGTTGTTGGTCACTTCGCGAAAGCCGTTTTCGCCCCAAGCCAGCACGACGATCCCGCGTTCAAGCAGGATATCTGCCATTCTCTGCCCGGGTGCGCCCTGCGTCGTGGCATCAACCTGATCATAGTTGGAATATAGGTACGGCAACGAAAACACTGCCATTTCCGGCACCAAAGGTGTCACGTTGATCGCAGAGGTCACCACAAGGTCAAGCGCGCCACGACCAACCATTTCAGCCTGACGCATCTGGTCGCCACCCGAAAGCTGCGCATTTGGGAATACGCGCACGGTCAGATCACCGTCACTGCGTTCAGCCAGTAATTCGGCAAAGCGTTCTGCCCCCTGATGCCATGTCGTGGTGTCGCCGGTATTGTGCGACAGACGTAGCGTCTGAGCGCTTGCCATGCTGACACCCATGGCGACGACAAAGCCTGCCGCCAAGGCCGTTCCTGTGATCCGTGAAAACTTCATTCGTTCCTCCCGTTGAATGATGAACATGCGGCCGCCACCCCTCGGCCGCTGTTCTTGCCAAATAGTGGACCGTGATTTTTGCTGATTGCAAGAAAAACTTGCAATCAGCATGGAATAAAATCAAAATTGAACGAAACATGAATAAACCCACGTCGTAGGGTGCCCGAAAGCGGTCCATATTATGAAGCACCATGGCGAAGAGACGATGTTCGGCGGCGCGCAAAGCGTTGACCGGGCTTTGGGCTTATTGTCCCTGATCGGGCAGCATTCGGCAACGGGGATCACGCTGTCGACGCTGGTTTCTGAGACCGGGCTGAACAAGGCCACGGTGCGGCGTCTTGTTCTGGCGCTGATACGTGCCCGGATGGTGGAACAATCGCCAGGCACACGCGCCTATCATCTGGGTGAAGAGGCGTATCTTCTTGGGCTGTTGGCACAAGACCGGCACGGGCTGCTCGCGCAGGCGATCGATAGCCTGCAGCGGCTCGCGCGGGTGACAGGCGATGCCGCGTTTTTGTCGGTGCGGCGGGGGCGTTACTCTGTCTGCCTGCACCGCGAAGAGGGCGCGCATCCGATCCGCACCTATGCGCTGATGCCCGGCGCGCATCATCCTCTGGGCGTGGGGGCGGGATCTTTGGCAATGCTGGCCGCCTTGCCCGCAAAAGAGGCAGAGGCGGTGATCGCATCGAACCAAGAGGAACTGATCACCAGCTATCCGCGTTTGCCGCCCGACAGGTTGCACGCCCAGATGCGGCAAGCGCGCCAAAGCGGCGTCGCCGTCAACCCCGGCCTGATCTTCGAAGATAGCTGGGGACTAGGGATCGCCTTGCGCGGGCAGCAAGGGCAGTTGGTCGGTGCCTTGTCCCTGGCTGCCGTGGAAAGTCGCATGAAAGAACCGCGTCGCAGCGAGCTGGCGCAGTTATTGCAAGCCGAAGCCCGGCTGATTGAAACCCGCTTTGCCACGGCTGGCACGCAAGGCAAGCACACAGAAGGAGCCGCAGGATGACACAGGCACAGATTATTGGCTGGGGTCACACGGCCTTTGGCAAATCCGACCACCCCAATACCGAAAGCCTGATGGCCGAAGCCGTCGCGCAGGCGCTGTCCCATGCGCAGATTGACGCAGAAGTTGTCGACGGCATTTTCGTCGGCGTGTTTAACAACGGCTTTTCCAAACAGGATTTTCAGGCCGCGCTGGTGGCGATGGGCGACGATCGGTTCGCGCGGACCCCCGCGACGCGTTTTGAAAACGCCTGCGCCACCGGGTCTGCCGCCCTATTTGGTGCAATGGATTTCATCGCGGCGGGGCGTGGGCGCATCGCATTGGTCGTAGGCGCGGAAAAGATGACCGCGACACCCAATGCCGAGGTCGGTGACATCCTGCTTGGCGCCAGCTACCGCGCGGAAGAGGTGGAGGTCGAAGGCGGCTTCGCCGGGCTGTTCGGGCAGATTGCGCAAAGCTATTTCCAGCGCTACGGGGACCGGTCCAAAGAGCTGGCGATGATCGCCGCAAAGAACCATGCCAATGGGCTGGCCAATCCTTATGCCCATATGCGCAAGGATCTTGGCGTGGATTTCTGCAATACCATATCTGACAAGAATCCGCGTGTCGCGGGGCCGCTGCGGCGCACGGATTGTTCGCTTGTGTCCGACGGGGCGGCGGTGCTGGTGCTGGCGGATGCGGAAACCGCCGCGACGATGCAGCGTGCCATCGGGTTCCGGGCGCATGTCCATGCCAATGATATCATCGCCCTGTCCCGCCGCGACGTGCTGGAATTTGCCGGTGCGCGCCGGGCCTGGACAGAGGCACTGACAACCGCAGGCCTGACCCTTAATGATCTGAGCCTCGTCGAGACCCATGATTGTTTCACCATCGCCGAAATGCTGGAATACGAGGCGATGGGGCTGGCAGAATCTGGTCAGGGGCACCGCGTGATCCGCGATGGGATTACCCATAAGACCGGTCGGCTTCCCGTCAACGCATCGGGCGGGCTGAAATCCAAAGGCCATCCGATCGGTGCGACCGGCGTGTCGATGCATGTCATGGCAGCGATGCAATTGATGGGTGATGCGGGCGACATGCAGATCCCTGATGCCAAACTGGCCGGCGTGTTCAACATGGGTGGCGCTGCGGTGGCAAATTACGTGTCAATCATGGAACGCGTGAAATGAGGCAGGATCTGTCGCAGGGCATGACGCCGTTTTCGACCCGCGTGATGAACCTGTCGCATCTTCTGACCGAAAACGCGCGGCGTCTGGGGGATACCACGGGTTTCATCTGGGGCGACCAAAGCTGGACCTGGGCCGAGATGGAACAGCGTGCCGGTGCCTTTGCCCAGACATTGTTGCAGGACTACGGCATCGCCAAAGGCGACCGCGTGCTGGTGCAATCGGCCAACAGCAACCAGATGTTCGAAGCGATGTTCGCCTGCTGGCGGATCGGGGCGGTCTGGGTGCCGGCCAATTACCGTCTGTCGCCAGATGATCTGGGCTGGCTTGCCGCATCGTCAGGCGCGCGACTGTTGTTATGCGGTGCGCAATTCCCTGCACATGCCGCCGGCTGCGCCGCGTATGTCGACGCGACGATCAATCTGGGGCAGGATTACGAAGACCTGATCGACCGGCACCGCGGGGCAGCACCCGTCACAATCAGCGTGCAGCGCGATGATCCGGCATGGTTCTTTTTCACGTCCGGCACCACAGGCAAACCCAAGGCGGCTGTGTTGACCCACGGCCAACTGGCTTTCGTCATCACCAACCATCTGTGCGATCTGATGCCCGCCACTGGGCCGGATGATGCGTCTCTCGTTGTGGCGCCCTTGTCACATGGCGCGGGCATCCATCAGCTGGCGCAGGTGGCGCATGGCGTCAAAACCATCCTGCCCGCCGGCGAAAAGTTTGATCCGGCCGAGATTTGGGCGATGGTCGCGCGCTGGCGGGTCACCAATATGTTCACCGTTCCGACAATCGTCAAACTGTTGGTCGAACATCCCGGCGTCGATCAGCATGACCATCACAGTCTTCGGTATGTCATCTATGCCGGCGCGCCGATGTACCGCGCCGATCAACGCCATGCGCTGGAAAAACTGGGGCCGGTGCTGGTTCAATATTTCGGTCTGGGCGAGGTAACCGGCAACATTACTGTCCTTCCACCTGCCGAGCATCACAGCGACGATGCAAAGATGCGGATCGGGTCGTGCGGTTTTGCGCGCACCGGCATGCAGGTGCAGATCCAGAACGATCAAGGCGCTGAAGTCGCCATCGGCGAAACCGGTGAAATCGCTGTGATCGGTCCTGCGGTCTTTGCGGGGTATTTCAACAATACCGAAGCGAATACGAAGAGCTTTCGCAATGGCTGGTTCCTGACCGGTGATCTGGGCCATATGGATGCGCAGGGGTTTGTCTATCTGACCGGGCGCGCATCTGACATGTATATCTCGGGCGGGTCCAACATCTATCCGCGCGAGATTGAGGAAAAGCTGTTGCAGCACCCCGATCTGTCCGAAGTCGCCGTACTGGGCGTGCCCGACCCGGTCTGGGGCGAGGTCGGGATGGCCGTCTGCGTGCCGCACCCACAGGCGCAGTTACAGCCGGATGCCCTGCTGGCATGGCTTGCCCCGCAACTGGCGCGCTATAAACTACCGCGTCACGCGGTGCTGTGGGATGCCCTGCCAAAATCGGCCTATGGCAAGATCACCAAGAAAATGATCCGAGACGAACTGGAAGCGCGCGGCCAATTGCCAGAGCAGACCGGGTGATCTCGCCCATGCGCCTGATTATCCACCCCGGTCCCGCCGCCCCGGAAAGGGTCACCGCGCTGCCCTGCAAGGCGACCCCCGTCCAGTTGACCCTTCACGCCGGACAAAGCCTTGCCGATGCGGTGCCGAACGCTTTTCTGCAGGCTGGCTTTGACTTTGGGTATCTGCGGCTGGACGGGAGCTTTTTCGCGCCATTGACCTTCGTCACGCCGGGCCCCGCGCCTGACGACAGCCATGCGGCATGGTACAGCGATACACATAGATTCAACGCGGCCGGGGTCAGGCATGGCGGCGTCCATCTTGGCCTGCGTGATGGCAAGCCATTTCTGCATTGCCATGGCGTCTGGGACAGCCCCGATGCCGTCGCCGACGCCGGACATCTGCTCTGCGAGGATAGCGTTCTTGCGCAGGATTGCACGGTCAGCGGATGGGGCATCATCGGCGCGGGGTTTGTTGGGTGCCCCGACCACGAAACCAACTTCACCCTCTTCCGGCCCAAGGTACAGGCGGCCACCTGCCACAAACACGCTTTCCTGATCACACTCCGGCCCAATCAGGACATTGGTGCCGCCCTTGTGGCCTTTGCGCGGCAACAACATATCCAGTCGGCACGGATCGAGGGGATCGGTAGCCTTGTCGGCACCAGGTTTGAGAAAGGGCAAGACGTCGAGAGCTTTGCCACTGAAATCCTGATCCTGGCGGGGCAAATCGCAAGCGATACGGTGCGGCTTCAGGTCGCTTCGGTCGGATTTGACGGACGCGCCAAGAAAGGCATGCTGGCACAGGACACAAACGCGATTTGTGTCACCGCAGAAGTGCTAATGATCTGCGAAAAGCCAACCGCGCAACTTACCGCGACCGTGACGTAACTATCACTGTGCTTCGCTCGCCTCAGGCTTGCGCGCGAGCGCGGCTGTAAATTCAGTCTCCTGATCTGCCATCCATGCGGAGACTGAAAAGCGTTTGACCATGCGTCGCAACGCCCGCATCCGTTCACGCCGTTCTTCTGGCTCCATCTCAAGGGCTTGAAGGATCGCACTGTCCATCGACCGGCTGGAGAATGGATTAGTGATCACGGCTGCGCCGAGTTCAACCGCGGCACCGGCGAATTCCGACAGCACCAGCACGCCGTCATCGTCGGTGCGTGCGGCGACGTATTCCTTGCACACAAGGTTCATCCCATCCGCAAGCGGGGTGATCCACGCGACATCCGCCGCAAGGTAATACTGGATCAGGTCGTCAAACGGGATCGCGCGGGAAATCAGCGTGATCGGTTGCCAGCCCAGCGTGCCAAAGCGGCCATTGATCCGGCCTGCGGTTTCTTCGATCCCGGACTGGATATCTTCATAGGCGGTCATGTTCCGGTTGGCACTGACCGAGACATGCATCAGCCGGACCTT
The DNA here is from genome assembly GCF_046292185.1 of Yoonia sp. GTDB lineage: Bacteria > Pseudomonadota > Alphaproteobacteria > Rhodobacterales > Rhodobacteraceae > Yoonia. Next base: position 16,455 of record NZ_JBKBQY010000047.1, read on the forward strand.
GCCGCGCAGGTCGGGACGCGCCTCAAGGATACGTTCAAAGCTTTGTAACTGCTGAATACCGCCCTTGGTGTAATCGGTGCGCCCAACCGAAATCACCAGCTTCGCGCCGTCCATAGCCTTAATGATCTCTTGCGCCTTTGCCTGTACCTTGGGATCATTCGCACGCTCTTCGATGAAATCGACGGCGACACCGACAGGGGATGAGCTGATGGAAATCTCACGCCCGTCATACGCGATCAGTGTAGGCGCGCGACGCTCGCTGAGCGCGGTGCCTTCAAAGATCAGGTCTGGGTCGACAGGGCGGCGTTCTTGGGCAGTCACATCGAACATACTGCTGGCGACAGACAGGAAATTCGCGGAATAGCGCGGGATATGGAAGCCCACCACGTCACAGGCCAGCAGGCTTTCCACGATTTCTTTGCGCCATGGCAGCACGTTGAACATATCCGCTGCCGGAAACGGCGTGTGGTGGAAAAACGAGATAACGACGTCGGGGCGCAGTTGCCGCAGATAGCCTGGCACCAGCCAGAGATTGTAATCATGCACCCAGACACGCGCGCCCGTGCTGGCTTCATTCGCCGCTGCCTCGGCGAAGGCCCAGTTCACTTCCCGGAATGTGGGCCAATCGACAGGATCATAGTTATATTTTTCCTTGAAGGAATGCAGGATAGGCCAGAACGCCTCTTTCGAGGAAATGTGGTAAAAGCTGCTGACCTGTTCGGCGGTCAACGGCAGGCGGGAAACGGTATAGCTGCCGTGGGCATCCTCGATCTCGATCACGCGTTCAAAGGTGGGATTGGCGGGGTCTTCCGCCAGTTTCCACGCGACCCAGGCACCATGGTCAGCCTTGCCGAAAAAGCTTTTCAGCGTCGGGACGATCCCATTCGGGCTGGAATTTTCGCGCAATTCGGTTTTGCCGTCGACGACAACCTCTTCGTAGGGTTGGCGATGATAGACGATGACGAAATCGGATGCCATTTTTATACCTCTTTCGTGATCGGGTGCAGATCGAATACACTGATTGCCTCGATAATGCCTGCGGCACCGATGGCCCTAGCGCGGTGGATACGCCCCGATTGCGGCAGCGCTTCCAGCAGGGCCGGTTCTGACCCGCCCACAGCGACAGCGGGGGTACCTGCGACCAGCATCGACAGATCGTTCAATGTGTCACCCGCCGCCAGCACAGATGCGACATCGACCCCAAGGTGATCGATGAGCCGCAGCAACGATGGCCCTTTGCTGATACCGCGCGGCAGCACATCGAAAAACCGGTTGTCGGACATCAACACATCCGCACCCAGATCCCGGACAGTCCGCACAGCGCTTTCGTCGAAAAGATCGGGCTGCATGTCATAGCTGACGCGATAGCGAAAAGCGGTGGGCTGCACGGTCAGGCCCGGATGCCCGTCCAGTTCGGCGCGCACCTTTGGCCCCCGGTCATCCCAGGCGGCCGCGATATCAGCCTCCAGCGCTGAAATGGGCGTCAGGCCAGCGCCTGGATCGACATGCGCGATGGTGGTGCCGACATCACCGACGACATAATCGGGCCAAGGGATACGCCCTGCGCCGCAAAGATCCTGAATGAAGCCCGGATCGCGGCCTGTCACAAAGATCAGCCCAACCGTACTGCGGTTCTTTTCCAGCCAGTCATAAAGACGGTCGCGGTCGGCGTCACTGCCGCCCAGAAATGTTCCGTCAAGATCGGTGGCAAGCACCATCCGGCAGTCGGCCAGTTGAGTCATGTTGTCAGTCATATCAGAGTTTTTGGATACCTTGTGTTGCGGCGATGTGGACCGGGTTCGCCAGCAGGATTTCAAGCCCTTTCGGCTCTCCCTCGATCGGGCGGGTCCAAAGCTTATGAAATCCCGCCTTGAGGTCCAGATTACCGTTCAGGATCGCGTTGACGGTTTCGCAGATGGGCATCGACACACCCACCCGTCGCGCCAGATCCGTGACCGAAACGGCGTTCACCTCACCTTCGACCACGACGGCGCGGCCCTCGAAACAATCGGCGCGTGGGGTGCCCTGACCCAGCTGCAGGCCCAGCGACATATTGCGCGACGTGGCGCTGGAACAGGTCAGCGTCAGGTCGCCCGCACCGGACAGCCCAGTGACGGTTTCCCGACTGCCACCCAGCGCCTCGGCCAAAGCTTTCATTTCGGCCATGCCGCGGGTGATCAGCACGGCGCGAGTGTTCTCGGCAAAGCCAGCCCCGGTCATCATCCCGCATGCTATGGCGATCACGTTCTTCACGGCACCGCCGATTTCCACACCCACCAGATCGTCAGAGATATAGGTCTGGAACGCGGCAGAGCTGAGCGAAATGGCAAATCGCGCCGCCGCACTTTCGTGCGGGCTCAGCCGGTCGGCATAGGTAAAGGGGAACGCCACGGTCGCCGCAGTCGGATGCCCGAGGGCGGTTTCGCGCGCAAAGGTCGGACCAGAGATGGCACCAAGGCGGGCATTGCCGATTTCCTGTTCAACGACCTGCGTCATCAGCAAGCCAGTGGCAGGTTCGATGCCCTTGGTGCAGATCGCCACGGGCAGGCCGGGTGCGATGAATTTTGCCACCTGCGCTGCCATGCTGCGGATCGCACGCGATGGCACCGCCAGCATGACGGCATCTGCCCCGGCCAGCGCCACCTGCAGATCAGCAGTCGCGCACAGTTGCGGCGGCAGGGCCACATCGGGCAGATAGGCATCATTCCGGTGGGTCGCGTTGATCGCATCGGCAACCGCTGTGCGGCGGGTGTACAGCGTCACGTCGCGCCCCGCCGTTGCCGCAACAGAGGCAAGCGCAGTGCCCCAGGCGCCGCCGCCGATCACTGCAATACGGTCATATGGTCGGCTCTGCAGGCTGGGTCTGGGGGGCAGCGTTAATGCATTCATTGCGTGGTCATCCACCTTTTCCTTGCGTGTTCTGGGACCGGGTCAGGCACCGGTCCGCCGTCGCGCTTTACTCGTTTGCCGTGGGCCCAAGGTGACCGGAACGCCACGAGGCTTCAAGAGAACTTGTCAGAAAACGACATTCAGGCGCAGGCGGGATCAGAAAACAGCCCGAAAATTAGGCGCCACGGGCAAATGCCGGGCATTGAAAAAGCTATTTGCGGGTGGTCGCGCAAGGCTGATCGCCGAACATCAGATCAGTTTTGTCTCACTCATCTTCATCTTAATTATTGAAATAAAATGATAATTTTCCGAATACGCTCCGACCACCCACACGCTGGCGGTGCGGCAAGTAGTGATGATGCGCCACATTCTCTCGGAGCCTTCCGCAAGTGAAGTGATGTCGTTTTTTGACATGCACGCTCTCATCAGGGTTGCGGTGTGATCGTCGGGTTCTTCACCAAGCCCGGAACGCCGGCGATCAGATCGAGACGCGCTGTAAAATGTCCTCGCGGCTGACAGCGCCGGCGGGTTCCGACAGCACCACCTCGCCCCGGTTCAGCACGCAGAATTGGTCAGCGAGCGTATAGGCAAAATCGAAATATTGTTCGACCAGCACGATGGCGATTTCACCCTCGTCCCGCAAAAGTTCGATCACCTTGCCGATCTGTTTGATGATATTGGGCTGGATGCCTTCGGTCGGCTCATCCAGCAGCAGGACCTTGGGCTTTGCGATCAGCGCGCGCGCGATGGCAAGCTGCTGCTGTTGCCCGCCTGACAGATCACCGCCACGCCGGTCCTTCATCTGCTTGAGCACGGGAAACAGTTCATAGATCCGGTCGGGGATCTGATGGTCAGACCGTGGCAGGCAGGCAAAGCCGGTTTGCAGGTTCTCAGTCACGGTCAGCAGGGGAAACACCTCTCGTCCCTGGGGGACATAGGCGATACCGGCCTGCGCGGCCTGTGCTGCGCGCGGGTGGTCCAGCACCTGCCCATCCAGCCTGATGGTCCCGCCCGAATAGGGGTGGCGGCCCGCAATTGCGCGCAACAGGCTGGTTTTGCCCACGCCGTTTGTGCCCATCACCGCCGTCACCGCCCCCGCCCGCGCGGCAAGCGACACGCCCCACAGGATCTGCGAGGCACCATAATGCAGGGTCAGATTGTTCACGTTCAGCATGATTCAGCGCCCCAGATAAACATCAATGACCTGTTGATTCCTCGTGACATGATCCAATGATCCTTCGGCCAGCACCGACCCTTCGTGCAGCACGGTCACCCGGCAATCTAGCCTGCGGATGAATTCCATGTCATGTTCGATCACGACGACCGCCCGCGTCTTTGCCGCGCGCTTCAGCAGGTCGGTGGTATGTTCGCGTTCCGCCGGTGTCATGCCCGCTGCGGGCTCATCGACCAACAACAGCCTTGGGTCTTGCGCCAGCAGCATCCCGATTTCCAGCCATTGCTTTTGACCATGGCTCAGATCGCCCCCGCGATGGTCAAGGCGGTTGGCCAGCCCCACTTCTTCGGCCAGTTCCACGATGCGCGCATTGTCGGCACAGGATGCTTTCCACACCAGCACCGAAAACGGCCCACGATTGTTTTTCAGCGCCATCGAAAGATTGGCGCGGACGGTTTGATCCTCAAACACGGTGGGTTTCTGGAATTTGCGCCCGATCCCTGCCTTGGCGATCTGGCTTTCGGACAGCTTCACCAGATCGACGGATTTTTCACCCCAGAGAACCTTGCCTTCATCCGGTCGTGTCTTGCCGGTGACGATATCCATAAATGTCGTCTTGCCCGCCCCATTGGGCCCAATGACGGCACGCAATTCCGGCTCGCCAATCGCAATCGACAGATTGTTGATCGCGCGGAACCCGTCAAAGGTGACGCTGACGCCAGATACTTCCAGCAAGGTGGTCATGGCTGTTTCCTTACCAGATAATCAAACAACCCGCCGATGCCCTTGGGAAAGAAAAGCGTGACCGCGACAAAGCCGAGGCCCAGCAACACCAGCCACCAATCGGTCCAGACGATACGGAACGGCCCCAGATCGACATTGGGCGCACCACCGCCTGTCAGCCAGCTAGAAAGCAGCGACACAAACGCAGCCCCGATCAAAGCACCATAGAGCCGCCCCCTGCCGCCGATGGCGACCCAGACCGCTAGATAGATCGACGCGATAGGCGCGATTTCGGCGGGGTTGATGATGCCCGCCTGCGGATAATACAGCGCCCCGGCAATGCCCGCGACGACAGCGGTCAGGGTGAAGACAAACAGTTTGTAGCCTTCGACGTTATAGCCAAGGAACCGCACCCGCGCCTCATTGTCGCGGATCGCGCGGATGACGGACCCGAACTTGCCCGACACGACCCAAGCGAACAACAGATAGCCCGCGCCAAGTGCAAAGGCCGAGGCCCAGAAAAACCAGACTGAGATGATGGATTGCGGCACGTGCAAGGCACCGGGAATGTTCTGCAGCCCCGACAGGCCGTTGTTGCCGCGCAATCCGGTATCGTTCTGGAAAAGATAAAGCGACAGTGCCAGCGTCATCGCCTGCGTCAGGATCGACAGATAAACGCCCGTCACCCGGCTGCGGAACGCAAGCCAGCCGAAGACCAGCGCCAGAAGCCCCGGCACCAGCACCACCAGCGCCAGCTGCGCAGGCAGTGATCCGGCAAAGGTCCAGATCAGCGGCAAGTCGGAACTGCCTACCACACCAAAAATCTGTGACGCCACGCCTTCCGACACCTCACGTTCGGTCGGCGGGATCGTGCCGCGTCCAAGGCTGTCGCGGATCACGATCTCGGTCCGCGCATACATCAGCCACATGCCGATGGCATAACCACCAAGGCCGAAAAAGGCGAAATGCCCGAGGCTCAGAATGCCGCAATAACCCCAGACGACATCCATCGCGATGGCGATCAGACAAAGGCACAGCGTCATGCCAAGAATTTTCACGAGATTGGTGGAAATGATCCCGGTGCCCATGCCTTCGGACAGCAGGGTCACGATCAGGGTAAATAGCCCCAGCAGCCCCATGAACCACAAAACGGACGGGTTATCGCGTAGAAAACTGCGGCGCGGGGTGGTAGTTTGTCGGGTCGTCATGGTGGTCATGGCTTCAATCCCCTGCCGCGCGGCCTTTGAGGGCGACGATACCCTTGGGCCGGAATTGAATGAATAGGATGATGAACAGCACCATGAATGTCTGCGCCGCCAACGTATTGGCCGGGTTGAACCATTCGATACCCTTTTGCAGCGACCCGATCAGCGCGGCCCCTGCCAGCGTGCCAAACACCGACCCGACACCGCCGACCACGACGGTCATGAAGCTTTGCACGATGTAATTCGCCCCCATCTCGGATGTGACCTGCGCAACCAGCCCGATGGCGACACCTGCGACACCGGCGATGCCGGACCCCAGCCCAAAGGTCAGCATGTTGATCCTGTCAGGGTTGATCCCCATGCTGGCAGCCATGCCAGGGTTCTGGGTGACGGCGCGTACCTCCAACCCCAGACGGGTACGGTTCAGGATGTAAAGAAGCAGCAGCAGAAACGCGGCTGCCATCACGAAGATCCCCACGCGCACGGCGGCCACTGACACCAGATCGTTGATCTGGATCGCGCCTGCCAGCCAATCGGGTGCGGTCAGCGGGCGGGCCTGCGTACCAAAGATGTTCTTGGCCAATTGTTGCAAGGCAATCGAAATACCAAACGTCGCCAGCAAGGTTTCCAGCGGGCGCGTATACAGATGCCGGATCACAAGACGTTCCATCACCACGCCGGCCAGAAAGGTCACCGCAAAGGCCAGCGGCAAGGCCACGGCCAGAGACGCGGTGTAATTGGGGATGATCGTCTGGACGACGTAACCGGTATAGGCGCCCATCATGATGAATTCGCCATGCGCCATATTGATTACCCGCATCACGCCAAAGGTGATCGCAAGGCCGATTGCGGCAAGGAAGAAAATCGACGCGAGCGACAGCGCGTCCAGTGACAGGCTTAGAAATTGGAAAGCCGATACGCGCAAGCTGGTGCTGCCACGCGCGTCCTCGGCGGCTTGGGTGACAGCGGCGTCGGGTTCAAGATAGGCGTCGAAAAACACATATTGCGACACCGCCGCGGCCATATCATCTGCAGTCACCATGGGCGGCACCGCACCTGCATCCTCCAGCGCCTGATAGGCGATGAGCCGGCCAGCATCATTGTCCAACTGATGCACCGGCACGCCACCCACCTGTCCGTCCCCGACATTGGCGCGCAGGGCGTCGCGGATCGCGTTGCGCCCCGGTGCTGCAGGAGCAAGGTCAGCCGCGACGAGAACGGCATATGCGGCGGTCAGCGGCAGATCGTCACCCGGTATCTTGATCCGGGCAATGTTCACTTCGGGCAGGCTTTCGGCAAAATCCGCACGGGTCTGCAAAAGCTGGTTGAGAACACTGCGGGCAGGTGTGCTGACATCGCCGCGCAAGGCACCGATTGCCCCCACCCTTGTGGCACTGTCCTGATCATAGCGTGCAACCAGCAAGGCGATCAGCCGGTCCATACGGGCGGCGATGGCGCTGTTTTCTTCCTCCGCGCGGGCGGCGCGAATAGCGGGCAGCTGGTCAGGATCAGGGCTGCGTGCGGCGGAGGCAAGTGCCGCCATCCGGCGATCCGCATCTGGATGCGTCAATTCAAACGCGACGAGTGCCGCACCGATTTCACGGCGAACACCCGCATTGGGGCGTATCTGGGTAACATCGCGAGTACTGACGACGGCCACCTCGGCACCGGTGTCGATATCGACCAGGGTCACGTTGCCGCCTGTCGCATCTCTGGTAAAGAAGAAGGCACCGTCATCGGGGCGTTGCACTACCGTCCGGTCTGACCATGCCAGCAGGAAGGCAACTGTATTGGCCGCATCTGCTGCGAGCAGCGAAGCCAGCACGTTGGGAACCGTGGACCGGGACGGATTTGCAATATCGCCCTGCAGATCTTGCAAAACACTTTGCAATGTTATGTCTGACCGATCCTGCGCCATCAAAGGGTCAAAGATCCATGGCCAGATCAGAGCAAAGGCGCAGAGACATCGCAACATCAGGCAGGCTTTCTTATAGGGAATCATCAAGCGGGATGCGGAGCGAAGGCCCCGCATCCCAGGTCGCTTAGTAATTCGACGTCAGCTGAACACATGTGTCCGTAGCGGTGTCGAACATGCCGCATTCCAGTTCCTGCCAGTCGCTCGTCCAAGTGGCGCTTTCTTCCAGGAAGGGCGACCATGCTTCGCCAGCGACTTCTTCAGTCTGGCTGATGATGTCGAATTGACCGTCAGCGCGGATTTCACCGATCAGCACAGGTTTGGACAAATGGTGGTTGGCGTTCATCACCGCCATGCCACCGGTCAAGTTCGGGAATTCCTGACCCCACATCGCTTCGCGCACTGCATCTACATCGGTTGTACCTGCGGCCTCGACCGCGTTCACCCACATATTGAAGCCGATATAATGCGCTTCCATCGGATCATTGGTTACGCGGTCCGTGCTGCCAATAAATTCATGCCACGCGGAAATGAATTCCTCGTTCTCAGGCGTATCGGCAGACATGAAGTAATTCCACGCTGCCAGATGCCCGACCAGACGTGATGTATCCAGGCCTGACAGTTCCTCCTCGCCCACGGAAAAGGCCACTACGGGGATGTCATCGGCGCTGACGCCCTGTGCTGCCAATTCGGTGTAGAAACCAACGTTGGCGTCACCGTTGATGGTCGAAATCACGCCCACCTGTTTACCCCCGGCACCCAGACCCACAACGTCGGACACGATCGTGGACCAATCGGCGTGACCAAAGGGAGTGTAGTTTACGAAGATATCTTCAGGCGCGATGCCCTTGGACAATAGATAGGATTCAAGGATGGCATTCGTGGTGCGCGGATAGACATAATCGGTGCCCAGCAGGGCAA
>NZ_JBKBQY010000048.1:0-5781 GCF_046292185.1 Yoonia sp.
ATGCACAAAGGCAAAAAGACAGACCGCATCGATGGCGCAATCGCCGCTGCGATGGCCGTGTCACGCGCCTGCGCCGCACAGTCCCAACGGTCCGCCTACAATGCACCCGAAGCCGAGCTTTTCACCTTCTAAAAGGAAACAAGACCATGACCACCCAATTACCCGGCCTGATCGTAGATGTGGAAGCCCGTATCGACAAACTGGAAAAGAGCCTGAAGAAAGCCAACCAGACCCAGAACCGCAGCGCGCAGATGATGGAACGCCGCGCGGCACAGTCCGCAGCACGCATGCGCCAATCATATGAAACCGCCGGGAACGGTATCAATGCGGCACTTAAGAAGATCGTCTTACCTATGATCGGCGTCGCTGCGCTGACCAAGGTAACGCGCGAGGTCCGTAGCACGATCACCGAAATCAGCACTCTGGCAAAGGTGGCAGATCGCACCTCTTTCGACATTGAAGCCTTGCAAGGTCTGCAACGCGGTTTCGATCTGTCCGGTGTAGCGGCTAGCGATCTGAATAGCGGGCTTGAGACATTCGGTAAAAACGTCGGGATGGCCGCAAATGGCACCGGCAAGCTGCAAAAGGTGCTGGACACATTCGGCATCTCAATCCGGGATAGCCGGGGCAATCTCAAATCGCAGATCGACCTACTGAAAGAGTTCGCAGACCTGACCCGCAGCCTGCCGGAGCAGCAACGCTTGGCCATTGCCAGCGCAGCCTTTGGTGGCAGCGGCGCGGCGATGACGAACGCTCTGGCCGGTGGCTCTGCGGCGATTGACGAAATGATCAACAGCGCCCGCGAGGGTGGTTTCATCTTGGATGAAGAGCTGGTCCGCAAAGCCGAAATTCTGGACGACAAGTTCGCAGACCTGACACGCCGGACCGGCACTTGGTTCAAATCGTTTGCCGTCGGAGCGGCTGATGCAGTGGTGGAATTGGCAGACTTCCGGTCGAAACTGGATGATCTTTTTCCATCCGAAGAACAGGGCCGCGCCGTGCTTGGCGATCAGGTCTTTGACGCCTTGGCCGCTAACCGCGATATCGTGGACGAAACCGCAGTAGAGATCGCGCAGCTACGCGAACAGTTCACTGGCTTGGGTGAGGATGCGCGCCAGACCGCAGCCGCAATGGACCAGTCATCGAACCTGATGCGGTCCTACGGATATGAAGAGGCCGCAGCCAATCTGGCAACCGCTTCCACTGAGATGCGCCGCCTTGCTGACGAATTTGACGCTGGCGAAATCGAAGCTGAGGATTTTGCAAAGTCCCTCGACACGGTCCAGACGTCCGCGCAATCCGCCTTTGACACCCTCGACCAGTCCGACCGGGTAGACTTTTCCAGCGTCATCTCAGAGGTGGGTCGCTTGGGTGGGGCTATCGCCGGGGCGATCAGTCTGGCGTCCAGCCTGCGCACGGCGATTGCCGCCGCCGCAGGCCAGACGATCACACCGGGGAACATCGGCGCGCAACAAGATGCTGATCGTGCAGGGTCACTTGCTTCACAGCGACAGGCCAGCGCAGCCCGCGCAGCCCTCGACGGGTTCACCGCGGCTGAGGAAGAGCGTAACAGCAAGACCCGCGACCGGCTGGCCCTCGAACGTGAAATCGCAGACGTCATGGAACGCGCCGAAGAGGCTGGCGCATCACTGACAGCGGCACAAGCCGAAGCGGTTGCACTTGCTGCAATCGCTGCCGAAGAGGCCCGCGCCGAAGCTGCAAAGGCCGCAGGCGCCGCAGGCAAAGACACCGGCGGCGGCGGCGGTGCGGCATCCGCAACCTTGGATGAATTCGCCAAAGCCGTTGAAGCGATCAAAGCTGAGACCACCGCCTTGGAAGTCGAAGCGCTGGCCCTGACGATTTCCGCAGCGGCTGGCACCGACTACGCCGCCGCGATCGATCTGGCCCGCCGGAAAGCTGATCTGCTGACCGCCGCGCTGGCATCCGGCAGAGCAGATAGCCCCGCACTGCGCGCAGAGATCGACGCACTGACGGGATCGTATGCCGATCTTGCCGCAGCGAATGAGGCAACCAAAGACAAGATCGACGCAACCCGCGCCGCGCAGGAACAATTCGGCCAGATCGCCGAGTCTGCTTTCGTTTCGCTCATCACCGGCGCGTCATCCTTTCGCGAGGCTTTGTCTGGCGTTCTGGCACAGCTTGGCCAGATGGCCGCAAGCAAGGCGTTTGTCGGTCTGATGTCCGGCGGCGGCACCGCTGGCAAGATCGGCAAGTTTCTGGGATATGCCGAAGGCGGGTTCACCGGCCCCGGCGGCAAATATGAACCGGCAGGTCTGGTTCACAAGGGCGAATTCGTGGTCAGCAAGGCCGCGACCAGCCGCCTTGGTGTAGGCAATCTACAGGCGATGCACAGCGCCGCACTGAAAGGCTACAGCGCTGGCGGATATGTCGGTGGTGCGCTGACAGCACCCGCCCTTGCTGCCCCCGCGCAGGCCGCACCAGCGATCAGCATCAGCGCGCCGATCACCGTGAATGGCAGTTCTGGCACTCCGGCGCAAAATGCGGATTTGGCAAAGCAGATGGCCAAGGAATTGGAAGCCAGCATGCGCGGCGTGGTGATGGCTGAAATCCAGCGGCAGGGCAGGCCCGGCGCAATGCTAGGGCGCAAGTGATGCTGGCAAACTTCACACCCCCGGTGCCACCATCCCCCGGCACAGCGCACACCAGACAGATCAGCCTGAACAAGGCTGGCTTTGGCGACGGATACACGCAGTCCAGTCTCAACGGGATCAATCACATCCGCCGGATCGTGGCGCTGAATTGGGCTGGCCTAAGCCCTGATGACGTGGCGGCGCTGGATCAGTTCTTCGCTGATCAAGGCGGTCACCAGCCGTTCTACTATGCGCCGTGGGGCATCGATGAGCCGTTGAAATGGACCTGCGAAGAATGGTCATCCTCTTCCGGCGCACCGTGGACCTTCACCGCCAAGCTGGAACAAAGCTTCACGCTGGAAGACTGATTCAGCCAGTTGAATTGCATCTATTAGGCTGTTCGGAATTGTGTTAAGTAGTAGATGCTGAATATAAACTGAAAAGGAAATAAAGTGCCAAACGAAATCACGATTATTCCGGAAGATGCAAAGACCGGCGAATTGACATTAGAAGAGGCAGTAAGCCGCGATATGTCGCTTGGCATTGTGAAACCATATGAGTTACCCGCAGACGTTCTTGAGGGAATGCGCCAGTCACAGGGCCGGTAATACCAAAACAAAAGGCCCGACAGTTTGTGACCGTCGGACCTTAAGACATTATTTCACCGCAAGCTCTCCAACTTGCAATAAATCAATAATGCACTTTTCGAAATCAGATTGCAATACGAATTACACCGATTATGACGAAAAAGAAGCCGCTGAAACCGCAGAAGCTGCATGATGTGCTACGCCGGGTGTAAACCTCAAGAAGGCCAAAATAGCCCCGTATAGAGGCTGTAGTGATTTTAGGCTACCCTTGCCACCCGATGTGACCCAATGGGCCTGTAGGGTGCCTGCCATTGGCTTCGGCGGTGACATCTGATTTGTCCGGCGGTGACATCTGATGTGTCCGGCAGCTTTCCTCCACCCCCGGAAGGTGTTCCAACCCGGAAGTGGGTTCAGAAACTACTCCGGGATGGAAGAACCAAAACTGGACCCCGAGGAGCGCAGCGACGAGCGGGGCAAGCGAAGCGCGCAGGCGAGGGCGAAGCCCGAGTTGTGGGTGTCTCATTGTCTATGTCACGCTTATGGGAATAGGCTTTTTCGTCCATTATTAGTTTCTTACTAGTGTGTATTATATACTCGATCCATAAGCGTGACACGTGTTGTGGAAAATCAATGACTTAGCCAAACTCGGTCAGTCGATGTCACGCTTATGGGAATAGGATGTCACGCTTGCGGTAACAGGGCAGATCGTCCGGCAGTCTAAGTCAGAATTCTTAGCATCATGACTCTTTTCGTCTTGAAGCCGCATCAGTTTACTAGTAAACAGGTAGCATGATATTTCAAAGGAGAACCACGATGACAAAGGCACCCTTGATCCGCATTGCCCCTGAGCGGAAAACCCAACTGGAAGAGCTGGCAGCAGCATTTGGCACCAAGTCTATGAGTGCAACAATTGGCGAGCTTATGCGGATTGCGCGTGAAGCTGGCGAGATTAAACACGCTATTCCCGGTGTGAGAATTAACAAACTCCAGGATGGATTCACAATCTCTTTTGACGATTCTACTCCGGTTGGCTTTACGGTTGATCAGATGAAATCCTTGGTCGGTCTAATCCATCTTGTTGTCTACAATAATGATCAGACGGGTCGCGTGGCGGATCGCGCAAAGAAATTCACCGTGACCCGGCAAGGTGCTGCCTTTAAGGTCGCTATTCCCGCAGACGGAATAGTCAAAATTTGGACGGCAGATATCGCACTCGACTTTGCTGATTTAATGGAAAGCGAAATTTCAGACGCCACACCGGCCTGATCTGCGAAAAGTAAAAGACCCAGTGCGCCAACACCGGGCCTTAGAATTCTGAAACCGTGCGAGTTCCTAATCATGAATGAATACCAAAAAAGCGATATAGCTTCAAGCCCTGACAATGTGGGTTTTGACGATCTGGACCTCGAAGACCTCGATTTAGGGGAAGGCTCCTTTGACCCCGGCACCGCCCTAACCCCGGACGAAATCGCACAGCTTCAACTGGCGGAGAATGCTGTGACAGGTTCCGAGACCGGAACAGCGATGCAGGGTCACATTGACATATGGAAGGAACGCCAGAAAAAACCGAAGCCAAAATCATCGCGCAAATCTAAGCTGTCACCCCGCCAGATCGAAATTGCCGAATATCGCAAGGGCGAGGGGAAAGACGACTGGAACGAATATCGGAAAGCGCTGCGACTGGCCAAAGCTGAAATCGAAGGGCGGACTGATTTTACACCGCGCGAGAACCTTGCTGATCTTACACCAGAGCAAAAGGCCGCGCGGAAGCGTGAGCAGGCCGCAGCACGCAAGCGCAAGAGCCGTGCGAACACTCTACCACCCGGCTAATCCCCTCATGGAAAAGATAAGTAAGGACTTATTTAAGTTTATTTTCAATGGGTTAAGTCATTTTTGGGCTTGTCAGGTGATTCGCCATGTGGGATTCTGGCGCTGCATCAACAAAGGAAATGCACGATGTCCCATTACATCCCCACCACCGACTATAATGACCTGATCGCTGGCCTGCTGACCGCCGGTGAAGCCCATGACCCCCGGACCCGCATCATCGAATTGCTTGGCGACCATGCCGACTTGTGGCCAGATTCAATCCTGTCTGATCCCGAAAGCGCCACGCCGGTCGAAGTCCTGAGCGTAATGGCATTCTTAGATGCCGTCGTGTCCCTAACCCTCGACCCCTTGCTCAAGCAGATACCCGATATCCACGAACGCGTTACCGCTATCCTCGCCACCAGCGCGCGAATGCTACCTACCTCTGCGGTGCAGCTTACGTCTGCCGAGATTGATCAGTATGCCGCAGAGGCAAGTGAGGGTCTGCGTGATGATGCTGCTGCACTGAATGAGGCAAAGCGCATACTCGACACGCTGATGGCTGGCATGCCTGCCGCCGCCTAAAAGAAAATGCCGACCTGCGCGAACAATCGTCATCAGGTCGGCGTTCGCCTTGCTATAAGTAATTGCGTCCAACCAAAGGCCGCAACCCATGTCCGATCAGATCACCATCGCCGAATTGAAAATGGCCAGACGCAAGGTTGCCAAGCTGGTCTTGACCGATCAGATTTACCTGCCGATCTTTGAGCGGC
>NZ_JBKBQY010000048.1:5791-25164 GCF_046292185.1 Yoonia sp.
AGCGGCTGGAAAGCGAGATAGAGGCCGCAGAGCGCCAGAACAGCGTCATGGACCGTGTGCAGGCCCTAGCAGCTTAGATCGCCACCTTGGCCACCAGCGCCTGCGTCTGTTCAAGTGATCCACCAGACCCGTAGCGCTGACGATCAAGCGCATGGCCCATCAGGTCTCGGCGGATACGTTCATCTACGCCAGCGGCCAGCAAGCGATCCTCAAAAGCGTGGCGCAGTGAATAAACCGTATGATTAGGGGTTTCCTTCAAGTTATTACTTTTCAGATACTTGTTGAGCGCTGCTGATAAACCGGATGAATTTTCCTGATATCGCGGAAAGCCCTCTGGGAATGCGCGCATCGCTTCAAGCGACACGCCGGTCAGGGGGATTTTGCGCCTTGCGTTTGCACTCTTCAGTTCGCGCCCAATCGGCTCTATGCTGATGTGCGGCACGTTCGCGGCCAGATGGATGCAACCTGCCGTCAGGCCCGCTATCTCGGATGGCCGCGCACCCGTGTTGATCATCGTCAGGAAGATGGCCCGCGCCTCTGCATTCAGTCCGGCCAGCGCACCCGGCGCGAGTAGATTTTCCCTGATCCATTTTTCAGAGAATGGTGGCCGCGTCTTCGCCTCGCCTGCCGCGAAGCTCAAATCAGACAGCGGCAGCACCAGCCCTAGGCGCTTCATGCTGTTTAAGGTTTTCATGACAGTGCCGAAATGGCTCAAATCCTTGTTCGCGGCGTTCGCAG
Source organism: Yoonia sp. (assembly GCF_046292185.1). Lineage (GTDB taxonomy): Bacteria > Pseudomonadota > Alphaproteobacteria > Rhodobacterales > Rhodobacteraceae > Yoonia. Next base: position 6,530 of record NZ_JBKBQY010000048.1, read on the forward strand.
ACAGACCATCTTCCACGATCCTGTCCATCCACCATCCTCGAAAGTCCAGCATGTCGTCGCCGGTGATGTCGGCAATGTTTTTGTCACCCACGACATTCAAGAAATTCTTGATCGCCTTTATGCGAGGGTTCTTCCATCGGCGCACCTGATCATCCGACTTGCTGATCAACCTGTCCTTGGTCAGCGGCCAGTATTCATCCAGCGCGGCGCTGACCGTAATCTTAGGTGCAGCGGTGCCACCCAAGATAGCCGCCGCCTCTACCCGGTCCGGCTCACCCTTATGAACCGGCACGGCATCGATCCGGTCGACCAATTCCCGGATCGGCAGTTCAGCCACGGCGGTCGCATGTAGATATCGATACCCTCGGATAGCCGCCAGGTTCTTTGCCGCCGCCAGACGCCGGTCGGCATCGGTGGTGTCGCCTGCCAGCTTGGCTTCCCACGCCTCGATCAGGTGCGACCAGATCGCCTTGGCCTTTTCGGTCGCCACCGTTTTCGAGTCCGTATGCAGAGAATCCACGATGACCCGGCGCGGTTCTACAGCGTGGTAGCGTTTGGGAACCCGTCGATTTAGCTGCCAAGTATTCTGCCGCAGTCTGATCATCCTGAACCCTTCCATGATCGCACCTTGCAGGTCACGTGTATCGCAAAGATGATCGGTTTGTATATCAAAAATGTGTGGGAAGCGCCTGATGGGATAGATCGTGGAGCAAATTATCCTTTATTTTCAAGCAGTTGGATAATTCTGATCAAGGGAAAGTTGGCGGACAGACAGGGATTCGAACCCTGGAGACGGTCTCCCGCCTACACACTTTCCAGGCGTGCGCCTTCGACCACTCGGCCACCTGTCCGTTCCGCAGGGTTTAGCCGGAACAGCGCGGGATTTGCAAGACCCCGCAAACTATTTGTTCTACCTGTTTACCCTTGGCCGTTTTGCCCGCTATATTGCGCGCTAAGCCCTTTTTGATAAGATGGTATGATGTTGCACGACCCGCCCAAGACCACGACGCCGGACAGGCGCATAGAATCGGGCCGGCTGCAGACCGGTGCGCTGATCATCATCGCCTTTGCGGTTGTTCTGTTCTTGCTGGTGCAGGCCCGGTTCATCCTGATCTCGCTTGCCACCGCGATCATCCTGTTCAGCCTGACCAGCGATGTGATCAATTTCATCGCGCGTCAGCGGATCGGCCCTTTGCGCATCCCCAATGCCGTGGCCTCTGTCGCGGCGATGCTGCTGATCGCGCTGGCGCTGCTGATGCTGACATCGGTGCTGCTGGCGCAGATCAATACGGTGCTGGTGACGACCCTGTCCTATACCGAACGCGCGCCGTCGGCGATTGCCTCGATGTTTAGCTGGCTGGGGGATGACAGTGAGGCTGCGATTTTCAATGCGGTCCGGTCGATCGATGCCTCCAGCTATCTGCGCACCGCCGCCAGTCAGGCCAGCGGGATCACCCAGGCCACGGTGCTGGTGATCCTGTTCGTGGGCTTTTTATTCGCCGAAAGGATCTGGTTCACCACCAAGCTGGAAAATTTCTTTGACGACCATCAACAGGCCGTCCGCGTGGGCAAAATCATCCAGTCGATCATCCACCGCGTGAACTATTACCTGTTGGTCAAGACGGTGATCAGCCTGATCACCGGCGGTATGGTCTATCTGCTGGCGCGCGCGTTCCAGCTGGAGCTGGCGACGTCACTGGGGATCATTACCTTCGTGCTGAATTTCATCCCCAACATCGGCTCTATTCTGGCGACCGGCTTGATCGCCCTTGTGACCCATGTCCAGTTCGGCGATGCCAATACCACGCTGTTGGTTTTCCTGATCGCCGCCGGCATTCAGTTTCTGAACGGCAATGTCATTGATCCGATGCTGATGGGGCGGGCTTTGCGCCTGTCATCCTTCGGCATCATCCTGTCGTTGGCGTTCTGGGGTGCGGTCTGGGGCGTGCCGGGGATGTTTTTGTCGGTGCCGATCATGGTGATGCTGCTGGTGGTGTGCAGCCATGTGCCGGGGTTGCGCCCTTTCGCGATCCTTTTGTCGCGCGAAGGTTTACCCGATACCGAACAGATGCTCAACGAAACTGCCGAACGCGATCTGTTCAAGAAGCCACCCAAGCCTTAACGTCGCCGCGCGATCACAAAGACCAGCCCGACGATCACCTCGACCATGGCGGCGATCAGGATCGTACTGCCCGCCTGCCCCGTGACATATTCCGCGATGCCGCTGGCCGCGATCCCCCACCACAGCACCACCATGCCGATACACAGCCCGTCACGCGCAGAGCCTTTGGGCAGATCGCGCAGCAGCCACAGCATCACCGCCAGCCCGGCAAAGACAGGGGCCGCGCGCCGCGCCACGAAACCAGCCCCCTGATCGGGGGCAATCCCGAACGTCGCGGCATATTGCCCGCCATTCACGAACAGCATTCCGCAAAGCGCCAGACAGCCAAGCGCCGTCACGCTGGCGCTACGGCGAAACAGCGTCACGGCGCGGATTTACCCGCGACGGGTTGGCGGGCGTAATAGGTCACATCTTCGGTAAAATATTGATAGCTGTCGGCGTTATCCACCGCGCGGGCCGGATCACGGCGGGCCATCGCCGCACAGTCGCGGCGCGTATAGCAATAATCATCGGTCCGCGCGACCGGATCGAAATGCGATATCTCGTGGACCAGCGTGCCTTCCCGCGTGCCGTTGTTGCTGGCGGTGGTGCCGGGCCGCAATGCCACCAACGGCGGCAGGTCGAAAAACGACGGGCAAAGGTGGATCTTGTAAGGCTGATGCGGATAGACCCAGGCATATTCTCCGTCCATGCAGCCATCATCGCGGATGGTGTCGCATTGCGTGATCACTGCGCCACTGCGGATCGCCGTCACGATGGATTTCAACGTGGCACGTACATGTTCACCGTTCTGCGGGGAATAATCCCCGAACCAGCGTTCATATTCAGCCGTATCGCCGACCCGTGCAGCGGCCTTGATCGTCAGCCCCTTGGCATTGTCGAGAGCGGTCTGCACCAGTGCTGTCTGCGTGGTATTGCAGCCCGGCGTGCTTTGCGCCACCGCCGCTTGACCGAAGACCAGCATGAACAAAACGATGCCCAGACGCATGATGCTACTCCAGATGCAGATAGACGCGGCGGTTCTGCCGGCCTTTCTTTTCGATCTTGCCGATCCTGACGCGTCCGATTTCCGACGTATTGGCAACATGGGTGCCGCCGCAGGGTTGCAGATCGGCGGTTTCATCGCCCAACCCGATCCGCACCAGCCGGATATGGCCAGAGCCGCGCGGCGGCTGGACCGACATCGTCTTGACCAAGTCAGGCTGGGCATCCAATTCCGCATCGGTGATCCATTCCGTGCTGATCTGCATATTGCACGCGATCAGGCGGTTGAGATCGTTTTCAAGCGTCTCTTTGTCCTCTGGCGCGTCGGCCATGTCGAAATCCAGCCGGCCCTTGTCCGCCGCAATCGACCCGCCGGTCACCGGCAAGGGGATCACCACCGACAAAAGGTGCAACGCCGTATGCACCCGCATATGCCGGTGCCGCCGGTCCCAGTTCAATTTCTGCTGCACCACCTGGCCCACAGCGGGCAAGGGCACGGGTTCGGCAGGCAGCAGGATCATCGCGTCACCTTCTCCCTTGACGGTGGTGGCAATCTCCAGCGTTGCCCCGGCCCATGAAAGCTGACCGCTGTCGCCCGGTTGTCCGCCCGATGTGGGATAAAAGATCGACCCGTCCAGCACGATCCCGCCTTCACCGGTGATATCAACGACACGCGCTTGCGCCTCGCGCAGATAGGCATCGTCACGAAACAGGGGTTTTGTCATCGGCGGGGCCTTTCAGCACTTCGGGGTTGCGCAGCCATATATCCCGCTGGGCAAAGGGAATTTCGATCCCTGCAGCGGCGAATTGCTTGGCGATTTCGTGGTTGATCTGCGATTTGGTCGACAGGACATAATTGACATCACGCAGAATCGCGCGGATTTCAAATTCCAGCGCGTCGGCACCGAAATTGACGAATAAAACCGCAGGCGGCGGCGTCATGACCACCATCGGATGCAGTTCTGCGATGCCGCGCAGAATTTCGGTGACCTTTTCGGTATCGGTGCCATAGGCGACACCGACAGGCACGATCACCCGGCCAACCAGATTACCACGGGTCCAGTTGGTGACCTGCCCGCTGACCAGATCGGCATTGGGCACGATCACATCGGTACGGTCAAAGGTTTCGATCCGCGTCGATCGCACCGATATCGCCCGGACATAGCCCATCTGGCCGCCCACCTCGATCCAGTCGCCTTCGCTGATCGGGCGTTCGATCAGCAGGATGATGCCGGACACAAAGTTCGACACGATATTCTGCAGGCCAAAACCGATCCCGACCGATAACGCCCCCGCGACAATCGCCAGATTGGACAGGTCAATCCCGGCGGATGTGATCGCGATCAGCGCGGCCAGGAATATCCCCACATAGCCGAAACCCGCCACCACGGCGTTCTGCCCACCCAGATCAAGCCTTGTGCGCGGCAGCACGGTGCGCCGCAACGTCCCCTGAACAAACCGCGTCAGCACAAAGCCAAACGCGAACACAATCGCGAACATCAGGAAATCTGTGGGCGAAATACGGGTTTCACCCAAGGCGAAACCTTCACGGAACCTGCTCCAGATTTCAAAGATATCGTCGGTGCGCGCGCCCCAGATGATCGCGAAAACCGGCAGGCTGGCCAGATAAACGACGAAGCTGACCAGCAGCGGCAGCAGGGCAAACAGGCCCTTGGAATCTTCGGCCTGCGGATGGCGTAGGCTGATGTCATGCACGATCCGTTGCAACACAAGGATCGCCCCGATCACCGCCAGCGACAAGATCGAAGAGGTCAGCAAAGCCAGCCCCGCCGCGCCATAACCAAACGCCGCCAGCGCAGGCCCTGCCACCGCGACAAGGGTGCAATACCGCCCGATCAACAGCCTGACCCGGCCCTGCGGTGCGCTGTCGTCTGTCGTGGTTTCGGGCGATGTCTGGATCAGCACACCCAGCCGCCATAACAGCAGGCCCGCCACAAACAGCACGGGCCATGTCATCGTTGCCGCCACGCCCGGTTCCAGTTCCATCGTACCCGCCCCGGCCCGAAACAAGGTGCCAAAGGCAAGCACCCAGGCGATGGCCAGGGTATAGCGGCGCGCGTTGCTGCGGGTCTCTTCGCCATAGCCCAGATAACCGGGCAGCGTGCCGTCGCTGAACACCTGCCGACCCAGCCACCAGCCCAGCACCACGCTCATCCCGGCATAGGGAATGGCGGCGACGACCGCCTGCCCGCGCAAACCGAAAATCGCCAGTGTTTCCAGCCCGTTGGTCAACATCAACAGCCCTGCAAAGGACACGATGATCTGCAATAGCGACATCCCGAACAGCCAGATCGGCAGCAGATGGCTATCGCGCTGCGCCAGTCTTTCGCGCCAGCGCACCAGCCAGCCGCGGGCATAGCCGACCAGCAGGATCGCCAGACCGAAAAACAGCGCCGCGCGCGGTAGGTTACGCAGCAAGGCACCGCTGTTAATCTGGACCTGCGCGCCCGCGATGGTTTCCGCGCCGATATTGCGCAGCACCTGCCAGGTCGCCACCCCCGCCGCAGGCCAGAGCGCGGGGTTCAACGGCGACAGCCCCCTTTCGAACAAGGCGGCGGTCTGTTGTTGCAGGACCTTGTTGTCCAACTCTCCGATCAGGCCGTTGGCCCGCGCGAATGCCTCCTGCGCAAGGGCGCGCGGGGCCAAAAGCTCTTGTCGCTGGGTTTCCAGCGTGGCGCGCCGGGCGGCGATGGCGGGGGCTTCCTCGCCCGTTTCGGGCACAGCCCCCAGTGCTGCAATCTGCGCATTTACTGTCGCAAGACGCCCGGCGTTGATATTGGTCTGCGAGGTGAAATGATCACGCCACCCCACAAGTTCGGCACGCAACCTACTGATAACGAGAGAAGATGATCCGTCTCTTGAAACAATAACCTCAGCCCGCTCGGCCAACCGGGTCCATGCATCAGGATCGTCGTAATAGGTGCGCGCGGGCATGGTGGAATCCTGCGCCACCGCCATCGCGGGCCAAAGCAGGCTGCAACAGATCAGCAGCCGGAACAGGACCGCGCGCAAGGTCATTGCGCGATCAGCACCGATGGCACGCTGACTTTTTCTTCCAGCCACGCAGGCACGGGCAGTCCCTTTTCACGCATGAAGGCCGGGTTGTAGATTTTCGACTGATAGCGGCTGCCGACATCGCACAGGATCGTCACAATCGTATGCCCCGGCCCCAGATCGCGCGCCATGCGCACGGCACCCGCCATATTGATCGCGGTGGACCCTCCCATGCACAGACCTTCATGCTGCATCAGGTCATAGATCAGCGGCAAAGCCTCTGCATCGCTGATCGAATAGGCGAAATCAGGCGTCAATCCGTCCAGATTGGCGGTGATGCGGCCCTGCCCGATCCCTTCGGACACCGACCCGCCCTCGGATTTCAATTCGCCGTGTTCATAGAAATTATACAGCGCCGATCCTTCCGGGTCTGCCAGCCCGATCCTGACACCCTTGGGCTGCAACACCTGCGCCACACCGGCCAGCGTCCCGCCCGAACCCACGGCGCAGATAAAACCATCGACCTTGCCGCCGGTCTGATCCCAGATTTCGGGTGCTGTGGTTTCGACATGCGCCTGACGGTTCGCGACATTGTCAAACTGATTGGCCCAGATCACTCCGTTCGGTTCGGTCTCGCGCAGCGCGTCAGCCAGCCGTTCGGAATAGCGCACGTAATTATTGGGGTTGCGATAAGGGGCGGCAGGCACCTCGACCAGTTTGGCACCGGCAAGGCGCAGCATATCCTTTTTCTCCTGACTTTGGGTTTCAGGGATGACGATGACGGTCTTGAACCCCATGGATGATCCCAGCAGCGCCAGCCCGATCCCGGTATTGCCTGCGGTGCCTTCGACAATCGTGCCGCCGGGGCGCAAATCGCCGCGCGCAATGGCGTCGTTGATCATGAATAGCGCGGCGCGGTCCTTAACCGATTGGCCGGGGTTCAGAAACTCGGCCTTGCCCAGAATGGTGCAGCCTGTCGCCTCTGATATCGCACGCAGCTTGATCAGGGGGGTGTTGCCAATCGTGTCGGCGAAATCATTGCGGATAGTCATCGGAATGGGCCTTTCGTTGCGCCCCATCTGTGTAGAACCGCGCCTGCCCGACATCAACCCATGCTGCGCAGCTCTGCGCGATGCCGCGCCAGCCAATAAAGCAGCATCAGCAGCGGGCCTGTCGTGATCTCGCCGCTGTCGGCCAGTGCCATCGCCGCGTCGAAATCCATCGGATGCAGGCGCAGATCCTCGCCTTCGGTCGCCAGCCCGCCGCCATAAGGCGCATCCACCGCCAGGTCGCATAGTGCGACAAAGCTGTAAAAATACTCGCTCACCGCCCCCGGTGACGGATAATAGGACCCGGCGGGGATCAAGCGATAAGGGGTCAACCTGGCCTCTTCTGCGGTTTCGCGCATCGCCGCCTGTTCAGGCGTTTCGCGCGCATCGATGATGCCGGCCACGGCTTCGAGCATCCAGGGGTTCGGGTCATGCCGCACCAGCGGACCGATGCGGGGCTGTTCCAGCAGCAGCACCCGGTCGCGCGCGGGATCATACGGCAGCACGATAGCGGCGTCGAAACCGATGAACACCTCGCGCTGCAACACCGGCGAACGGGTCCCGTCAAAGCGGATATGACTGATATCAAAGCCCTGAAACCGAAAGAATCCACCCATTGGCCGCGTGTTGGCGGCCACCTGCGTGTCACCCACCACGGCCTTGCGCCGCAACGTGGCAGGTGCGGCGGTGGCACGGTGGCGGTTCCATGCGCGCGCCGCGATCTGCGGCCATTGCCGGCGCAGGGTTTCCGGGGCGGGCAGCGGGTCAAGCGCGAACAATTCTTGCGCCGCAAAGATCGCGGGGGTCAGATCGGACTTTTCCCAGCCGGCCAGCGACCAGCTACCACTGCCGGGGGGCATGTCCTGCGCCGGAAGATAGACATGCACCGCACGCGGTTTGCCGTCCGCCTGGACAGTGACGCTTTGCAGCGCATAGCCAAAAGCATTTTCATACAGGTTCAGCCGCATGATGGCATGATCCGGCAGATCGCGCCAGACCAGCCCCTGCACCACCCCGCCCGCCACCGGCGCGATATAGGGGACGACATCACCCCGCACCGGAAAAATCGCGTGATCGGCCAGCGTTGCGGGCACAGGTGTCGGCAGGTCCATCCCCGCGACCGCCGCCATCAGGGCAGGCGACATCAGCGTGCCATAGGTAAACAGCTCCATGGCTTAAGGGTATCTCCTGCCGATGAATTCGGCGAAAAGCGCGCAGATGATCGCCCCCAACAGGATTGTCGCAAGCAGCGGGATGTCCATGAAACGCTGGCTTTCGGTCACCATGATTCCAAAGACCGAGACCAGACGGTCCATCGGCCCATCATATTGCAGCCGCATCGCGCGGGTGATCATGATCGAAAAGGCGGTGACGAACAAAAGCATGAATGAAAAGGCCACAGCCGCCGTCACCCCATGCCCGACCGCCGCGACATAGCCTTGGCCTGTGCGCGCGCCCACATAGGCCCAGCCCAGATAGAGCCCGATCAGGATCGCGGCGGGCAGAAATGCCATGGGCGCGATGCCGTCTAGAAAAAACGGCGTCGCCATGACCGCGACATACCAGCCCCCTAACCCATAAACCACCGCACCCGCCAGTTTGGCGGCAGTGGGCATATTGCGCCTGCCGGAAATCGTCATAACCATTTACCTTTACTCTGCCGGCGCACCGGCATCGTCAGGAAGCGCGGGTCACCGTTATCTGCGTCACATCGCAGTTTCCGCTATGAAATGTCCCCGCGCAAGAGGTCAGGTAAAAGTTCCACATCCGCCGGAACCTGTCGTCAAAACCAAGCGCTGCGACCTCGTCCCATTTCGCGTTGAACGTGTCGTGCCAGCGGCGCAGGGTCTGGCTGTAACTTTCGCCAAATTCGATCGATCCCGCGACCTGAAGCCCCGCCTTTTCGATCTGTTCGCGCAAGACAACGGGGCTGGGCAGCATCCCACCCGGAAAGATATATTTCTGAATGAAATCAACGCCGCGCTTGTAAACCTGCCAGCGGCGGTGTTCCACGGTGATGATCTGCAAGGTCGCATTGCCGCCCGGTTTCAGCCGGTCGCGCAGGGTTTCGAAATAGACCGGCCAGTATTTTTCGCCCACCGCCTCGAACATCTCGATACTCGCGATACCGTCATATGTGCCTTTTTCGTCGCGGTAGTCCTGCATCTTGATCGTGACCATGTCCGACAGGCCCGCGTCGGCCATGCGCTTGACCGCGTAATCATGCTGTTCACGGCTGATCGTCAGCCCCGTCACCTGTAACCCGCGTTCCTTGGCGGCGTATTCGGCGAAACCGCCCCAGCCGCAGCCGATTTCCAGCACGTGATCACCGGGTTTCACACCCATCTGATCAACCATGCTTTTGTATTTCTCGATCTGGCCAGTTTCCATGCTTTCCTGCCCGGTCACGAATTTGGCCGAGGAATAAGTCATCGTGTCATCCAGCCACAGGCCATAGAATTCATTGCCCAGATCATAATGATAGCTGATATTCTTGCGGGCCTGCTTTTTGGAATTGTTCTGCAACCAGAACCGCATCTGTTCATAGAACCGCACCAGAAACTGGCCGGGAAAGCCGTCATAGATATGTTCCATATCGTCATGCATCAGATCCATGAAGGCCATCAGATCCGGCGTGGACCACCAGCCGTCCATATAGGCCTCGCAAAACCCCAGATCGCCTTCGCGCACGGTGCGGGCAAAGATATCGGGGTTGTGCACATGCACTTCGGCAACATAGCCCGGCTCTGCGCCTTCGGCACGGAAATGGCGGCCATCGGGCAGGATAATATCGATCCGGCCGCGTTTCATGGTTTTGACCGCGTCAAACACATGGGTAAAATAACGCGGCAGGTCTGTCTGCCCCTCTGTGGTCGTCAGGATCATTGTCGTCCGTTTCTGATTGCTGTCGTTAACGCTAAATTAACCTGTCTGTCCGCGAAGTCACGGCAAACAGACATAAAAAGTTTCCTGCGCGACAAGGTCCCGTCGCTTTAAAACCCACGGTTGCTGTAGGCGTCCAGCGCCCGCGTCCGCCCTTCGTCCGTTGTCACGATAGAATCGGGATAGGCGTCACCCGGCGACAGGCCCCATGATCGCGGGATCATGTCGAAATAGGACAGCGCCGTGTCGGAGGGATTTTTGTATTCCTCCGCCAGCCAGCGTTTGACATAGGCGCGGTCCTTGTCGAATTTATCCAGCTGCGTGACCGGGTTGAACACCCGGAAATAAGGCGTCGCATCCGGCCCCGACCCTGCCGACCATTGCCAGCCCATCGCATTGCTGGCCGGGTCCCAGTCGATCAGGCAATCGGCGAACCAGTCCAGCCCGATTTTCCAATGCGTCATCAGATGTTTGGTCAGATAAGACGCCACAATCATCCGCCCCCTGTTATGCATCGTGCCGGTGACATACATCTCGCGCATGGCCGCATCGACAAACCGTATGCCGGTGCGGCCCCGTTGCCATGCCTGAACCTCTGGCGTGAGCTTTGTGTTCCAAGGGAAAGCGTTCCAGTCTGCCTTCCAGTTGTCGGTCAGGATACGCGGCGTGTGATGCGCCAGATGATAGGCGAATTCGCGCCAGACGAGTTCTTTCAGGAACACCTCTGCATCGCCCTTGCCATCTTCCAGCGCGGCTTTGCCCGCATGCCAGCAGACACGCGGGCTGATTTCGCCAAAGGTCAGGTTTTCCGACAGGTTCGATGTGCCTTTCACCCCCGGCAGATCGCGGTTGGTCACATAATCCGCGACCTTGTGGGCGATGAACTGGCCCAGCCTGGTGTTGGCGGCATCCTCGCCCACAGTGCAATGGGTGGCGAGGATATCCGCGCCCCGGTGCATCGCGCGGCGCAAGTGCCAGTCGTCCAGATCATCGCTGGCGGGCCATTTGTCAGGCGCTGCGATCTTCCCCGGTCGCGGTAAGGCATCGCCCACGTCATTGCCGCGCACGGCCTTCCACATCGGGGTATAGACCTTGTAAAAACCACCTGTCTTGGTCTCGACCGTCCAGGGTTCAAACAACAGATGCCCGGCGAAACTTTTGGCCTCGATCCCATCCTCTTTCAGCGCTGCCTTGACCTTGGTATCGCGATCCTTTGCAGGTGTGTCGTAAAGCCGGGACCAATAGACCGCCCCTGCCCCCGTCTCCCTTATCAGATCGCGCAGCACATCCAGCGCAGGCCCCTTGCGCAGGATCAACCGACTATCCTTGTCCGCCAGCGCCTTGCCGAACACGTCCAGTGCCAGTTCCAGCCGCAGCTTCTGCGCCGCACCCAGCCCTGCGACCTGATCGTCATGGATATATACCGGGACCACCGGACGCCCCGCGTCACAGGCGGCAGTCAGGGCGGGATGGTCGGACAGGCGCAGATCGCGGCGGAACCAGACAATAACGGGTGTTTTGTTCATAGCACCTGATCTAGTGCCGCCAGCAACTGGTCAAGCTCTGCCTTGCTGGTGTAATGGGTGAAACTGACGCGCAGGACGCCCTTGCCCAGATCGACACCCATCGCAGACAACGGGCGCTGCGCGTAGAAATCCCCACCCTCTGCCATGATCCCCAAGGGGGCCAGTTGTGCGGCCACCTGCGCCGCATCGCCCTGCAAGGCCATCGCGACAGTCGGCGCGCGCATCTTCGCATCCGCAGGCCCGATCAGGCGGACCGAATTCTTGGCGCTGACATAATCCAGCAGCGGCTTCAGCAGCGCAATCTCCTGATCGCGCATCAGATCATGCGACAGCCGCGCGGCCTCCGCCCCGGTGCCGCCGCCATGATGCTGTGACATTGCATCAAAGTAATCCGCCATCCCGGCGCTGGCCGCGACCTGCGCATGGTCGGGCCCAGCGGGGGTAAAGCGTTTATAAAGCGTATCGCCGTTGAAATGATGCCCCTGATTGGGCAGTTCCATCCCAAAATCCTCGCGGATCACCATGATCCCCTGATGCGGGCCGTAGGTTTTATAGGCGCTGAAAAGATAGACGTCGCAACCAAGCGCGCCGACATCCGCCAGCCCATGCGGCGCATAGCTGACGCCATCGACACAGACGCGGGCGCCTGCGGATTGGGCCAATGCCGTGATCGCAGCAACATCATTTACGGCCCCTATAACATTGGAACAATGCGGAAAACACAGCAAAGCTGTGTCATCACTCAAAAGCTCTGCCAGATCATCAAGCGCCAGCAAACCCGTCTCGGGATCAAGCTGCCATTCGACAATCCTGATCCCTTCCTCGGCCAACCTGCGCCATGGGCCGCTGTTCGCCTCATGATCCTGATTGGTGACGATGATCTTTTGTCCCGGCTTGATCCAGCGCCGCACGGCCTGCGCCAGAACATAGGTATTCTGCGTCGTGGACGGGCCAAAGGACAATTCATGCGTTGCCACACCCATCATCGCGGCCAGCCTTGTGCGCGCCTCGTCCATCTCTTCGCCCCCCAGACGGGACGCCTCATAAGCGGAATAGGGCTGCACCTTGCGCTGCGTGTAGAACCGATACAGCCTGTGAATCACCTGACGGCAGGTATAAGACCCGCCCGCATTGCTGAAAAACGCCTGGCCCTGCAGGCTTGGTTCGTCAAAGGCGGGGAATTGCGCGCGCACCCATGTCAGATCAAGCATTGACGTCCACCACGACACGGCCTTTCACCTGCCCGGCCAGAATATCCGCACCAAGCTGCGGCAGATCGGACAGCGTGGCAGGCTGGATCATCGCCTCCAGCCGGTCCATCGGCAGATCCTTGGCAATCCGCGCCCAGGCCCGCACACGGTTGTCATAGGGTTGCATGACAGAATCGATGCCGAGCAGATTGACCCCGCGCAGCAGGAACGGAATGACCGTGGCAGGCAGGTTCGCGCCGCCGGCCAGCCCAACAGCGGCGACAGAGGCCCCATATTCCATCTGTCCCAAAACGCGGGCCAGCATCGCGCCGCCGACGGCATCGATACAGCCGCCCCATGTTTCGCCCTCTAACGGGCGTTTGACGGTTTCATTGATGTCTTCACGCGCCACGATCTGGGTCGCGCCCAAAGATGTCAGGTAATCCGCCGTTTCCGGCCGCCCGGTGACAGCCGCAACCTGATGGCCCAGATGCGCAAGAATCGCTGTCGCCACCGACCCCACACCACCGGCAGCCCCCGTCACCAGCACCGGGCCGGATTTGATCCCGTGATCCTCCAGCGCCATCACCGCCAGCATCGCGGTGAAACCGGCGGTGCCCACGGCCATCGCCTGCCGTGTGGTCAGCCCGTCCGGCAAAGGCACCAGCCAATCCGCCTTGACCCGCGCCTTTTGTGCATAGCCGCCCCAATGCGCCTCGCCCACGCGCCAGCCGGTCAGGATGACCTTGTCGCCGGGTTTGTAACGGGGATCATCCGACGCCTCGACCGTGCCAGCGAAATCGATGCCCGGCACATGCGGGTAATTGCGGACCAAGCCACCACCAGACCCGATGCACAGGCCATCCTTGTAATTCACCGTCGAATATTCCACCGCGACGGTCACATCACCGGCCGGCAATTGATCCAGCGTCAGGTCCTGCACGGCGGCATGGGTTTTGCCATCCGCATCCTTGTCCACGATCAAGGCTTTGAACATTGTCGTCTCCTTTAACTGCCTCAGACCGCATCCGGCATGAACGGGATATCGGTATCCTGCGGCTTTAATCCCATCTGGGTCAGCATCGCATGGACCTGCCCGCGATGATGGGTCTGGTGGTTGAAAATCTGCATGATGCACATCGCCTTGGGCTTGGCCATCTGGCGCTGCATCACGCCCGAATACCATGTCAGATCGCCCACCAGATCCAGCGCCTTGACCTGTTTGGCCCAAAGATTGATCCGCCCGTCCATGCGGAACCTGTCACCGGACCAGACCGCAGCGGTGGGCGTCATGAACGGGCCGTCTTTCATCGCCACATCCGTGCCGGGCCCGCCATCCAGCCTGCTCATCCAGACCGTATCGGCCCAGAGCAGATGGTTCAGCGTCCCCAGGATCGACCCAAAGAACGCGCCACGATCCTTGGTCAGTTCCGCGGTCGGGATATCCCTGAGCATGTCGCGCAGGCCCGCATTCTGCCAGGCATTATAACGGGCCATCATCTGACAATATTCCGGATTGATCATCGCGGCGATCCTGTTGTGAAGTCACTGTTTCTTGCACGGAAACCTGTCAGACATTCCCCGCCCCGGCAATGCGGAAATGCCCTGTCGGCATGCAAAGCACCGTCTGACTGCCCGCAAAGGCAGCGCCCGACGAAACCACGTCATCGCGGCGCGATGGCCCTTGCCGCGCTGGATTTGCGCACTTAGGTTCATGCGCAGAAAACAACCGGGAGAAAGACATGAAACTGACAGGATTGATGGGTGCTGCGTCCTTGCTGGCCATGGCAAGCGCTGTGGCGGCACAGGACAGCGAATTGCTGGTTTTCGACTATTCCGGCTTTGAGATGCCCGAATATCACCAGGATTACATTGACCAGCACGGCGCCAGCCCCACCTTCACGTTCTTTGGCGACGAAGACGAGGCGTTTCAGAAAATCCGCGCCGGTTTCCGGGCCGATGTGTCGCATGTCTGTGCGCCATCCGTGACCCGCTGGACCGAAAGCGGCATTCTGGAACCCTGGGATACCGACCGGATCACCGCCTATGACGATCTGAACGCCAGCCTGACCGGCGAAGAAATCGGCGCGGGCGAGACCTATTTCATCCCGACCGATTTCGGCTCGACCGGGATCGCCTATAACCCCGAAGAAGTGCCCGAAGAAGATGTCGCCAGCCTACAGGTGTTCACCAACCCCGCCTATGCGGGCCGCATGACGCTGCCTGACAACGTTGATGACGCCTATGCGCTGGCCTATCTGGCCACCGGCGTGACCAATTGGCAGGACGTCACGGATGAGGAATTCGAGGCCGCATCCAACTGGCTCCGCGAAGTCCATCCCAACCTGCGTACCTATTGGACCGATCCTGCGGAATTGGCGCAGCTTTTGTCCTCTGGCGAAATTCTGGTCAGCTGGGCGTGGAACGAAACCTATCCCGCCATGGTCGAGGAAGGCCGGCCCATCGCATTCCAGCGTGAAGCGGAAGAAGGGTCATCGCTGTGGCTGTGCGGCTATGTGAAACTGGCCGGTGGTCAGGGCAATGTCGACAAGGCCTATGATTATCTCAACGCCTTTTTGTCGGAAACCTCGGTCGTGCCACTGCTGGAAGCGGGCTACGGTTCTGCCAATGCCACAGCTCTGGAAGCACAAGTGACAGAAGAAGATCTTGTCGCCTCCGGTCTGGAAGACATCGACGTGCCGGTCCTTGCGCAATTGCCGATGAGCAATGAAGACAAGGAACGGATGGCCGAAACCTTCGAGATGATCAAAGCCGGGTTCTGATCTGTCCGACATGATCGCAAAGGGCGGTGCCAATGGTGCCGCCCTTTTCCTCCACCGCCCCCGCGTCAAAAAACCGGCTGGACCTTTGCGCGAATAACAGTAGATCAGGGGGTATGCTTACGCGGTTCACATCCCTTTTCCCGATAATCGGGCGCGTCTTTGTCGCGGCATTGCTGTCGCTGGCGCTGACGGCGGTCAGTTTTGGGCATCAGCCGCCGCAGGATGATGCCCGCGCCGAGGCTTATCTGCTGGCCGGTGGCGACTGGGCGGCAATCTGTGCCGATAGCGGCGCACCCTTGCATGGGGCCGAATTGTGCATGGCCTGTCTGATCAGCGCCGGGGCGGGTCTGCCCGGCGCGGTGACAGGCCCCACTGCGCAGATCAGCGCCCGTCTGGTGGATTGGGCGCAGGCGGCGGGTGACACATTGCGCAGGCAGCGCGTGTTTATCCATCCGGCGCGCGCACCCCCGGCGCGGGATCGTTCATACAACGTCTGAACCGATCCCCCGTAACGCGGGCCCTGGCCCGCGCAACCGAAAGCCAAAACTATGACCTTCCCCAAACTGGCGAGCTTCGCCATCATCGCCGCCATTGGTGGCACCTCGGCGCTTGCCGACAGCGCGATCAGCGTCAGCGATGCCTATGCCTTTGAAACCGCCCCCACCGCGATGGCCGGCGGCGGCTTCGTCACCATCACCAACACCGGCGACAGCGATGACACGCTGATCGCCGTGCTGGCCGATTTCCCGCGCGTTGAAATCCACACCACCGAATTTGAAGACGATATCGCCCGGATGATCCATCTGGATGCGATCCCCGTGCCAGCCGGTGAAACCGTCACACTCGAACCCGGCGGCATGCATGTGATGTTCATGGGCCTGCAGGGCAATCCGCTGACGGCAGGCGACAGCCTGCAGGCGACGCTGGTCTTCGACCAGGCGGGCGAAGTGCCGGTCAACTTTGACGTGGTCACGCGCGACGCGGCAA
Organism: Yoonia sp.; assembly: GCF_046292185.1. Lineage (GTDB taxonomy): Bacteria > Pseudomonadota > Alphaproteobacteria > Rhodobacterales > Rhodobacteraceae > Yoonia. Next base: position 23,069 of record NZ_JBKBQY010000048.1, read on the forward strand.
GCGGACATGGCGATGACTGCGACCATGATCATAACCATGGCCATGACCACGACCACAACCATTGATCCCGCTAAGGCGTTGCCCCTTGGGGTGACGCCCTTTCCATGAAAGGAAACCAGATGAAATCTGTTATTTTCGGATCAGGCATCCTTGCCGTCGCTGCCGGGATCGGCGTCTATGCCTGGCAATCGGCCACCGCCCCCGGCCCCTGCGGCAATACCAGCGTGGCCGGTGCCGCCATCGGCGGGCCGTTCGAGCTGGTCTCTGAAACCGGCGAGACGGTGACAGACAGCGATGTGATCACCAAACCGACGCTGGTCTATTTCGGCTATACCTTCTGCCCCGATGTCTGCCCGCTTGACACGATGCGCAACGCGATTGCCGCAGATATTCTGGCCGAACAGGGCATCGATATCGGCACGGTCTTTATCTCGGTCGATCCCCAGCGCGACACGCCCGAGGTGGTGGGCGCATTCACCGATAATTTCCACCCCGACATGATCGGACTGACCGGCAGCCCCGCACAGGTCAAGGCGGCCTCTGATGCCTACAAAAGCTATTACCGCGCGGTCGAAGGTGACCCGGATTACTATCTTGTCGATCATTCGACCCAGACCTATCTGATGTTCCCCGACACCGGGTTCGCCACGTTTTTCCGGCGTGACAATTCCGCCGATCAGGTGGCCGAGATAACGGAATGCTTCGTCGGACAAATGACCTGATTTCCGGGCAAGACTTGATCTGGCGCAAGGAAACGCGCCGGATCATCCGCAGAATGGCCGCATGGATCATCTTGCAAATCTACGCCGCATGGGCCTGTTCGATGCGCGCGTGCCCCGCTACACCAGCTATCCCCCCGCCACCGCGTTTCACGCCGGTGTCGGCGCGGATTTCCAGCGCGATTGCCTGACAGGGCTGGACCCTGCCCAGCCGGTGTCGGTCTATCTCCACATCCCGTTTTGCGAAAGGCTCTGCTGGTTCTGCGCCTGCGCGACGCAGGGGACGACCACGCTGAAACCTGTTGAAAACTACCTGCGGGCGCTGAAAATGGAACTGGCGATGCTGGCCCGGACCCTGCCCGCTGGCATCACCATGGGCCACATGCATTGGGGCGGCGGCACGCCGACAATCCTGCCGCCCGACATGATCCGCGATCTGGCACTGGCGGTGATGGATGTGATCCCACCCGCCCCCGGTTTCCAATTCTCGGTGGAAATCGACCCGACGCTGGTCGATGACGCCAAGATCGCGATGCTGGCCGATATGGGGATGACCCGCGCCAGTATCGGCATTCAGGATTTCGCCCCCGATGTCCAAAAGGCGATTGGCCGCGACCAAAGCTTTGCCGTGACACGCGCCTGCGTCGACAGCCTGCGCGCGGCGGGTATCACATCGCTGAACGCGGATCTGGTGTACGGTCTGCCCTATCAGACACAGGCGAAGCTGGAGGATACTCTGGCCAGACTGCGCACGCTTGATCCCGACCGCATTGCACTGTTCGGCTATGCCCATGTGCCGCATTTTTCCAAACGCCAGAAACTGATCCCCGATGCCGCCCTGCCGGGCGAGGAAGCCCGGTATCATCTGGCCCAGCAGGCCGCCCGCGCCTTTGCTGACGCGGGCTATCTGCCGATCGGGATCGACCATTTCGGCAAATCCACCGACACCCTGACCATCGCCGCCCATACCGGCCGGCTCCGGCGCAATTTTCAAGGCTATACCGATGATACCTGCCCGACGCTGATCGGGATCGGGGCCTCGGCTATTTCGCAATATGACGCGGGCTATGTGCAGAACCCCTCTGCCACCGCCGCCTATATCGCGCGGATCGCGGCGGGTGATCTGGCGGGCCACCGGGGCTATGCGATGACGCGCGAGGACCGGCTGCGCGCGCAGGCGATCAATATGCTGATGTATGATTTTGAAATTGATATCAACGTATTATCAGACCATCCTGATGCGGATATTCTCGTCCCTGTCCATCAATCCATCCTGGAACGCTTTGCCGGATTCGTCGCAAAAGACGGGGATAAAATCAAAATCCTCCCCGCGGGGAAGGTTCTGACCCGCATCATCGCCAATGCCTATGACGGGTC
>NZ_JBKBQY010000049.1:0-25112 GCF_046292185.1 Yoonia sp.
GGCGCTGGCCGATCCGGTGTTCACCAGCCCTGCCCCCGCCGTACCGGATCTGCGGCTGGTCGCCGCCAATGCGCCAGCGCTGGCGCGCGCCTTTCTGGATCTGCACAGCGCCTACCGTCAAACCCATGAACGGCTGGCGTCCCTGGACGAGGCTTTGGGTCGCGAAGATGCCCGCCTGCGTCCCAGCCCCTGGGAAGAGGTGCGGGATTTTTTCCATTATTGTGACAATTACATCGATGCCGTGGACCGTAGTGCCGAACGGCTGGCCGAACAGACAGCCCCCGGCGAAACCATCGCGCAGGCGGCGATCCGCAATCTGACAGCGCGGGGGATCAGCGTTGTCTATGCCACCTGCGATCATCTGCGCCATTTCGACCCGGCAGGGAATGTGCTGACCCTCTCAGCCACGGCCAGCCCCGCGACGCAGACCTTTCAGCTTTTGTTGCAGCTGGCTCTGATCACCCGGGCCAAGTTGCTTGACGCGACGCTGGATCTGGCGCGGTTCCAGTCCGAGGAGGCGCGCAGCATCGCCAAGGTCGGCCTTGCCAATTATTTTGCCGGTGCCGTGCTGATGCCGTACCGCGCCTTTCTGCAAGCTGCCAAGGACAGCCGTCACGATCTTGAATTGCTGGCAGCCCAATTCGGCGCCTCGCTGGAACAGGTGGCGCATCGCCTGTCCACGCTACAGCGGCCCGGCGAAAAGGGGATTCCATTCTTCTTTGTCCGCGTCGATCAGGCGGGCACGATCACCAAACGCCATTCCGCCACGACCCTGCAATTCGCGCGTTTCGGCGGTGCCTGCCCGCTTTGGAACGTGCATCAGGCGTTTGAATTGCCGGGGCAGTTTCTGCGCCAACTGGCCGAAACCCCCGATGGCGCACGGTATTTCTGTCTGGCGCGGGATGTGAGCAAATCAGGCGGGTCCTATCATGCGCCGACCCGCCGCTATGCCATCGGGTTGGGCTGTGAGGTGCGCCATGCCGCAGCCATCGTCTATGCCGATCACATGAATATCGCGGCCAGTGATGCCTATGCGCCGATCGGGATTTCCTGCCGGATCTGCGAGCGGCGCAATTGTCATCAACGCTCGGTCCCGCCGTTGGAACGGCATCTGCGGGTCGATCCGAACAGTCGCGGGCTTCTGCCCTATCAGCTTGAATAGCGTCAAAGGGTTTTGATGCCCTTGGGGGGATTGCCAAGCGGGTGGTTGCCGTGAACTATCGCGGCAAAGGGGAGGATCTGCATGGAATTGTCAGGCAGCCGCGTGATTGCGGCAGATATCGATACGGTCTGGGCGCATCTGAACGATGCGGACACATTGCGCGCCTGTATTCCGGGCTGCGAGGAATTGACCGGGTCCCCCGAGGATGGATTTGCCGCGACGGTCAAACAGAAGGTCGGCCCAGTGTCGGCCACATTCAAGGGTGAGGTCACGCTGGAAAATGTCGTGCCGGGCCAAAGTTATACTATCGTCGGCGAAGGCAAGGGCGGTGTGGCCGGTTTTGCCAAGGGCAGTGCCGATGTCGCGCTTGCGACAGTCGAAGGCGGCACGGAGCTGACTTATAATGCGACCGCCAAGGTGGGCGGCAAGCTGGCGCAACTGGGCAACCGGATCATTGGCGGCTTTGCCAAAAGAATGGCGGATCAGTTCTTTGAGCGGTTTCAGGACAGGGTCGAGGGCGAAGAGACCTAGTTCCGGGCCGCGCGCCAGCCTGCGGCCTCTGCCTCGGTGGTGGAACAGAACCAGCGTTCGCCTTGCGCGGTGTTGATCACCGTGCGGTCATAATCGCGGTTGCCGGGACGGTGGTAGATGCGCCCGTTGCTGGAAATATTGCCCTTGATGTTGCAAGCCGGATCGGGGGCAGCGGGGGCTGTATTACTGGCGGCGCGATAGGCTTCCGGTTCTTGAATCACCGCGGCCCAAAGCCCGCGCCCGGCGACGGCGGCAGCTTTTTCGTCCAAATCATAAAGGTCGGAATAACGACGATAAGCGATGGCCCAACCTGCGCCGACGATGACATGCCCCATGTCACGCCCTGCGACTTCGCAGGTGGCCACATGCCGCCCGTAGCGGTCGAACTCGCGGAAATTGCAACGGGCAGTCTGGCCCTCGAACTGTGCCTTGACCAGATCTTTGGCCCAGCGCCCGCAGTCGATCTGTTGGCCATTCACCACACAGGGCTGCCCGATTTCCGGCGCATCGATGCCGAATAGCCGCACCCGGTCGCCGCCGATATCAAAGGTATCGGCATCGATCACCCGGATCGTGCCGCTGGGGTTTGCAAAGGCGGGATTTGCAAAAGTAACGCAGAGCAAAGCAAGGATTTTCCACATGCGTCCGGCCTAAGGCCGGGCGCAGGGCGGATCAAGATAGTTTGTTAACGAAGATTAAGATTATCTCTGGCTGGTCTGCCAATCGGGGTGAATCCATGGCTGGTCATTGGCGGGGGCGAGCGGTTGACGTTGCAGGATATGATCCGCCGCCTTTTCGCCGGTCATGATCGAGGGCGCGTTCAGATTGCCATTGGTCACGCGCGGGAAAATGGAACTGTCGGCGACACGCAATCCATCCACTCCGATCACCCTTGTCTGCGGATCAACCACCGCCGTCGGGTCATCCACAGCGCCCATCCTGCAGGTGCCGCAGGGGTGATAGGCGCTTTCGGCATGGTCGCGGATGAAATCATCAAGTTCGGCGTCCGTTTGCGCGGCCTCGCCCGGTTGGATCTCGTGGCCCCGAAATTCGTCAAAAGCGGGTTGTGCAAAAATCTCGCGCGTCAGCCGGATACAGGCGCGGAAATCGACCCAATCCTGCGGGTCGGACATATAGTTGAATTGGATGCGCGGGTTATCGTTCGGATCGGCCGACCGCAACGTGACCTGCCCGCGCGAGGCGGACCGCATCGGGCCGACATGGGCCTGAAAGCCGTGCCCTTCTGGCGCGGTCTTGCCGTCGTAGCTGACGGCGATGGGCAGGAAATGGAACTGGATATCAGGATAATCCACGCCTGCGCGGGACCGGATGAAGCCTGCACTTTCAAACTGGTTGGATGATCCCAGCCCGGTTTTCCACAACAGCCATTCCGCACCGATCCGGGCCTTGCCGCGCAGGTTCCAATAGGAAAACAGCGACACCGGTTTGGTTGCGGCCTGCTGGATGTAAAGCTCCAGATGATCCTGCAAGTTTTGGCCGACGCCGGGGCGGTCGGCCACGACCGGGATGCCATGTTCGGCCAGGTGGGCCGCGGGGCCGATGCCGGACAGCATCAACAGCTTGGGCGAATTCAGCGAAGAGGCGGCGATGATGACTTCTTTATTGGCGCGGATTACCTCGATCTTTTTGCCGCGCGACACCTCGACCCCGACAGCGCGACCGTCTTCGATGATCACGCGGCGTGCCAGCGCGCGGGTCAGCGTGCAATTGGGCCGTTTCAGCGCTGGCCGCAGATAGGCGCTGGCGGCGGACCAACGGTGGCCTTGGTAGATCGTGGAATCGAAGGGGCCGAAGCCTTCTTGTTGTTCACCATTATAGTCAGCCGTCAGCGGATAGCCTGCCTGCTTGCCCGCCTCCACAAAGGCGCGGGTCAGCGGGTTTTTGCGCGGGCCACGCGTGACATGCATCGGGCCATTGGTGCCGCGCCACGCAGGATCGCCGCCGTGGCCGCCGTCGTGCCAATTTTCCATGCGCTTGAAATAGGGCAACACATCGGCATAGCCCCAACCCTGCGCGCCACTGTCCGCCCAATGGTCAAAATCGCGCGCATGACCGCGCACATAGATCATGCCGTTGATCGAGGATGACCCACCGATGACCTTGCCGCGCGGCGTGACCAATTGCCGACCGCCCAAATGAGGTTCGGGGTCTGATTTCAGGCCCCAATCATACATTTTCATATTCATCGGATAGGACAGGGCGGCTGGCATCTGGATGAACGGGCCGCGATCGGACCCGCCATGTTCGATGATCAGCACCTGTTTGCCCGCTTCGGCCAGACGGTAAGCGATGGCGCAACCGGCAGAGCCTGCGCCGATGATGACATAATCCGCCTGCATCAATAGGGTGCCTCCAGCTTGTCCATGCGGACGTAGACGCTTTTGATCTGGCTGTAGTGATCAATCGCCGCCTTAGAGTTTTCACGTCCCACGCCCGACAGTTTGCTGCCGCCAAAGGGGGCCTCTACGGGTGCGTCGTTATAGGTGTTGATATAGCAGGTACCTGCCTCGAACCCTGCCGCCATGCGGTGTGCGCGGGTCAGATCGGCAGTGAACACGCCGGCAGACAACCCGTAGGGCGTGTCATTGGCGCGCCTTAACGCCTCCTCTTCGGTGTCGAAATCCAGCACGGACATGACAGGGCCAAAGATTTCTTCGCGCGCGATAGTCATGTCGTCGGTCACATCGGCAAAGACAGTTGGGGCGAGGAAGAAGCCGGGCAGATCGGGGCGGGTTCCGCCGGTGACCAGACGCGCGCCTTCTGCCTGCCCCTTGGCGATATAACCTTCGACGATGTCGCGCTGGCGTTCGGTGACCATTGGGCCGTAGTTGGTCGCAGGGTCCTGCGGATCGCCCATCACGACGCCTTGGAGTCGTTCGGTCAGGCGGGACAGAAATGCGTCCTTGATCCCCTTTTGCACGAACACCCGCGTGCCGTTGGAGCAGACCTGCCCGGAGGAATAGAAATTGCCGAGGATCGCGCCCGATACCGCCGATTCCAGATCGGCATCGTCGAAGATCACCAGCGGGGATTTTCCGCCTAGTTCCATCGTCACATGGCGCAGGCCTTCGGCAGCGGCGGCATAGACTTTGCGGCCTGTGGCGACTGATCCGGTGAGCGAGACTTTATCGACGCGGGGATCAGTGATCAGGGCAGCCCCGACATCGCCGTAACCCTGAATGACGTTATAGATGCCCGCTGGCGCGCCGGCCTCGATCAGGATTTCCGCGACTTTCAGCGCGCAAAGCGGTGTGGTTTCCGAGGGTTTGAACACCATCGCATTGCCGCAGGCGAGTGATGGCGCGCCTTTCCAGCAGGCGATCTGAGTGGGGTAATTCCACGCGCCAATGCCGACGCAGACGCCCAGAGGTTCGCGGCGGGTATAGACAAAATCATCGCCCAAGGGGATGTATTCGCCGGTGATGCTGGCGGCCAGTCCGCCGAAATACTCTAACGCATCCGCGCCTGATGTCGCGTCTGCGACGCTGGTTTCCTGATAGGGCTTGCCGGTGTCATAGCTTTCCAGCACCGACAATTCATGGTTGCGTTCCCGCATGATATCCGCCGCCCGGCGCAGCACGCGGCCCCGTTCTGTAGCGGTCCAGCCTGCCCATTCCTTTTGCGCGCGTTTTGCGGCATCCAAGGCCTGCGCGATGATCGCGGGGGTGGCGGCGTGCAGTGTCGCGACCACCTCGCCCGTGTAAGGATAGATGACGGGGATTTCAGCGCCGGCTTTGTCTTCGACATAGGCACCGTCGATGAAATGGCTGGCTGTGGGTTGGATATTCATGAGATTATGCCTCCGGCGGGCGTATTTCGGACAGGACGGGTGACCTTCCCCGCGGGGAAGGTTTTGGCTTTATTCCCCGCGGGGAAAACGTTGGTTTTCTTCAAGCACGTTAAGATCCATGTGATTGCGCATGTAGCGTTCGGACGCTTTTTGCAGCGGCTGATAATCCCAAGGGTAGTAATCGCCGTTACGCAAAGCCTCGTAGACGACCCAGCGGCAGGCCTGAGACTGGCGCACATCGGCGTCGAAACGGGCAAGGTCCCAGCGGGCCTCGGCCTGTCTGCTCAGGTCGGCAAGTGTGTCCTGATGGGCGGGGTCGCCAGCGAGGTTGGTCAATTCATGCGGATCGGTGTCGAGGTTGAACAACTGATCGGGGTCAAGCGTGCAGCGATTGAATTTCCACGGGCCGGACCGCAGGCTGATCAGCGGTGCCTGGCTGGCCTCGGCGGCATATTCCATCGCGACGGGGGTGGTGCGCGTACCGCCCTGCCCCAGATGCACAAGGCTTTCGCCGCTGGTCCAGGGCATCACCTCTGACATATCCACGCCCGCCAGATCGCACAAAGTGGGGGTCACGTCGATGGTGCTGACAGGGACGGTTTGCAACCCAGGTTCCATGGCGGGGCTGGCGATCATCAACGGCACGCGCGCGGAGCCTTCGTAGAAACACATCTTGAACCAAAGGCCGCGCTCGCCCAGCATGTCGCCGTGGTCAGAGACGAAGAGGATCGTGGCCTCTTGCCTGGTATTCTCCATCACCTGCAGGATTTCACCAATCTTCTCATCAAGATAGCTGATATTGGCGAAATAGGCGCGGCGTGACCGCTGGATATCCTCATCGGTGATGTTGAATTTGTCGCGGTCGTTGGCATCCATGATCCGCTGGCTGTGCGGGTCCTGCGCGGCGTAGTCAATCGGGCCGACCTGCGGCATCAGATGGTCGCAATCTTCGTACAGGTCCCAGTATTTCTTGCGCGTGACATAGGGGTCATGCGGATGGGTAAAGCTGACGGTCAGGCACCATGGCCGGTCGTCAGCCCCGCGCGCAAGATCATAGATCTTGCGGGTGGCGTGATAGGCGACCTCGTCATCATATTCCATCTGGTTGGAAATTTCGGCCACGCCTGCGCCCGTGACAGAGCCCATGTTGTGATACCACCAGTCGATCCGTTCGCCCGGTTTGCGATAGTCCGGGGTCCAGCCGAAATCGGCGGGGTAGATATCTGTGGTCAGTCGTTCCTCGAACCCGTGCATCTGATCGGGGCCGACAAAATGCATCTTGCCCGACAGGCAGGTCTGATAGCCCGCGCGCCGCAAATGGTGCGCATAGGTCGGGATGGAGGAGGTGAATTCAGCGGCATTGTCATAGACACCATTCCGCGAAGGAAGTTGGCCGGACATGAACGCCGCCCGCCCCGGCGCGCAAAGCGGGGACGCGGTATAGCTGTTGGCAAAGCGGGTGGATTTGGCAGCCAAGGCTTTGAGATTGGGCGCATGCAGCCAGTCGGCGGGACCATCGGGAAACAGGGTGCCGTTCAACTGGTCCACCATGATAATGAGGATATTGGGTTTGGTCATGTCGTCCCGCCTTTCAATTCCATCGCCAGCAATGCCAGCACCTGATCATTCGCGCGCCCTTGTCCGGCGCTGTCGCGCGCCAGCCCCTGGCGCAGGTATATTCCGTCGATCAATGCCGCGATCCGCACCGCCGCATCCGGCGCGCGCGCGCCGATCAGCAGGCGCAATTCATGCATCAGATTGCTGTGCAACCGGCGCTGATAGACCCGCAGCAGGCGGTGGGCCTCTTGCGATCTTTGCGCCAGCACGTAGAAATTCAGCCAGGCGGCAATCACCTCTGGCTGGAAATTGCCAGAGGAGAAACCGGCATGAATCACCGCCTCGATTCGGGACTGCGGGTCTTTGGCTGCACGCAGGGCGTGCCCGACTTCCTGCCCGTAAACCCGCAGGATGTGCCGCATGGCCGCGAGAAAGATCTGGTCCTTCCCGCCAAAGTAATGATGCGCCAACGCCGAAGACATGCCCGCGCGTTTCGCAATCGCGCTGACCGTCACATCAAGGTTGCCCGCAGCCCCGATTTCGTCAATCGTGGCCTGTAGTAATGCGGCGCGACGGATGGGCTCCATTCCGACTTTGGGCATGATTTCCTCTTTCGGGTTGCAACCGACACCTAAATTGTTCTTTATTGACTCGTCAATCAAGAAAAAACCTCAGGGGGATCTGACCATGAAATTTACCACAAGCCTGTCCGCGCTCGCGATCTTTGCCGCCATGCCTGCCTTTGCCGAATGTGACAGCATCACGTTTTCCGACGTCGGCTGGACCGATATCACCGCCACCACAGCCGCCACGACCGTGGTGCTGGACGCGCTGGGATATGAGACAGAGACACGCATCCTGTCGGTGCCGGTGACCTATATCTCATTGGCCGAGGGCGACATCGACGTATTCCTTGGCAATTGGATGCCCACGATGGAGGCCGACATCGCCCCCTACCGCGAGGCTGGCACCGTCGATACCGTCCGCACCAATCTGGAAGGTGCCAAATACACGCTGGCGGTGAACCGGGCGGCGGCGGATCTGGGGATCGACAGCTTTGAGGATATCGCCGCACATGCCGATGCGCTGGATAACCGCATCTATGGGATCGAACCGGGCAATGACGGCAACCGTCTGATCCTTGACATGATCGAGGCGGATGCGTTCGGGCTGACCGGTTTCGAGGTGCTGGAAAGTTCAGAACAAGGCATGCTGGCGCAGGTGGACCGCGCGTCGAGCCGCGACGAACCCATCGTGTTCCTTGGCTGGGAACCGCACCCGATGAACGCCAATTTCGATATGGAATATCTGGAAGGCGGCGATGATTGGTTCGGCCCCGATCTGGGCGGTGCGACCGTCGCGACCAATACGCGCGCGGGCTATGTTGAAGAATGCCCCAATGTCGGGCAGTTCCTGCAGAATCTTGCATTCACGCTGGAAATGGAAAACGAGATCATGGGCGCGATCCTGAATGACGGCACCGATCCGGCCGAGGCCGCGACCGCATGGTTGAGCGAAAACCCCGATGTGCTGCCCGCTTGGCTGGACGGTGTGACCGCGCGCGACGGTGGTGATGCGATGGAAGCCGTGAACGCGGCGCTGGGCCTGTAATCTGACCGGGTCGGGCCTGCGGGCCTGACCCACCAAGCCGAAGGATTGGCGTGTGAACTGGCTGACCGACAATAAGATCCCCATCGGGCCATGGGCGAAAAGAACGTTCGACTGGCTGAACGCCAATCTGGGGTTCGTTTTCGACCGGATTTCCGACGCGATGGAATGGCTGATCGGCGCGACGCTGTGGGCGCTGGCAACACCGCATCCCTTCGCGTTGATTGCGGTTTTCGCGGGGCTGACCTTTGCGATCCAGCGCAACTGGAAGACAGCCCTGTTCATCGTGCTGGGGTTCATGTTCATCCTCAACCAAGGCTATTGGCGCGAAACCATGCAATCGCTGACGCTGGTGCTATCGGCCTGTGTCGTGTGCATGGGTGTGGGCGTGCCGGTCGGGATTGCCGCCGCGCATCGCCCGCGGCTTTACCGCGCGATGGTGCCTGTGCTGGATCTGATGCAGACGCTGCCGACCTTCGTCTATCTGATCCCGGCCATCGTGTTTTTCGGCATCGGCATGGTGCCGGGGCTGATCGCCACGGTGATCTTTGTTTTGCCCGCGCCGATCCGGCTGACCTATCTGGGGGTTTCGTCCACCCCCACCGCATTGCTGGAAGCAGCGCAAGCCTTTGGCGCGACCAAGCGACAGATCCTGTTCAAGGTCGAACTGCCTTCGGCGGCACCGCAGATCATGGCGGGGCTGAACCAGACGATCATGTTGTCGCTGTCGATGGTGGTGATCGCGGCACTGGTCGGTGCCAGCGGGCTGGGCGTGCCGGTGATCCGGGCGCTGAATACGGTGAATACATCACTGGGGTTTGAAAGCGGTTTCGTCATCGTCGTGGTGGCGATCATGCTGGACCGGATGCTGCGGGTGACACGCAAATGAATGCTGTTGAATTCGACAATGTCAGCATCGTGTTTGGCTCGCGCCCACAGGACGCCCTGCCCCTAATGGACGAAGGCCTGGATCGGGCCGAGATCATGAACCGCACCGATCAGGTGCTGGGCGTGCATGATTGTTCGCTCACCGTGGCACAGGGCGAAATCCTTGTGCTCATGGGCCTGTCAGGGTCGGGCAAATCCACCCTGCTGCGCGCGGTCAACGGGCTGAACACGGTCGCGCGCGGCAATGTCCGGGTGCACGATGGCGACCACAGCTATGATGTCACCACCTGCGGCGCGCAGGATTTGCGGCGGTTGCGGCAGAAATCCGTGTCCATGGTGTTCCAGCAGTTCGGCCTGCTGCCGTGGCGCACGGTGCGCGATAATGTCGGGCTGGGGCTGGAACTGGCGGGGCTGGACAAGGCAAAACTCCAGACCCGCGTCGATCAGGAACTGGCGATGGTCGGCCTGTCGGAACGCGCCAATGCGCTGGTCGGCGAACTTTCCGGCGGGATGCAGCAGCGCGTCGGGCTGGCGCGCGCCTTTGCCACCGATGCGCCGATCCTGCTGATGGACGAACCGTTCAGTGCGCTTGACCCGCTGATCCGCAGCAAGTTGCAGGATGAATTGCTTGATCTGCAAAAACAGCGCGGGCGCACGATCATTTTTGTCAGCCATGATCTGGACGAGGCGTTCAAGATCGGCAACCGGATCGCGATCATGGAAGGCGGGCGGATCGTGCAATGTGGCACGCCGCGCGATATCTATACCCATCCCGCCAACCCCTATGTCGCCGATTTCGTCGCGCATATGAACCCGCTTGGCGTGCTGACCGCGCGCGATGTGATGATCGCGGGCAGCGCAGAAGGCCCGGCCATCGACGTGAACACGCCCGTCCAGGCGATCCTGCAGCAGATCGGCGCACATTCCCTGCAAGTCACCGAAAACGGCCAACCCATCGGCCAGATCTCGCAAAGTTCGCTGATCACCCGGCTCGCGCCTGCACCTTCAGACTAGAATATTCCCGCCAGAGGCGCGCCTGAAGGCACGCCCTACACTTTGGTCTGCGGCGCGACCGGTGTCACCTGCCTGCGCGCGACAGCCTCGCGCCAGGTGATGAAACTGACCGAAGCCATGATCACCAGCCCGCCGATGACGACCCATCCATCCACCGCCTCGCCAAAGACCACAGCGCCAAGCAATACTGCCCAGACCAATTGCAGGAACGTGACGGGCTGGGTGACCGTCAGCGGGGCGGCGGCAAAGGCCAGCGTCATCGTGTAATGCCCCGCTGTGGCAAAACAGGCGACCAGAAACAGCCAGCCTACCTGCCCCAAGGTCGGCGTGACCCAGACCGCGTAAGCGAACGGGGCCAGACCGATGGTCACCATGATCGACAACATACCCACGACGACCGCTGCCGACACCTCGCCCGACAATTGCTTGGCCAGCAGATAGCCCACCGCGAACATCACTGCGGTGCCCAGCATGGCGATATGCCCCGGCTCGACCGCGCGCATGCCGGGGCGCAGGATGATCGCCGCGCCGATCAATGCGATCACAACGGCGGCCAGTCGGCGCGGTGGCAGTTTTTCACCCAGAAACACCGCCGCCCCGATCGAGACATAGACCGGTGAGAGGTAATTCATCGCCGTCACTTCCGCGATGGGGATCTGCGTCATGGCAAAGAACCACAAAAGCACGGCAAATGTATGCACCACGCCCCTGATCCCGAACATCTTCATCTGGCGGCGTGTCAGATGTGCCGCCATGATCGGACGGATCATCGGGATCAGAAACACCAGCCCCAAGGCATAGCGCAGGAACGCCGCCTGCGCGGCGGGCACATCGTCGCCCACGTATTTTACGATGGCGGTCACGGCGACGAACATCGCGCCGGTCACGACCATCCATAATACGCCCGCCACGGGGCGGGCTGTCTGCACATTCATCATCCCCTTTGGCTGCCACCAAAATCCGGCAATGACCAGCGGCATTTTCGCTCTGGCACCGGGCGCGATCCGCGCTTACCAAGGGAGGATGAAAATTCTGTTCCTTGGCGATGTCATGGGCCGGTCAGGCCGGGCCGCAATCACAAATCACCTGCCCCGCCTGCGCACCGAATGGCGGTTGGATTTCGTCGTCGTGAACGGCGAAAACGCCACGTCGGGCCTGGGTCTGTCCGCCCCGCATGCCAAACTGCTGTTCGAGGCGGGGGCCGATGTCGTGACGCTGGGCGATCACGCCTTCGATCAGAAGGACATGCTGGCCTATGCCGCGTCCGAACCACGGATCATCCGCCCGCTGAATTTTTCCAAAGCCGCCCCCGGCGTCGGTGCGCGCGTGTTCAACGCCACCAACGGGCGCAAGGTGCTGGTCGCACAGGTGCTGGGTCAGGTGTTCATGAAGCGGCCCTTTGATGACCCGTTTTCCGCCATTGACGGCGTGCTGCGGCAATACCCGATGGGCGGGCAGATCGCGGCGAGCCTTGTCGACATGCATTGCGAAGCCACGTCCGAGAAGATGGCGATGGGCCATTTCTGTGACGGGCGCGCCAGCATCGTCGTGGGCACCCATACCCATGTGCCGACGGCGGATGCGATGATCCTTGGCGGTGGCACGGCCTATCTGACCGATGCGGGCATGTGCGGCGATTACAATTCCGTCATCGGCATGGACAAGGTCGAACCGCTGCGCCGGTTCATCACCGGCATGCCCAAGGATCGGTTCACCCCCGCCGCCGCCGATGCCACGCTGTCGGGGCTTTATGTGGAAACGGATGACCGCACCGGCAAGGCCACCCGTGTGGTGATGGTGCGCCAGGGCGGCAGACTGGCCGCCAGCGGCCCTGCATGAGCCGCGAACACGGCACGTTGACGCTGGCACTGGTCGCGCTTGGCGCGGGCTGGGGTTTGACGCAGCCATTGACGAAAATCACCGTGACGGCGGGATATGAGCCCTTTGGCATCATCTTCTGGCAGATGCTGATCGGCACCCTGTTGCTGGGCGCGTGGCGCTGGCGCAGTCTGGGGCATTTGCCGGTGACGGCGAAAACCTGCGCCTTCTGGCTGCTGATCGCGTTTCTGGGCACGCTTATTCCCAATTCCGCCAGCTATCGCGCGGCCTTTACCCTGCCTGCGGGGGTGATGTCGATCGTGATTTCGACGATCCCGCTGATCGCCTTTCCGATCGCGCTGGCGCTGGGGAATGATCATTTTTCGTGGCGGCGGATGGCGGGGCTGGCGCTGGGGCTGGCGGGTGTCGCCCTGATCGCGCTGCCGGAGGCGAGCCTTCCCGAACGCGCGATGGTGGCGTTCCTGCCTTTGGCGCTGATCGCGCCGCTGTGCTATGCGCTGGAAGCCAATATCGTTGCCAAATGGGGCACTGCGGGGCTGGACCCGGTGCAGGTGCTGTTCGGTGCTTCGGCCATCGGGACGCTGATCGCGCTGCCGCTGGCGCTGGGCAGTGGACAGTTCCGCGTACCTGCGGCGCCGTTCATTCTGGCGGATGTCACCATGGTGCTGGGGGCGGTCATTCATGTGCTGGTCTATACCGGCTATGTGTGGCTCGTCGGGCGTGGGGGTGCGGTTTTTGCCGGACAGGTCAGCTATTTGGTGACGGGTTTCGGGGTGTTATGGGCTATGTTGTTGTTGCGTGAACATTACAGTCTGTGGGTCTGGGCGGCTTTGGTCGCCATGGCCATCGGCCTGACACTGGTACGTCCAAGGGTTGCGCAAGCACCGATCAAAGCAAAGAAGCCCGCACATGAATGACTTGTTCACCCTGACGCAACCGCAAGAGGCCTGGCTGACGCTGGCCGTTGTCGTGGGCATGTTCGTGCTGTTTCTGCGCGAAACCTTCCCGACCGAAGTCGTCGCCATGACCGGCGTGTCGATCCTGCTGATCACGGGTGTGCTGCCCTATCAGGCGGCGGTGCAGGCCTTTTCCAACCCCGCGCCCTGGACGATTGCAGCGATGTTCATCATCGTCGGCGCGCTGGTACGGACCGGCGCATTGGACGCGATGACACGGCTGGCGGAACGGCAGGCCAAGGTCAGCCCCGCGCGTGCCATCGGGGGCGGGTTGCTGTTCGTCGCCTTTGCCAGCGCGATCATGAACAACACACCGCTGGTGGTGGTGATGATCCCGGTCTTTATCCAGCTTTCACGTTCGCTGGGCGTTTCCGCATCCAAACTGCTGATTCCGTTGAGTTATGCCGCGATTGTTGGTGGCACTCTCACGCTGATCGGCACCTCGACCAATCTGTTGGTGGACGGTGTGGCGCGGGCTTCGGGGATGGCGCCGTTCGGGATTCTTGAAATCATGCCGGTGGGTCTGGTCGTCGTTGCCTGGACCTTTATCTATATGTATTTCGCGGGGCCTAGGCTGCTGCCCGACCGGCAAAGCATGGCGACGATGCTGTCGGACCGGTCCAAGAAGAAGTTCTTTTCCGAGGCGGTGATCCCCTCTGACAGCAACCTGATCGGACGCGAAGTCACCGGGGTACAATTGTTCAAACGTGACGGAGTGCGGTTGATTGACGTGGTGCGTGGGGATATGTCGCTGCGCCGCGATCTGACGAATGTCGTGTTGCAGATCGGCGACCGGGTGATCCTGCGCACGGAAATGACAGAACTTCTGTCCCTGCAGGCCACCAAGGAATTGCGCCGGGTGGATCAGGTGTCGGCGGTGGAGACCACCACGGTCGAGGTGCTGATCACTCCCAATTGCAAGATGGCTGACCGGCGGTTGGGGTCCTTGCGGCTGCGGCGGCGTTATGCGGTCTATCCGCTGGCGGTGCACCGGCGCGACAGCAACATCAGCCAGCAGATCGATGATATGGTGGTGCGGGTCGGTGACACATTGCTGCTGGAAGGTGCGCCGGGCGATATCCAGCGGCTGGCCGAGGATATGAACCTTGGCGATGTCTCTGCGCCATCGCAGCGCGCCTATCGCCGGGGCCATGCCCCTGTCGCCATTATCGTGCTGCTGGCCATCGTCGGGCTGGCGGCGCTGAATGTGGCCCCGATCCTGATGCTGGCCATGATCGGCGTGACCGTCGTTCTGACGACAGGTTGCATCGACGCGGACGAGGCGTTTTCCTTTATCGAAGGCCGTTTGCTGGCGCTGATTTTCGCCATGCTCGGGGTCGGATCGGCGCTGGAATCCTCGGGCGCGGTCGAGATGATCGCGACCGCCGCATCACCCTATATGATGGCATTGCCACCTTTCCTGATCGTGCTGGCGGTCTATTCACTGGCCAGCACATTGACCGAAATGGTATCCAACAATGCCGTGGCGGTGGTGATGACGCCGATCGCAATCGGGCTAGCGGTCGCACTTGGCGTCGACCCACGCCCCTTGGTCGTGGCGGTGATGATCGCGGCCAGTGCGAGCTTCGCCACCCCCATCGGCTATCAGACCAATACGCTGGTGTTCGGGCCGGGCGGGTATAAGTTCACCGATTTCCTGCGCTTTGGAATCCCGCTGAATGTGACGCTGGCGCCTATCGTATCCTTCGTGATCCCGATGATCTGGCCTTTGTGACCGGGGCCTTGCCCCTGCCCCAACAGGTGTCTTATAGAGGCGCAGATTTATTCCAAAATGACAGGGGTTTCCGATGGCGGGCCATTCCAAATGGGCGAATATCCAGCACCGCAAGGGCCGGCAGGACAAGCTGCGCTCCAAGCTGTTTTCCAAGCTCGCCAAGGAAATCACCGTGGCCGCCAAGATGGGCGACCCTGACCCCGACAAGAACCCCCGCCTGCGGCTGGCCGTGAAAGAGGCGAAATCGAGTTCCGTCCCCAAGGATGTGATCGACCGCGCGATCAAGAAATCGCAAGGCGGCGATGCCGAGAATTACGACGAAATCCGCTACGAAGGTTACGGCCCCGGCGGCATTGCCGTCATCGTCGAGGCGATGACCGACAACCGCAACCGCACCGCATCGACCGTGCGGTCCACCTTTACCAAAAGCGGCGGCAATCTGGGGGAAACCGGATCGGTCGCCTTCATGTTCGACCGCAAGGGCGAGATTGTTTATCCTGCCTCTGTCGCCGACGCTGACACGGTGATGATGGCCGCAATCGAAGCGGGTGCCGAAGATGTGCAAAGCGACGAGGATAACCACGTCATTTATTGCGCCGATACCGATCTGGCCGAAGTGTCGGGTGCGCTGGAACCGGCCTTGGGCGAATCGATGTCGACCAAGCTGATCTGGAAGCCCAACATGACCACCGAGGTCGATCTGGACGGGCTGACCAAGCTGATGAAACTGCTGGATACGCTGGAAGATGACGACGACGTGCAGCGCGTGACGGCGAATTTCGAAGCGTCGGACGAGGTGATGGCGGCGTTTTCGGAAAGCTGAAAGACTTCGGCGGATGGGATCAGGGCGTGATCACGCCCTTTTCCGTGACGATCAGGTCAAGCGGTTGGTCGGTGATTTCCAGCGGAAGCGCGGGATCTTCCTGCGCCGCATAGGCGAAGCCGATGGCCATGACCGGGCCACGCGCGCGCAGCTTTTCCAGTGTCCGGTCATAAAATCCCCCGCCATAACCCAACCGCCCGCCGCTGCGGCTGAAGGCCACCAGCGGCACGATCAGGATCTGCGGGATCATCGGTTCGCCTATGGCCGGGATCTGCGTGCCAAAAGTGCCGGGGATCAGCGCGCCATCTGGGTCCCACATACGAAACTGCAACGGCGTCGCCTTGGCGATGATCACCGGCACGCCGACGGGGCCGTGGGCCGCTGCCTCTGCCATGGCGGGTGTCGGATCGATTTCGCTGCGCATCGGTAGATAGCCCGCCAAGGGTACGCCGCGATAGCCGGCGAGGACTTCGCTGAGGTAGCCCGCTGTCGCCGCACCGGCGACATGGGCTGCGGCGCGGCGCGCAAGGGCGGCGGTGCGTGCGGCGGATTTGTCGATCACAGCAGGATCAGGGTCGCTAAGCCGAGGAAGGCGAAAAAGCCCATCACATCGGTCGTCGTCGTCACAAAGGTCCCCGAAGCCAGCGCTGGGTCAAAACCGAACCTTTCCAGAAAGACCGGCACCAAAGTACCCGCCAGACCCGCGAGGATCATGTTGATCAGCATTGCCATACCAATCACGACACCAAGCATCATCGACCCGAACCACAGATAGCCGATCACCGCCATCACCAGCGCGAAAACAACGCCGTTGATCAGGCCGACCAGACCTTCACGCCGCACGACGCGCCATTGGTTGGCCGGGGTCAGATCGCGCGTGGCCAGCGCGCGCACCGCCACGGTCAGCGACTGCGTACCGGCATTGCCACCCATGGAGGCGACAATCGGCATCAGCACGGCCAGAGCGACCAGTCCGGCGATCGATTCCTCGAACAGGGAAATCACGAAGGCCGCGAAATTGGCGGTAACAAGGTTGACCGCCAACCAAGGCAGACGCTGTTTGCTGGTGGTAAAGACTTTGTCCGACAGGCTGCCTTCACCGACACCGGCAAGGCGCAGCAAATCTTCTTCGGCTTCTTCTTCAAGAAAGGCCATCGCATCGTCGATGGTGATCACGCCGACGACGCGGTCGTCGTCATCCACAACGGGGGCGGTGATCAGATGGTAGTGGTTGATCGCCTGCGCGACCTCTTCCACGCCTTGGGTGACGTGGAAGGTGCGGAATGTTTCCTCGGTCAGGTCGCGCAGCGGCGTGGCGCGCGGATGGCTGAGGATGCGGCCAAGCGTGACATAACCCGTGGCCTTGAGCCGGGGATCGACCAGAATGATGTGATAGAACTGATCGGGCAGCACGACGTCGGAGCGCAGGAAATCAATCGCCTCGCCCACATTCCAGTGTTCGGGCGCGCGCACCAGTTCCGATTGCATGTGCCGGCCAGCGGATTCTTCGGGGTAGGACAGCGCCTGTTCCACCACGATCCGATCGCTGGCGTCGAGCGCGTCCAGCACCACGCCCTGCTGATCCTGATCCAGATACTCGACCAGATCGACGACATCATCGCTGTCCAGATCCCGCAAGGCATCGGCCAGTTCGTCCGGTGCCAGCTGGCCGATGATTTCTTCGCGCAGGTTTTCGTCAAGCTCGGACAGGATATCGCCGTCGATCCCGCCTTTCCACAGGGTCAGCAGGTCGCGCCGTTCCTTGCGGTCGATCTGTTCGATCAGATGCGCGATATCGGCGGGGTGCAAAGGGTCAAGCAGCGCATCAACGGCAGCGGCATCCGCGTTTTCGACGGCCTCACGCACCTCGACCACCAGCCTGTCGGTAATGCCGAAAGCTTCATCCTCATGGTCGTCGTCATGTTCGGCCATCGCGCACCTCCGTTTTTCGGGCAGCATAGACAAAGCGGCCATACTGACAACGCCAATCCATGATTTACGCCGGCTTTTGCGCAGCCTATACCAGCGATATGACAAAACACTTACTTCTTGGCCAGACGCTTGGTTTTTCTGGAAATCCACTGATCGGCGATTGGGCCGATGCGGTACAGTTCAACAGCGCGGGCGGCGTGCTGATTGACGGCGGCATGGTTGTGGCAACAGGTGACGGGCCTGCGCTGCGCGCCGCGCATCCGGATGCGCAGGTGGTGGATTATGGTGCAAAGCTGATCAGCTCGGGCTTTGTCGATGCCCATATGCATTACCCCCAGACCGGCATCATCGCGAGCTGGGGCAAACAGCTGATCGACTGGTTGAACACGTATACATTTCCCGAAGAGGCGCGGCTGGCCGACCCCGCCTATGCCGCCGAAGTGGCTACCCGGACGGTTGAACTGGCCGTTGCGCATGGCACCACGACGCTGACCAGCTATTGCACGATCCATCCGTGTAGCGTCGATGCGTTTTTCACCGCCGCCGCCGCGCGCGATATGGCTGTGGTCGCGGGCAAGACCTGCATGGACCGCAATGCGCCCGATAACCTGCGCGATACCGCGCAAAGCGCCTATGACGACAGCAAGGCGCTGATTGCGCGCTGGCATGGCAAGGGCCGCGCGACTTATGCCATCACGCCACGGTTTTCGCCGACCTCGACGCCCGATCAACTGACAGCCCTTGGCGCGCTTTGGGCGGAGCATCCGGATTGCCTGATGCAGACGCATCTGAGCGAACAATTGCCCGAAATCGCCTGGGTCCGGGACCTGTTCCCCGACGCGCGCGACTATCTGGATACTTATGAGGCATTTGGCCTGCTGGGCGCGCGCGGCATCTATGGCCATGCGATCCATCTGGAACCGCGCGAGATTGCGCGGCTGGCAGAGGTCGGTGCCGCCGTGGTGCATTGCCCGACGTCCAACGCCTTTATCGGGTCGGGGTTGTTCGATTTGATGGGTCTGGCGCGCGCCGGGCTGAGTATCGGGCTGGCCACTGATACCGGCGGCGGATCGTCGTTTTCGATGCTGCGCACGATGGCGGCAGCCTATGAAATCGGGCAATTGCGCGGTGTCGCGCTGCATCCGGCGCAATTGCTGTGGCTGGCAACCGAAGGATCAGCCGCCAGCCTGCATATGGCGGGGCAGATCGGCCATCTGGGCGCGGGCGCTGCAGCGGATATCACGGTTCTGGATCTGGGATCGACACCCGCCATTGCGCAGCGGTCGGGCCGTGCGAATGATATCTGGGACGCGTTGTTCCCCACGATCATGATGGGCGATGACCGGGCGATTGCAGATGTCTGGATTGCGGGGGTGCGGCAGGCGCGCTGATCAGTCCCCGTAATAGGCGGCAAAACCATCACGCACGGTGGTGAACCACAAACCGCTGTCACGGATGTTTTTCAGGCCTGCATTCAGTGCTTCGATCACCTGTTCTGCCTTCGGGTTGGATTTATCGACATAGACCGACATCAGTTTGACCATTGTCAGGGTGGGGTTTGAAGCCACGGCATCACCTAGCCGCAGTCGGCCTGCGATGTCATCGGCCTGCACGATCTCAAGCGAAATGGCTTGAATGTCGCCCGCCATCAGCGCGCTAAAGCAGTCGTCGGGGTTAGCAGGGCGGAAATAGGTGACGACCGGTTCAACCAGCCCCCCCGCCGCCAATGGCGCATCGACGTAGCCTTCGGGCAGGCAGATAGATGTGCCGTGGAAATCATCGTAGTCCGACGTTGCTGCCAGCGGGCTATCGGACCGCGTGATCAGGCCGTTCACGATTTCATAGAACGGGTCCGAGAAAAGCAGGGTTTCACACCGCGCGCTGGTTGTCGGGGTCAACGTTTCAGGTTTGTCGCATTCCGGCTTGAGCCATGGAAAAGACCCGTCGAACGCATGGGCCGGCAGCAATGCTTCCAGATGCGCATCCCAATCGTTCACAAAGGTAATCGATGTTTCATAGCGCGGCTCCATCGTGTCCATCGCAGCGCGCACAAGCTGGGTGTAAATCCCGCCACCGGGCATGTCTTCCTGGGTGAAAGGTGGATAATCGGTGCCGGTCACAAGACGGATCTGTACCGGGCCGTCTGCGCCGACTTCGGGCACGGGTGTTGTCGCGCTGGCTTGCACTGTGCCGCTGCCGGGCAGGCTGCCGTCGGCACATGGCAGTTTCAGATCCATACCAACCAAAATTGCGTTGGGATTGCTGCCGATCACGGTCCGGTTTGCATCCCAAAGGGCTTGATAGCTGATGCTGCCATAGGCTGTCCGTGCGATCCCGCTCAGAGAATCACCGCGCTGCACAGTGTAGACTGAACAGGCTTCCTGCGCCTGCGCGGCGGCGGTCCCCACCAACAGCAAAGCCCCGGCGATCGTCATTTTTGTCGGTATCATATTACTTCCTTGTTTTTCAAAACGCGAAATACTTATGGAATGCTCTTACGCGCACGCAGCCGCCATATAATCGCAGGCTGTTGAAAGAAGATGACGAAAGTGCGACCGAAACCCGCCGGTTGCATGTCATTGCCGCAAATACGGCCAAGAGCCGCAAGAACATCCTCGAAGTTGTGTGCCGCGCTTCTTAAAGCGCCTTGCGTTTGATCTGAATAGAAGTGGGATTTCCAAGGGTCTTTGTCGCCGACGAAATCCACCGGTCAGCCTTGGCACATCTGCATGGCGAATTCGCGCATATCTGCGAATGCGGAATCTTCAAATAGTCGTCATTGCGCGCATAGGGGGAAAGGCCGGTTCTGTCCCCCATAACCACCCCGTGCCAGCCCCGCTTAAAATGCCTGCCCCGCTCAGCACCCGTCCGCGAGGTTCAGCACCCAGATATCGCCCGACTGGCCCAGGCCGAAGCTGCGATAGCGTGGCCCCATCATATTGGTAAGATGCCCCGGTGATGCGGTCCAGCCGGCCAACACCTCTGCCTCTGACCTTTGGCCATAGGCGATGTTTTCCGACATCGCCCCGGGTTGGCAGCCGGTCGAACGGATCCGCGCGGACATGTTATTGCCCAATGGGCCGCCCGGAGATTGATGCGAAAAATAACCCGCCTGCGCCATATGATCGGCATGGCCCTGCGCGGCGCGGGTCAGCCGTGCATCCTCGCCCAACGGGCCCAGCCCCTGCGCGCGGCGCATGTCGTTCAGCGCGCCGCCGAAACCGGCTGTCGCGACCGTCGCGGGCACATCGCGCGAGACGCTTTGCTGCGGGATCGGGATGACGGCAACACAAGCCGAGAGAATCGCAAACGACAACATAACGAGGGGATTTTTCATGAGATTCGCAATCTTTTGGGTTGTTGGCCAAGCGCAGCACAACCAGAGCATGACAGGAATCCCAAGACGATCATAGCCCCGTCTCACCCGGGTTGCAGCAGTTCCAGTGCCGCGGCATGGACCTGCCGGTTCGCGGCGGCCAGCACCTGCCCGCCTTCATGCACAGGCCCGCCCGACCAGTCGGTGACGATGCCGCCTGCCGCTTTAATCACGGCGATCGGGGCCTGTACGTCATAGGCGTTCAGCCCCGCCTCGATCACCAGATCGACCTGCCCTGCAGCCAGCAGGGCATAGCCATAGCAATCCATCCCGTAACGCGTCAACCGGACTTGCTGCGCCACCGCCTCAAACGCCTGTCGTTCCGTCGGGGTGCCGATTTCGGGGAAGGTGGACAGCAGGATCGCCTGATCCAAAGGGCGCGCCGCGCGCGTGGCCAATGGTGCGATGCCCATCGGCCCGGTGAGGCTGGCCTGCCCGAAACCGCCCGCGAAACGCTCGCCGATATAGGGCTGGTCAATGATGCCGTAAACCGGGCCATCCGCATCGCCGACGGCGATCAGCACGCCCCATGTCGGTGTGCCGCTGATATAGCCGCGGGTGCCGTCAATCGGGTCCAGCACCCAGGTCAGGCCACTGGTGCCGCTGGAATGGCCGTATTCTTCGCCAAAGATCGCGTCATCGGGGCGTTCTTGCGCCAGCAGATCGCGCATCGCCCGTTCGGCGGCACGGTCGGCAATGGTGACAGGATCGAAATGCGCCGCCGCCTTGTTGTCGGCGATCAGCGATGCGGTGCGGAAATGCGCCAGCGTGACCGGGCGCGCCGCATCCGCCAAAAGGTGGGCCACGCGGATCAGACCTGCCTGCGTTTCGTGATCCATATGCCTGCCATCCCTGCTGCGCTGCTTTACCCGTTCCGGTAACGCAGCGCAGTTCGGCAGGTCAAGCGCCGTTTAGGCGGCTTCGCTCAGCACGCGGGCCAGATCGAAGAGGCGACGACGCTGATTTTCCGGAATTGCATAGTAAGAGCGTAGCAACTCCAGCGCTTCCTTGTCGGTCAGGATATCGCCCGGCATATCGGTCGCGTTTGATTCCACCACAGGCTGCGCATCATAGCCTTCAAAAAAGAACGCGACCGGCACGCCCAATACATTGGCGATATCCCAAAGCCGCGACGCGCTGACCCGGTTCATGCCGGTTTCATATTTCTGGATCTGCTGGAATTTGATGCCAACGTTCTCTGCAAGTTGTTGCTGCGTGGTTCCTTTCATCCAGCGGCGGTGCCGGATACGCTTGCCCACATAGACATCGACAGGATGTTTCATAACGTTTTTCCCCAATAGAAAATGGCGCGGCAAATCCTGCCTTGCCGAAAAATGTGGCCTTGTAACGAAATAATTATCGCCCGTCATACCACGCATGGATTGGCAATGACGTGATTTCATCATAACACGCAAGGGTTGCAGCCCCAGTGCTAACCTTAAGGACAGGTTCGCGGCAGCAGTTTTTCGCCAAACGCATAATTACTGTCCGGTCAACATTGTACCACCCACGTGATATGCAGTGTCAGATTGGTGATTCAAGGAGTGCCGATGCGCGCCTATCAGGTTTTGTCGTTCGCGAGCCCGCCCGCCCTGCGGGACGTGCCCGTCCCACAACCCGCGCCGGGCGAGGTTTTGCTGGATATCGCGGCCTGCGGTCTGAACTTTGCCGATCTTCTGATGGCGAAAGGGTCCTATCAGGATACGCCTGTCCCACCTTTCACCCTCGGGATGGAGGTGTGCGGCACCGTGATCGCGCAGGGTGACGGCGTGACCACCCCCGCTATCGGCACCCGCGTCGCGGTCTTTGGCGGTCAGGGTGGCATGGCAGACAAGGGCGTGTTTCCTGCTGCCCTCTGCCGCCCCGTCCCTGACGCGATGTCGTCACAGGTCGCCGCCAGTTTCATGGTCGCCTACGGCACGTCGCATCTGGCGCTGACGCGTCGCGCGCATCTGACGCAGGGCGAGACCCTTCTGGTGCTGGGGGCCGCAGGTGGCGTCGGCCTGACAGCGGTGGAAATCGGCAAGGTAATGGGCGCGCGGGTCATCGCCGTGGCACGCGGCGCGGAAAAGCTGGCCGTGGCGCAGGCCGCCGGTGCGGATCATGTGATCGACAGCGAAACCCAGGATATCAAGGCCAGCGTCAAGGCACTGGGCGGCGCGGATGTCGTCTATGACCCGGTGGGGGGCGATGCATTCAAAGCCGCGCTTGGGGCCTGCAAGCCAGAGGCGCGGGTGGTCGTGATCGGCTTTGCCAGCGGCGCTGTCCCGCAGGTGCCCGCCAATATCCTGCTGGTCAAGAATATCGACGTGATCGGGTTTTACTGGGGCGGCTATCTGAAATTCCGGCCTGATGCCTTGTCCGATAGTCTGGCCGAGTTGCTGGGCTGGCTGGCCGAGGGGCGGTTGCGCCCGCATATCAGCCATGTCCTGCCGCTGGACCACGCGGATGAGGCGTTGGCGCTGATGCGCAGCCGCGCCTCGACCGGGAAGGTGGTTATTGTGCCATGACCGGCGTGCGTTGGGTATAAAACCCATCGCGGATGAACCCGGCCAGATCGGCGATCACCGGGCTGCTGTCCAGATCGGCGTGATACAGATTGACATTGAAGGCGCGCAATTCCGGCAATGCCCCGCCATGGTTGATCCGTTCGAAATGGCGCGGCTCTGCCCCGGCCAGCATCGTATGGACCGCCAGATCAGCGCTGACAGAGGCTTCGATCGTGCGGCTTGAATGGCTTTCCACCGCCATTTCCCACGCGATCCCGGCCTCATCCAACCGGCGCTGCACGAATTTGCGGAAAATGCAGCGATGCTCGAACGCCAGCCGCAAGGGGCGTTGTTTCCAGACCTGTCCGCCCGGCGCCCCAAGCCAGACCAGCGGGATGGCAGTCAGGGTTTCGCCGCCCTGCCCCACGCTGTCTTCGGTCGTCAGGATCATGTCGAGCGCCCCGCGCCGGAAATCCTGCAGCAACTGGCTTGTGAAAGAAGAGCATAATTGCACCTGCATGCGCGGATAGGCGGCGGCAAAGCGGCGCAGGACGTCCGGGATCACCGGATAGATGATGTCATGCGGCACGCCCAGCGTGACCTGGCCTTCATAGGCGACGGATGTCAGTTTGCCGTAGATCTCATCGTTCAGAATCAGCATCCGCCGCGCATAGGACAGCAGATGTTCACCCTGCGATGTCAGCGCGATCGTGCGCGACGACCGGTCCAGCAATTGGGTATCCAGCGATTCTTCGAGACGTTTCAACTGCATCGAGACGGCCGATTGAGTCAGGTGCAACAGCCCCGCCGCCTTGGTTACCCCGCCGGTATCGGCCACCGCAACAAAAGACCGCAAGGCGGTCAGATCCAGATTTCGCGCCATATCAATATTCCTGATGCTTCATTCGTCAAACATTCATTTTCATTATGCAGTGTCGTTGCGTTAACATCAAGCACAGACATACGAACCACGCCACACATCACGAAAGACGATATAATGACCAGCACAACACGAACATGCGCCCTTCCCGCCGCACGCCCGTCGCTTTGGCGCCGGGTGATGCAATTCATCGGTCTGGCCCGCCAGCGCCGCGACCTGCGCGATCTGGAACCGCATCTGCTCGACGATATTGGTGTCACCCGCCAGGATGCCCTGCGCGAGGCAGAGAAACCGCTGTGGGACGTGCCGCGCCATTGGCGCAGGTAACGCGCAGATAACAGCGGCGCGACATTCCGGCGCAAAGCGTCAGAAATACCCCGGACAGGCCCTTAAAGCCTTGAATCTCTGGGCCAGCCTGCCAATATACACCCCAAGGATGCCGAATGGTGGCGCCACTGTCTATAACTGGAGGAAAACATGGCTCAATACGAGACAATTCGCACGGCCGGTG
>NZ_JBKBQY010000050.1:0-24996 GCF_046292185.1 Yoonia sp.
GCCGAGGCGCGCGCCGCCACGATCCTGAAAGGTCTGGGGTTCACCCATGAAGAACAGCAACAGCCCTGTTCGGCGTTTTCCGGCGGCTGGCGGATGCGCGTGGCGCTGGCGGCGGTGCTGTTCAGCGAACCCGATCTGTTGCTGCTGGATGAGCCGACCAACTATCTCGACCTTGAAGGCGCGCTCTGGCTGGAGGCCTATCTGGTCAAATACCCCCATACCGTGCTGATCGTCAGCCACGACCGCGAATTGCTGAACCGGTCTGTCGGCGGCATCCTGCATCTGGAAGACAAGGGGCTGATTTATTACACCGGCACCTACGACATGTTTGCCAAACAGCGCGCGGAGAAACGCGCGCTGATGACATCCGCTGCGAAAAAGCAAGACGCGAAACGCGCGCATTTGCAGGCTTTCGTGGACCGGTTCAAGGCGAAGGCATCGAAAGCCAAACAGGCGCAGTCGCGGGTCAAGGCGCTGGAAAAGATGGAAACCATCCGCGCGCCCGAAGATGCGGCGCGCACGGTCTTTACCTTTCCTGAACCCGAAGAACTCGCCCCGCCGATCATCGCGACCGAAGCCGCTGCCGTGGGGTATGGAAATACCATCGTGCTGCATGATCTGAACCTGCGGATCGATCAGGACGACCGGATCGCGCTGTTGGGCCGCAATGGTGAGGGCAAATCGACCCTGTCGAAGATGCTGTCCGGGCGGTTGGACGTTGCGCGCGGCAAGATGGTGACATCGAACAAGCTGCGCATCGGGTTTTTCGCCCAGCATCAGGTTGATGAATTGTATGTCGATGAAACCCCGCTGCAGCACCTGATGCGCGAACGCGCCAGCGAAGGGCAAGCCCGGCTGCGCGCGCGGCTGGCCGGGTTCGGCCTTGGCGCGGATCAGGCGGAAACCGAGGTCGGGCGCCTGTCGGGCGGTCAAAAGGCGCGTCTGTCGCTGCTGCTGGCCACCCTGCCCGCGCCGCATCTGCTGATCCTCGATGAGCCGACAAACCACCTTGATATCGAAAGCCGAGAGGCGCTGGTCGAGGCGCTGACCGCCTATTCCGGTGCCGTGATCCTTGTCAGCCACGATATGCATCTTTTGTCGATGGTCGCGGACCGGCTGTGGCTGGTCAAGGACGGCCATGTCAAACCCTATGACGACGATCTGGAATCCTATCGTCGCCTGCTGTTGACGCCGGAAAAACCTGCGGAAAAGGACAAGCCAAAACCAAAAACTGCGCCGAAACCGACGCGTGATGAAATCCTTGCCTTGCGGTCGGATGTGCGCAAGAACGAAGAACGTGTCAATAAAATCAACGACATGCGCGACAAACTTGCCAAGAAACTGGCTGACCCCGCGCTTTATGATGATGCCAAGGCGGGCGAACTGGCGACATGGAACAAGAAATACGCGGAGGTCATGGACGGTCTGGGCCGGGCCGAGGCGATGTGGATGGCCGCGCTTGAAAAGCTGGAAAAGGCTGAAAAAGCCTGACATCCTGTTGATAACCCAAGGCTGGACCCGGAATAATGACTGAACTGCCCGCTCTGATCGCGGCCTTCACCACGCTGTTCATCATCATGGACCCGCCGGGGCTGGCCCCTGTGTTTATCGCCCTGACCCAAGGCATGACGCCCAGCCAGCGCCGCGTCATCGCGGTGCGCGCTTGTATCGTCGCGGCCAGCCTGCTGATGCTGTTTTTGTTCGTGGGCGAGGCGCTGCTGGGGTTCATCGGCATCTCGATGGATGCGTTCCGCATCGCGGGCGGTGTTCTGTTGTTTCTGACAGCGCTTGATATGCTGTTCCAGCGCCGACAGGCCCGGCGCGCGGACAACGCCGCCGAAGGTCAGGCCGAACATCACGATGATCCGTCTGTCTTTCCGCTGGCGCTGCCCTTGATCGTGGGGCCGGGGGCGATCACCACGGTGATCCTGCTGGC
Source organism: Yoonia sp. (assembly GCF_046292185.1). Taxonomy (GTDB): domain Bacteria; phylum Pseudomonadota; class Alphaproteobacteria; order Rhodobacterales; family Rhodobacteraceae; genus Yoonia. The sequence continues at coordinate 1,937 of NZ_JBKBQY010000050.1, forward strand.
GGGCAATTCGCCCTCTGCCGCCGATTACGGCGCGATTGCAGGGGTGGTCTTTGCGGTGCTGATCATCACCTTCCTGTCCTTTCTGGCCGCCCCGGTGATCGAACGTGTGCTGGGTAAGACCGGGCTGAATATCTTGACCCGCGTGCTGGGTATGTTGCTGGCCGCTTTGGCGGTGCAATTCGTCATGGACGGATTACGGGGCTTTGGAATCGGCGCATAAGCCCTATATGAGGGGTTATGAGCACCGAACAGATCATGCAACTGACCTATCTTGTCCTGCTGGGCGCCGCGATTGGCGGGTCCGCCATTGTCGCCGGGCGCAATAATCTGGGCAAGATGGCGCAACAGGCCGCGATCTGGGCGTTGATTTTTGTGGGCGTCATAGGGGCTTACGGGCTTTGGGGCGATATCAGCCAAAATGTCAGCCCGCGTCAAAGTGCGATGGCCGACGGCACGATCACCGTGCCGCGCGGCGCGGGCGGGCATTATTTTCTGAACATTGATGTGAACGGCACGCCGGTGCGGTTCATCGTGGATACCGGCGCGTCGCAGGTCGTGCTTTCGGAGCGCGATGCCCGCCGCGCGGGGATCGACCCCGACAGCCTGACCTATTCGGGCATGGCCGCCACCGCCAACGGCATGGTGCCCACCGCGCCGGTGATGCTTGACACCATGACGCTGGAGGGCGTGACCGAAGGGCCGGTCGCCGCTGTCGTCAATGGCGGCGAAATGGACGAAAGCCTGCTTGGCATGACCTATCTGGGTCTTTATGACAGGATCGAGATTGCCAACAACACACTGGTCCTGACCCGATGATCCGCGCCCTTGCCCTGATGCTTTTGCTGGCCGCCTGCGCGCCTGCCCCTGAACTCCCGCCGGATTTCGATTCGTCCTTTGCGTTCTAGGGCGGCGCGCTGGCGTCTTATTCCGTCTGTGCCGTGGGCAGGTCTTCGCCGCTTGCCAGTGTGATGACCGTACCGATCAGCTGGCCCGCAAAGTTGATCTGCGCACTTTCCACATCCAGCGGCAGGCTTTCGCGGTTCGGCGTCGTGATATAGACGGAAATGATATCATCCTCGTGCTGGCTGACGCAGATGCGGTCGGACAGCGACATCGGCCCGGCATCGGCGTCGGCCCTTTCGTCGGCCTGAACCCGTTCGATGTACCCGCAGGCCAGTTCACCCTCCAGCGCATCGCCACCATCAAGGCGTATACTGAACAGGCGCACAGGGTTCGTCGTATAGCCGTCACCCAAGGCATTGGTCCCCACATCCAGATTGCGTGACAGAAGATCCAGCATCGCACGCTGCGCGGCAGGCGTGCTGCCCGACGTTTCGCCCGCTGCAGCCCCTGCCGGATCGGCCTGAGGCGCAGGAAATATCCGCAGGGTCGCGCGACCGATCGTTTCGCCATAGAACGCGGTCAGGATATCGTCGTCCATCGACCAATCCTGCAATTCCATGTCACGGATATTATGGGGAACATGGTCTGCATAATCTTCTGGCGCCGCCAGGGCAAGGCCGGGGGCAAGCAGTGCGGTGGTGATGGATGTCCGAAACATGCGCAGCATTGAAAATGGCTCCCTTGTCAGTTGGCGGGCCGCGACAAGACCTGCGAACCCGTTGTTCAAATTCCGCCCTTGGGGCGACGGGTGGTCAACACCGCTGCCGGATTGCGGTTCCGGTTCAGACAACACCAGCGCCGCATGTCGGTGAAATCCCGCGCAAAACCGGTCCGCTGCTTCAGCCCTGCGCCGGCTTTTCGGCCTTTTTCACCCAGCGCCCGTCTTCTTGCGCCCAATATTGCGCGGCGATCCCGGCCTCGGTCAGGGTTTTCCATTGCACGCGGGCCTGCGCCTTTGCGTCGTCGTGGCTGTCGAACAGGATACAGGCGCGCTGCAATGCGCGGGCCTCGTCCGGCGTGACCGTGGCCCCGCCCACCGCCATTACACAGGCAAAGCCATCCGCCGGCAGATCGCCCAGCAGGATCGGCTGGTCTGCGTCATGCGGACCGCCCGCCAGCCCATGCGGCAGGAAGGCATCCACCGGCCCCTGCCAGAGCAGATCATCCAGCCGCGCCAGCAAGTTGGCATCGCTGCTGCGCACCAGCACGCGCCAGCCCTGCCCGCGCGCCTTGTCCAGCAGCATCGGCAGTGTGGTTTCCAGCGGGCTGCCCTGCAATTCGTAAAAGAATACCGCGCCCATCTAAACCTCGTAATGATCCGCGATCAGCCGGTTCAGCGCCATGACGCCCCAGCCCGTCGCACCCGCAGGGGCCAGCGCGGTTTCGGATGTCACATGGGCGACGCCCGCGATATCCAGATGGCACCACGGCATGTCAGCGCGCACGAAGCGTTGCAGGAATTGCGCGGCAGTAATCGCGCCACCTGCCCGCCCGCCGGTGTTTTTCATATCGGCGATCCGGCTGTCGATCAGCGTGTCATAGGCCTTGGCCAGCGGCAGGCGCCAGGCGGATTCGCCTTCGGCCTCTGCCGCCTTGGTGAATTCGGCGCACAGCGTGTCGTTGTTGGAAAAAAGCCCTGCGTTTTCGTGACCAAGCGCCACCTCGACCGCGCCGGTCAGCGTCGCCAGATCGATCATGCCGCTAGGGTTGAACCTTTCCTGCGTGTACCACAGCACGTCGGCCAGCAGCAGCCGGCCTTCGGCGTCGGTATTGATGATCTCGATACTGTCGCCCTTCATCGACCGGACCACATCGCCGGGGCGCGTGGCGCCACCCGATGGCATGTTTTCTACCAGCCCGACGACGCCCACGACATTGGCGCGCGCCCTGCGCAGGGCCAGCGCGCGCATCACGCCCGCGACGACGCCCGCGCCGCCCATATCGGCTGTCATCTCTTCCATGCCGCCGGCCTGTTTCAGGCTGATCCCGCCGGTGTCAAAGACCACGCCCTTGCCGACCAGCGCGAAGGGCGCATCACCTGCCGGACCGCCGTTCCATGACATGACCACCACCTTGGTCGGGCTGGCGGACCCCTGCCCCACGGCCAGCAAGGCGCGCATGCCAAGGCGGGCCAGATCCGCCTCTTCCAATATCTCGACGTCAAGCCCCAGTTCCTGCATCGCGGCAAGCCGTGCGGCGAAATCATCCGTGGTCAGCACATTGGCCGGTTCATTGGTCAGATCGCGGGTGAAGAACACGCCTTCGGCGACGGCGGCCATCGGATGGGCGGTTTTGGCCACCTGTTCCGGTTCGGACACCATGAAGCGTATCCGGGGTGCCAGCGGTTTCTCGGCGGTCTTGTGGGTGTCGAAATGATAGCCACGCAGCGCCAGCCCCAGCGCGATATCCGCAGCACGCGGATGATTGCCCGCCAGCACCAGCAGATCCTGCCCGCTCTGCGCCTTGGCAAGTGCTGCACCCGCCTTGCGCGCCTCGGCCACGGATGGACGGCGGCCCAGTTTCACCACGCTGATCGCATCCGCGGCGAGCCCGGCAGGATAGCTGATCGTGGCCTGATCGCCTGCCGCCAGTTTCCTGAATATGTCCGATCCGATCAGCCGGTCCAGCGCCTTGCGCGTCAGTGTGTTAAGCTTGCGCCCCGCTGGGTCCATCCGCCCGTCCATATCCGCGAAAACAGCGATCCTGCCCCGCTGCGCTGCGATCTGGTCAAGGTCGGTGTCGATGAACCGGATTTCGGCGGGCGTGGGCATGGTGTATCCTGTCTGGCAATGATCTTCGGCAATAGGTAGCCTCTGCGTCCGGCAATGACCAGTTAGCTGTTCTATCCGGCCGCAGCTTGCGATAGTTTGCGCAAACAGGCGGGGCAAAGGACCGGAAATTTGGCGCGATTTGACAGATATATGCTGTCCCAGCTGATGGTGCTGTTCGGGTTTTTCAGCCTTGTGCTGGTGCTGGTCTATTGGATCAACCGCGCTGTGGTGCTGTTCGATCAACTGATCGCGGATGGCCAGTCTGCGGGGGTGTTCATGGAATTCACTGCGCTGACCCTGCCTGCGGTGATCCGGCTGGCGCTGCCTTTGGCGGCTTTTGCGGCGGCGGTCTATGTCACCAACCGGATGACCAGCGACAGCGAACTGACCGTGATGCAGGCGACCGGGTTTTCCATGTTCCGGCTGGCGCGCCCGGTGCTGGCCTTCGGGTTGATCGTGGCCTTGCTGATGTCGGTGCTGATGCATTTTCTGGTACCCGCCAGCAGCGCCCAACTGGCCCTGCGCCAGTCCGAGATCGCGCGCAATGTCACTGCGCGGCTGCTGAACCCCGGCACCTTTATCGAACCGATCCCCGGTGTGACCTTTTACATCCGCGATATCACGCCGGGGGGCGAATTGCTGGACCTGTTTATGTCCGACACGCGCGGCAGCGAGGATCAGATGACCTATACCGCGTCGCGCGCGTTTCTGGTGCGCGATGGCGATCAGACCCAATTGGTGATGATTGACGGCATGGTCCAGACCCTGCGGCGCGCCGATCAGCGGCTTTTCACCACGCGGTTTAACGATTTTTCCTATAATGTCGGCGATCTGCTAGCCGCGACATCGCGCAGCGGACGCAGGGCGTCGCATCTGACGACCTGGGACTTGCTGAACCCGACCCCGGAACTGGTCGCAGAAACCGGCACATCCGCCGCGCGGATGATCGCCGATGGCCATGACCGGTTCAGCCAGTCGCTGCTGGGCACGGTTGCCGCGCTGATCGGTTTCGCTACGCTGATGGTGGGTGGGCACAGCCGGTTCGGCGTTTGGCGGCAGATCGTCGCGGCCATCGCGCTGATCGTGGTGGTCAAGGCGCTGGAAACCGCCGGGTTGAATGCCGCGCGCGCCAATGCGCAATTGTGGTTCATGACCTATCTGCCGGGGATCGGCGGGCTGATGATCGTCTGGTGCCTGCTGTTCTGGGCCAGCCGGCCCTATCTGTTCAAGCGCCGGATCCGGGCAGAGGTGCCCGCATGATCCTGCACCGCTATTTCGCGCGCCGCTTTCTGATGACCTTTCTAGGGGTGCTGGCGGTCTTTTTCCTGATCATGCTGTTTCTTGATCTGGTCGAACAATTGCGCCGCTATGCCAGCGCGGATGCCACATTTCAGGACCTGTTCGCGCTGACGCTGCTGAATATCCCGCAGGCGATTTACCAGATCCTGCCGCTGATCATGATCCTGGCGGCGATCGCGCTGTTTCTGGCTTTGGCGCGGTCATCCGAACTGGTCGTGACCCGCGCGGCAGGCAGGTCGGCGTTGCGCGCGCTGTCCGCGCCGCTGGCCGTCGCCCTGTTGATCGGGGTGCTGGCGGTGGCGGTGCTGAACCCGATTGTCGCCGCAACGTCCAAGGAATACGAGGCGCGCGGCGGGGCCTTGCGCGGCGATGCATCGGTGCTGTCAATCGGATCATCGGGGCTGTGGCTGCGGCAAGGCACCAGCGACGGACAGACGGTGATCCGCGCCGCCAGCGCCAATCTGGACGGAACGGTGCTGTCGGATGTGACCTTTATCACCTTTGCGCCCGGGTCAGGCCCTGCCCGCCGGATCAACGCCGACAGCGCGATCCTGACCGACGGGGCTTGGGTGCTGACCAATGCCAAATCCTGGACCTTCGGCGATGAAGTGACGCCAGAGGCGGGGGCTGTCAGTTCTGCCGCGCTGCGCGTGCCGTCCAGCCTGACACCGGATCAGATTCGCGACAGTTTCGGCACGCCCGCGTCGATCCCGATCTGGGAATTACCCGCCTTTATCAACCGGTTGCAGGCGGCGGGATTTTCCGCACAGCGCCATCAGGTCTGGCTGCACAGCGAAATCGCGCAGCCGTTTTTCCTGATGGCGATGGTGATGATCGGGGCGAGCTTCACGATCAGGCATCAGCGCGGCGGGCGCACCGGGCTGATGGTGATGTTCGCGATCCTGCTGGCCTTCGTGATCTATTTCATCCGCAATTTCGCGCAGGTGCTGGGCGAAAACGGGCAATTGCCCGCAGCCCTTGCCGCCTGGGCGCCGCCTTTGGCCGCGATGGGCCTGTCGCTGGGCCTGCTTTTACATAATGAGGATGGCTGATGCGCTGGTTGGTTCTAATCCTGATGCTGTTGCCCGCCGGCCTGCGCGCGCAGCAGGCCGCGACCCTGATCGCGGATAACGTCACGCTGACCGCCGATAACCAGCTGATCGCCAGCGGCAATGTCGAAGCGTTCTTTGACGGTACCAGCCTGCGCGCCGCGCGCATCACCTATGACCGCGACAGCGACCGTCTGCTGATCACCGGGCCGATCACCGTGCAATCCGCCGATGGCGCGATGCTGACCGCCAGCAGCGCCGATCTGGACCCGCGGTTGCAGAACGGTATCCTGTTGGGCGCGCGTCTGGTGCTGGACCAGCAATTGCAACTGGCCGCCAATCAGATCAACCGCGAAGACGGCCGTTATCTGCAGCTTTACCGCAGTACGGCGTCGTCCTGTCAGGTCTGCGGCACCCGTGCGCCTTTGTGGGAAATCCGGGCCGAACGTGTGGTCCATGACACGCTGGAACGACAACTATATTTTGAAAATGCGACATTCCGGGTGCGCGGTGTGCCGCTGCTGTGGATACCTGCGATGCGCCTGCCCGATCCGACATTGACGCGGGCGACGGGGTTTCTGATCCCGCGCACCCGCAATACCAGCCAATTGGGGACCGGGCTGAAGACGCCCTATTTCGTGACCTTGGGCGATCATGCCGATATCACGCTGACGCCCTATCTGTCGCCGCAGACACGCACGCTGGAAATCCTGTTCCGCCGCGCCTTTGCCAACGGGTCGTTGCAGATCAGCGGTGCGGTCAGCGACGATACGTTACAGCCAGAGGCGCGGTCCTATCTGTCGGCGGTGGGTCAATTCGCGGTGGCGGGCGGTTATCAGTTGAATTTCAACTTTGAAACCGTGTCCGACAAGGCCTATCTGCTAGATTACGGCTATGGCGATCAGGACCGGCTGGAAAGCGCGCTGAGCCTTGTGCGCGCCGATGACACAAGTCTTAACGAACTGCGCCTGAGCTATTTCCAGACGCTGCGAGATTTCGAAACCAACGCGTCGCTGCCCCCCTTCATCGGCGAGGTGCGGACCGAACACCGAATCCAGCCCGGTTATGGCGGCACCCTGACCTATGCGATCAGCCTCGACACCGCCTATCGCCCGGATACGACCGACGGCGATGCAGGCCGCGACGTGACCCGAGCGGGCGGGCGCGCGGACTGGCGGCGTGACTGGATCCTGCCGGGCGGACTGGTGATGACCGGGCAAACCGGGATGCGCGCCGATCTGTACAATGTACGCGACGACAGCGCCTTTGCCGCCAATGACCTGCGGTTCGTGCCTGCGGCGATGGTCACATTGCGCTGGCCGCTGGCGCGGCCGGGCAATGGGCAGGCGGGCCATCTGATCGAACCCACCGTCACGATCAGCTGGGCCGATATCTATGGCGGGATTCCGCCCAATGAGGACAGCACAAGGTCGGAACTGGATCAGGCCAATCTGTTCGACAGGTCGCGTTTTGCCGGACAGGATGCCGTGGAAACCGGCGCGCAGGTTGCCGCCGGGCTGACATGGACACGGCTGGGCGCGGGGGGGACCACATCGACCCTGACACTGGGGCGGATTTTCCGCAGCGCGGCGCAGCCGGATTTCACCCCCTCGTCCGGCCTGTCCGGGCTGGAATCGGATTGGCTGATATCGGGGCAATATACCCTGCCCAACGGGTTATTCTTTGAATTGCGCGGCCTGCTGGATGATGACGCCGATACCACACGCACCGACGGGCGTATCCGCTGGCGCAATGAAACGGTCGATGCCGGGGCTGCCTATATCTGGCAGGCCGCCGATCTTGCCGAAAACCGCCCTGACACGATTTCGGAATGGACGCTGGATGCCGATCTGACATTGACCGATGCCTGGTCGATGACGCTTGACGCGCGCTATGATGTCGCCGCCGATAGGCCGGTGCGCGCGGGCATCGGTTTTGGCTGGCAAAACGAATGTGTGACTATCGAAGTTTCCGCCTCGCGCCGCTATACGTCTTCCACTAGTGTTGATCCGACGACCACTTTTGGGCTAAGCGGCTCTTTAGCTGGGTTTTCTGCCGGGCGGTCCGCCGGACGCCCCGCCGCACAATGCCGGCAGTGACAATGAATGAGGACCGCATGCGCCGATTTACCCTGTTAACCGCCCTTCTGGCAGCGACCCTGTCGTTAGGCCTGCCCGCAAGCGTTGCCGCACAGAACCAGTTCGCCCCGGCGATCACGGTCAACGAACGGGTCATCACCCAATACGAGCTGACCCAGCGCATCCGCCTGCTGGAGGCGTTCCGCAGCCCCGGCAACCTTAATCAGGTGGCGCGTGACCAATTGATCGAAGACCGGCTGAAACAGCAGGAAATCGACCGCGTCGGGCTGACCATCCCGCAAGAGGCGCTTGACGCAGCATTGGATGAATTCGCCGGTCGCGCCGAGATGTCGTTGCCGCAGTTCGAACGGATGCTGGCGCAAAGCGGTGTTGATGCCGTCACCCTGCGCGATTTCGTGACCATCGGCGTGTCATGGCGCGAATATGTCCGCGCCCGGTTCAACCGCGAAGTCACCGTGACCGATGCCGACGTTGCCCGCGCGCTGGGGCAGCAAGGTTCTGCCCGTACCGAGGTCGAGGTGCTGTTGTCAGAAATCATCATCGCCGCCCCGCCGGAAATGGCCGAACGCGCCGGACAGGCCGCGAACCAGATTTCACAGATGCGGTCCTTTTCCGATTTCGAAGCGGCGGCACGTCAGGTTTCTGCCCTGCCATCGCGTGAAAGCGGCGGACGGCTCGATTGGTTGCCGATCTCGAATTATCCGCCGCAACTGCAACAGGTGATTCTGGACCTGCAACCGGGGCAAGTGACCGCGCCGATCATGATCCCCAACGGGATCGCCCTGTTCCAGATGCGCGGCACGCGCGAGGCTGTCCGCCCCGCCCTGCCACCCAGCAGCCTGGAATATGCCGCCTATTACATCGCCGGTGGCCGGACCGAGGCGGGCCTGCGCATCGCCCGCGATGTCGCCAATAACGTCGATACCTGCGACGATCTTTATGGCATTGCCCGCGACCAGCCGCGCGAGGTTCTGGACCGTGTGGAACTGCCCCCGGCCCAGATTCCCGATGATATCGCGCTGGAACTGGCACGGCTTGACCCCAATGAAGTGTCCACCATTCTGACCCGCAATAACGGTCAGACGCTTGTGTTCCTGATGCTGTGCCAGCGCAATCGCGGCGCTGCCGCAGATGCCGATCCCGAAGTGGTACGCAATCAGATCCGGGGCCAGCGCCTGGCGACCTTGTCGGCAGCGCTTCTTGAGGATCTGCGCGCGCAGGCGGTGATTGCCGGGCGATGAAACCCATTGCCATCAGTTGTGGCGAACCCGCTGGCATCGGGCCGGAAGTCGCGGCCAAGGCTTGGGCCGCGCTGCGGCATGATCTGCCGATGGTCTGGATCGGTGATCCGACGCATCTGCCCCCCGGCACGCCGGTGCAGATCGTCACCGATCCGGGCGCCATCACGCCCGAAAAAATGGCGGTGCTGGCGCGCGATTTCGGCAGTCCTGCCGTTGCGGGCCAACCCAACCCGGCCCAAGCGCAAGGCGTGATCGACGCGATTGCCACAGGTGTCGATCTGGTACAATCGGGGCAGGCAAGCGCGATCTGCACCGCCCCTATTCACAAGGCGGCCTTGATGCACGGGGCCGGTTTCGCCTATCCCGGCCATACCGAATATCTGGCCGCGCTGGCGGGTGTCGACCGCGTGGTGATGATGCTCGCCTGCGACGGATTGCGCGTGGTGCCTGCCACGATCCACATCCCGCTGGCGCAGGTGCCAGAGGTGCTGAGCGCGCGTTTGCTGACCGATACGATCCTGATCACCCATGCCGCATTGCGCCGCCAGTTCGGCCTCACAGCGCCGCGCATTGCCGTGGCGGGGCTGAACCCGCATGCCGGTGAAGACGGCAAGATGGGGCAGGAAGAGGTGCAGATGATCACCCCGGTGCTGGACGCCCTGCGCGCCGAAGGGCTGGACATCACCGGCCCGCATTCCGCCGATACGCTTTTTCACGCCGCGGCACGCGCGCGCTATGACGTGGCGATCTGCATGTATCACGATCAGGCCCTGATCCCGATCAAGACGATTGATTTCGCAGGCGGGGTCAATGTGACCCTTGGCCTGCCGTTCATCCGCACCTCGCCCGATCATGGCACGGCCTTTGATATCGCGGGCAAGGGCGTGGCTGATCCAACCTCGATGATTGCCGCGCTGCGGCAGGCAGAGATCATGGCGAGAAACCTGCAGGCGTCCGGCAATCCCCCCGGCGCGCCAGCATGAGCGGCATTGATGACCTGCCAGCCCTGCGCGATGTGATCGCGCGGCATGAACTGGCGGCAAAGAAATCACTGGGGCAGAACTTCCTGCTGGACCTGAACCTGACCGCGCGGATCGCGCGGCTGGCGGGGGATCTGACGGGGGCGGATGTGCTGGAAATCGGCCCCGGCCCCGGTGGGCTGACGCGCGGATTGCTGGCCTCGGGCGCGCGGCGTGTGCTGGCGATTGAAAAAGACCCCCGCTGCCTGCCCGCCCTGGCCGAGATTGCGGCGGCCTATCCGGGCCGGTTGCAGGTGATCGCAGGCGATGCGCTGGCGATTGATCCGCTGCAATATCTGCAGACCCCGATCAAGGTTGCTGCCAACCTGCCTTATAATGTGGGGACCGAATTGCTGGTGCGCTGGCTGACGCCGCAGGACTGGCCGCCGTTCTGGCACAGCCTGACGCTGATGTTCCAGCGCGAGGTCGCAGAACGGATCGTGGCACAGCCGGGCGGCAAGGCATATGGGCGGCTGGCGTTGCTGGCGCAATGGCGCGCCGATGCGCAGATCATGATGAATCTGCCGCCCGAGGTGTTCAGCCCTCCGCCCAAGGTGCATTCCGCCGTCGTGCATCTGACAGCCCTGCCCGCGCCACGGTTTCCGGCGGACCCTGGCGTGCTGAATATGGTGGTGGCTGCGGCCTTTAACCAGCGGCGCAAGATGCTGCGATCAGCGCTGAAATCGGTCAGCCCGGTGATCGAGGATCACCTGAACGCCGTCGGCATCAAACCGACAGAACGCGCAGAACAAGTCGGGCTGGAGGCGTTTTGTGCCTTGGCGCGCAGCATCGCGGCTGCGCGCTAGCTTATTCCGCAGCTTCGGGCGAGGAATTGCCATCGCGCGGATCATTGCGCGGCTTGCGCGGGGCACGGGGTTTGCGCGCGCGCGGCTGTGGCTTTTCCTGCGGCTTTTCTTCGGGCGTGTCCACCAGACCGGTGTCGGGCTGATCGTCCTGCACCGGCGCTGCATCGCGCGGATCGGGCTGGTCATGGCCGGTGTTCTGGTTGTGGCCGGTGTTCTGGTCATGCTGGGCGGGCTGTTGGTTGCCGGCGGCTTCCTGCGCCTGCATCCGGTCCTGCCGTTCCTTGTCGCGCTCTGCCTGACGTTCGCGGTTCTGGGCCTCGACCTCTTCGCGGCGCTGATCGACCTCGCGCTGTGCTTCGGCCAGCAGACGGGTGTAATGTTCAGCGTGCTGCGCGAAGTTTTCCGCATTCACCCGGTCGCCGGACAATTGGGCGTCACGGTGCAACTGGTTGTATTTTTCAATGATCTGCTGCGGTGTTCCGCGCACTTTGCCATCGGGGCCCGAGCTTTCGAAAACCCGGTTGATGATATTTCCGCCCGAAGGACGCGGCGTGCGGTTTTTGTTCCGCGAGCGTGACTTAGATGATCTCATAGATGTGCTTTCGAGCCTTTGGCTTACCTTGCGCTGGCGCGGCATCGCGCATTTGCGCGTCTTTAAATTGCGGGCCTTGCGATGGATTGGCGACATGTCGGAGAGAGATAAACGGTCTCTTACCCATCCGATACATTGCAATAAGCATGGCATATCCGCCAAGACAAGTCAAAACTGCCTTACCCGGCCAGATTTCGCGGCCTTACCCGCCCCGGATACCCATAATGCCACGATCACGCCCGTCCAGATCGGCGATGACCGCCAGTTCGGTGAAACCAGCAGCGGCGAACATGGCTGTGACCGCCGCCGCCTGCGTCGGCCCGATTTCCACGATCAGCCGGCCGCCCGGTGCCAGATGCGTAGGCGCGCCTGCCGTGATGATGCGGTAGCACGACAGCCCGTCGCCGTGATCTGTCAGCGCCCCGGTGGGTTCGTGCAACCGCACCTCTGGCTGCAGGCCGTCCATTTCGGCGGCGGCGATATAGGGCGGGTTGGAGATGATCAGATCGAACTGCCCGCTGACGCTGCTGAACCAGTCGGATTGGCGCAGGTCGGCCCGCTGATCCAGCCCCAGCGCCGCGCGGTTCCGCGCCGCCACGGCCAGCGCGGCATCCGAGATATCGACGCCCAGCCCCCGTGCCTGTGTCCGTTCTGCCAGCAATGACAACAGGATACAGCCCGATCCGGTGCCAAGGTCCAGCACCTGCGCGAAAGGTTGTTCCAGCGCCGCGACGACGATGGATTCGGTATCGGGGCGCGGGTCCAGCACATCAGGTGTCACGACAAAGCGGTGGTTGTAAAAATCGCGATAGCCCAGCAGATGCGACAGCGGCGCGCGCGCGGCGCGTTGATCCAGCAGCGCGGCGAAACGCACGACATCCCCCGCGACATGCGCCCAGATCAGCCGCGATTCGTGACCGGGGTCCGTGACCCCGGCTGCCGCCAGACGCGCGCGCGCCTGTTCCAGCAGATCGGCCTGCGACCTGTCGATATCCCAGTATCGTCCGGCGGCAAAAAACCCGCTCACGCGCCCATCTCGGCCAGCAGGGCCGCCTGCGCCTCTGATTGCAGGGCGTCGATGATCGCATCCAGATCGCCCGCGATCACCTGCCCCAGTGAATAAAGCGTCAGATTGATCCGGTGATCGGTCAGCCGCCCTTGGGGGAAATTATAGGTGCGGATGCGTTCGGATCTGTCGCCCGACCCCACCTGCGCCTTGCGATCCGCCGATCGTTCACTGTCCACGCGCTGGCGTTCCAGATCGAACAGGCGCGTTTTCAGCACCTGCATCGCGATTTCACGGTTGCGGTGTTGCGATTTTTCGGCGCTGACGACGATGATGCCCGTGGGAATATGCAAAATCCGCACCGCCGAATCGGTGGTGTTGACGTGTTGCCCGCCCGACCCGCTGGCGCGCATCGTATCAATGCGCAGGTCATTCGGGTTGATCTGGATATCGACATCCTGCGCCTCTGGCAGCACCGCGACAGTGGCGGCGGATGTGTGAATGCGCCCGCCGCTTTCGGTTTCCGGCACGCGCTGGACGCGGTGAACGCCGCTTTCATATTTCAGCCGGGCAAAGACGCCTTCACCCGCGACCCGCGCGACAACCTCTTTGATACCCCCCAGTTCGGTCAGGCTTTGTTCAAGGATTTCAAAGCGCCAGCCCTGATTTTCGGCATAGCGTTGGTACATCCGTAACAGATCAGCGGCAAACAGTGACGCCTCATCCCCGCCGGTGCCGGGCCGGATTTCCAGCAGCGCAGGGCGCGCATCGGCGGCATCTTTCGGCAGCAGCGCCAGTTGCACGGCATGTTCAGATTCCGCCAATGCCGCCTTCAGTTCCGGCAATTCCTCTTCCGCCAGACTGCGCATTTCGGGGTCTCTGAGCATCGCCTGTGCCTCGGCGATCTGCTGCAACAATTCCTTATAGGCCTGCACGGTGTCCACCACCGGGCGCAATTCGGCATATTCGCGGCCCAAAGCGGCGATATCGCCTGCATTGGCACCATCCGACATCTTCGCTTCCAGAAACTGGAACCGGTCGATGATCTGTTCGATTTTATCTGCGGCTATCATGCAGGACCGATTGGCTGATCAGGGCGCAGTGGTCAAGGGGCCAAGCTGTGTAAGCCAATCCTGCACCCGCGCCCGGTTGACCCCCATATCGGACCCACCAAAGCGTAACCGCCCATGCACCACCAGCAGATCGCCCTGCACCGCGACGGTGGTATGGTCGGGAAAGCCCCATATCAGCGATCTTGTCTGATAGGTGATCATCCCCTGATCCACCGCCCCCGCAATCCGCGTGGTGCGCGGCGTGGCCAGGGCGATGCGGTCCAGCGCGGCCAATACCGCCTCGGGGTCAGCATTGATCTGGCGCGCGGCACGAAACCCGCCCGCCTCTGGCAAATCGCCCGGCCCATCGACCGTTGCGATCTGGTGCCAGCGCGCGACATCCGTGGGGGCCAGCCGCACATAGGCCATGGTCAAGGCGACCAACAGAATGACCACCCAGAGGATATTCATCATCATCGGTACGGCACCCCCGGCAGGATCGACAGCATCTCGAACATCAGGTTCGCGCCGGTCAGCGCGGTATTGCCCGACGGATCATAGGGTGGCGAGACTTCGACCAGATCGCAGCCGACGATATTCAAGCCACGCAAGCCCCGGATCAGTTCCATCGCCTGCGGCGTGGTCAGCCCACCGATTTCCGGCGTGCCGGTGCCGGGCGCATAGGCGGGATCAAGGCTGTCGATATCATAGGTGATGTAACAGGGCTGATCGCCGATTTGCGCCTTGATCTCTGCCGCCAAAGGCGACAGCGACTTATGCCACAGATCAGGCGCCAGATATTGATTGAACCCCCATCCGGCGGCTTCGGTGAAATCATCTGCTGTATAGCCTGTGCCGCGCAGCCCGATCTGGAACACTTTATCCGCGGTGATGATCCCTTCCTCATAGGCGCGGCGAAACACGGTGCCGTGCGTCTCGCGTTCGCCGAACATCTCATCATTCACATCGGCATGGGCATCGACATGGACCAGCGCCACCGGCCCATGTTTGCCCGCCACCGCGCGCAAGACCGGCAAGGTCAGTGTATGATCGCCACCCAGCGTCATCGGGATAAAGTTATGCCTGAGGTGTGCGGCATAAGTCTCTGTGATAATACGGATTGTATCCGACAGGCTGAACGTATTGATCGGCACATCACCCAGATCGGCACATTGCAGCGCGTCAAAAGGCGCGGCCCCGGTCTGGATGTTATAGGGACGGATCATCGCCGATTGTTCGCGTAATTGCTTGGGTCCCATCCGCGTGCCGGACCGCCAGGATGTGCCGATATCCATCGGGATTCCGATGAACCCGACATCCAGCCCCGCAGCGCTGTCCACCTGCGGCAGGCGCATGAAACTTTGCGGCCCCGAAAACCGGGCCAGATCATTGCCGCTGATCGGTTGATTTTTCATCGCTTTCCCCGTTTGTTCCAAAGCGCCAGACAGCACAGTTCCATCGCGACATGCGCGCCCGCAATCGCCGTGGCCCCGGTGGTGTCATAGGGCGGCGAGACCTCGACAATATCGCCGCCGACCATATTGATCCCCGCCAGATCGCGCAGCATCGCCGCCGCCTGCCAACTGGCCAAGCCACCCCAGACCGGCGTGCCTGTGCCGGGGGCGAAGGCGGGATCGAGCGCGTCAATGTCAAAGGTGACATAGGTTGGATGATCGCCAACGATCCCGCGCACCTCGGCCACGACATCCGCAGCGCCACGTTCATGGCAGGCGCGCGCATCAATAAAACGCATTCCCAGATAATCATCGCAGTCCGTGCGGATACCGATCTGGACGGAACGCTTGGGATCAACCAAGCCCAGCTTGACCGCCTTGTACATGAATGTGCCATGATCGATCCGGCTCATGTCGTCGTCGCGCCACAGGTCGGAATGCGCATCGAACTGGATCACTGACAGGGGCCCGTATTTATCGGCATAAGCCCTTAGAATCGGCAGGGTGATGAAATGATCGCCCCCCAGCGTGATCGTCCCCGGCCCCGCCGCCAGAATGCCCGCAATATGCGCCTGCACCAGATCTGGCACGCCGGCGACCGATGCGTAATCAAAAGCCATGTCGCCATAATCGACGATGGCAAATTCCGACAGCGGATCGAACCCGTCCCAGCCATAAGGCGGATCATAGGGTTGCAGACACGATGCCTCGCGGATCGCGCGCGGCCCGAACCTTGTGCCGGGGCGATGCGTCACCGCCTGATCGAACGGCACGCCTGTCACGACCAGATCGACGCCCGTCAGATCCTTGGTATAGGCCCGGCGCAGGAACGAGGTCGCCCCGCCAAAGGCATTCTCGAACGCCAGCCCGCGCCTGTCATGCCGGGTAAAGGCCAGATCGACCTGCCCTTTCGCATCTTCCAAAGCCATTCTTCACACCTTCTTATTTTCAAAAACATTCCCGACGGAGGCTAAAGTTTTACCCCACCGGCAAGGCACGCTCGACGATCCGGGCAAAGAACGACGCCCCCACCGGCGCCCCGGTATCATCGAAATCATAAGCCGGATGATGCAACCCCGCCGTGTCGCCATTGCCCACGAACAGATAGGCACCGGGGCGTACATTGAGCATATAGGCGAAATCCTCTGCCCCCATTTCCGGCTTGGCGTCATCGACAACGTTGTCCGACACCTCGCGCGCGACGGCGGCGGCAAAGGCCGATTTATCCGCATCATTGATCGTCGCCGGATAGCCGATTTCATACTCCAGCTCTGCCGTGACGCCATAGGATGCCGCCTGCCCCGCAACAATCTCTTCCAGCCGCTTTTGCACCATGGCCTGCACATCCGGATTGAACGTCCGCACCGTGCCGTTGATATAGCCGGTGTCGGGGATCACGTTATCGGTCGATCCGGTGTGGATCTGCGTGACCGACACGACCAGTTCCTGCAAAGCATAATGGTTGCGGCTGACAATCGTCTGGATCGCGCTGGCGATACCCACACAGGCGACGACGGGATCGGCGGTTTCATGCGGCATCGCGCCATGGCCGCCGCGGCCTTTGACATGGATATGGAACGTATCTACCGCCGCCATGATCGGGCCGGGGGTGGTGTAGAACGCCCCCACCGGCGTGCCAGGGGCGTTGTGCAGGGCGTAAACCTCGGCCACGTCGAAACGGTCCAATATCCCTTCCTGCACCATGACTTCGGCCCCGCCGCCGCCTTCTTCGGCAGGTTGAAAGATCAGGGCGACACGGCCCGCGAAATTGCGGGTCTCGGCCAGATATTTCGCCGCCCCCAGCAGCATGGTGGTATGGCCGTCATGGCCGCAGGCATGCATCGCGCCGGGCACGGTCGAGGCGTAATCCAGCCCCGTCACCTCATCCATCGGCAAAGCATCCATATCGGCGCGCAGGCCGATCGTACGGCCTGTGCCCTGCCCGTTGATGATCGCGACGATCCCGCTGGTGGCGATGCCTTCATGCACCTCATCCACCCCGAAGGCGCGCAGTTTTTCCGCGACGAAAGCCGCCGTCTGATGGCAATCGAATCGCAGCTCCGGGTTGGCGTGC
Source organism: Yoonia sp. (assembly GCF_046292185.1). Classification (GTDB taxonomy): domain Bacteria; phylum Pseudomonadota; class Alphaproteobacteria; order Rhodobacterales; family Rhodobacteraceae; genus Yoonia. Next base: position 19,302 of record NZ_JBKBQY010000050.1, read on the forward strand.
AGATGTCTGCGCCAGCCTTTCATGTCTTCGGCATAATCGGCGATACGGTTGATAACGGGCATGTCTGGCACTTTCTGTCTCTTCGCAATAGGGTCAGTTGATCCCAAGTTGAAGGTGGCTGCAATGGCTGACGACCCTCTGATTCACGACCCCGATGGCGGTATGCCGCGCCTGTTGGAAATCATGCGCCGCTTGCGTGACCCCGACACTGGCTGCCCTTGGGATATCGCGCAGGATTTCAACACCATCGCGCCCTATACGATCGAAGAAGCCTATGAGGTCGCCGATGCCATCGCGCGCAGCGATTGGGCAGAGCTTGAGGGCGAGTTGGGTGATCTGCTGTTGCAGACCGTCTATCACACCCAGATCGGGGCCGAGGCGGGGCATTTCACCTTTGACACCGTCGTGAAAAACATCGCCGACAAGATGGTCGCGCGGCATCCACATGTCTTTGGCGACGAAAACCGCGACAAATCTGCCGAACAGCAGGTCGTGGATTGGGAAAAGATCAAGGCGGCCGAACGCGCAGGCAAGGCGCAGGGCGGCGTGCTGGACGGTGTTGCACTTGGCCTGCCCGCGCTGATGCGCGCGGTGAAATTGCAAAAACGCGCCGCCCGCGTGGGGTTCGACTGGCCCGATACATCGCATGTGCTGGACAAGATCATCGAAGAAGCGGGCGAATTGGTCGCCGCCCGCGACATCCTGTCCCATGCCGAGATCAAGGATGAAATGGGCGATCTTTTGTTCGTGCTGGCCAATCTGGCACGCCATCTGGATGTCGACCCGGAAGAGGCGCTGCGCGGCACCAATGACAAATTCACACGGCGTTTCAAAGGCATAGAAGACGCGCTTGCCGCCCGTGGCAAGACGCCGGCCCAGTCAGACCTGAATGAAATGGATGCATTATGGGAGGCCGAGAAGGTGCTGGAAAAGGCACGGAAATTCCCTGAGTAAAAGATTCAGGTATTGACCGAAGTAAAAGACTCAGGTTTACAGGCCCCAGTTCAAAAAAGGAGCCTTCCCATGAACCTGCGCAATATCCTTCTGGCCAGCAGCTGTGTCGCCATCGCCGGCCCTGCTATCGCTGATGTGAACATCTACACCACCCGCCAGCCTTTCCTGATCGAGCCGGTGATGGAAGCCTTCACCGCCGAAACCGGCATTGCCGTCAATCTGTCCTTTGTCGAAGAAGGCCTGGTCGAACGCCTGCGCGCCGAAGGCGACCGTTCGCCTGCCGATCTGGTGATGACGGTGGATATCGCCAATCTCAAGCAGATCGTGGATGCGGATGTCGTTCAGCCTGTCGAAAGCGACGTGCTGACAGCGGCTATTCCTGCTGAACTGCGTTCCGAGGACAATCTGTGGTTCGCGCTGACCAGCCGCGCCCGCGTGATCTATGCGTCCAACGAACGCGTGGCCGATGGTGAAGTCACCACCTACGAAGATCTGACGAATGAAAAATGGGCCGGTCGCATCTGTTCGCGTTCGGGTCTGAACAATTACAACCTTGCCCTGCTGTCCGCCGTTATCGCGCATAAGGGCGAAGATGAAGCACGCGAATGGGCCGCCGGTGTGCGCGAAAATCTGGCGCGCAGCCCCGAAGGCAATGACCGCGCGCAGGTGCGTGCGATCTGGGCCGGGGAATGCGATATCTCGCTGACCAACACCTATTACATGGGTGCGATGCTGGCCGATCCTGAACAGCAGGAATGGGCCAATTCCGTGCGCATCATCTTCCCGACATTCGAGGATGGCGGCACCCATATCAACGTGTCCGGCATCGCGATGACAAACGCGGCCCCGAACCGCGATGAGGCGCTGCAATTGATGGAATTCCTGGTTTCGCCCGCAGCACAGCAGATCTATGCGGAAGCCAACTATGAATATCCCGTTCTGGAAGGCGCCGAACTGTCTGAACTGGTCGCAAGCTGGGGTGAATTCACGCCCGACGACGTCAGCCTGGACGAACTGGCCACACATCGTCCTGCCGCTGTGCGGATCATGGAAGAAGTCAACTTCGACGGCTAAAAATCAGTGTGGGGGGCTTTTGCCCCCCACATCCCTAGTGGGAAATTCACGTCAGATCGCACAGGGCGCAGATCGACAATAACAGCGGAGGCAAAGGCGTTTCAGCCGCCGGCTTTTTCTTCCAGCGCCAGCCATTCGTCTTCGGCATCCGACAATTGCATCTGCCGCGCGACCAGTGCATCGCTGGCTTTCGCGAATTTCACCGGATTGTCGGTGAACAGGGCCGGATCGGCCAGCAATTCTTCCAATTTGCCAATCTCTGCCGTCAGCGTGGCGATCACGCCGGGCAATGCCTCCAACCGGTGTTTTTCGGTAAAGGACAGACCGCCGGTGGATTTCCTTTCCGCCTGCTTTTCCTTTTTCGCCAATGGCTTGGTTGCTGTCGCGCTTTCGGTAAAATCGCCGCCGCGCTGATCGCGGTAATCGGACCAGCCGCCGGGATAAACCACCGCCTGCCCGTTGCCCTCCATCGCGATGGTGGTCGTCGCCACCCGGTCAAGGAAATCGCGGTCGTGGCTGACCAGCAGCACCGTGCCGTCGTAATCGCCCAGGATGTCCTGCAGCAGATCCAGCGTTTCAATGTCCAGATCGTTGGTCGGTTCGTCCAGCACCAGAAGATTGCTTTCCCGCGCCATCAGACGCGCCAACAGCAAACGTGCCTTTTCGCCACCTGACAGCGACCGGACCGGCGCGCGCGCCTGTGCCTCATCGAACAGGAATTCCTTGAGATAGCCGACAACGTGTTTCGGCGTGCCGCGCACCATGATCTGATCGGATTTGCCAGACACACCCAGTTCAGGGTCAGAGGCAAGGTTTTCCCACAGCGTCATGTCCTGATTCAGTGCCGCACGGGACTGATCGAACACCGCGATATCAAGCTTGGTGCCCAATTTCACCTGACCCGCGTCAGGTTCCACCTGCCCCAGCAGCATCTTGATCAGCGTGGTCTTGCCCACGCCATTCGGCCCGACAAAGGCGATCCGGTCGCCGCGCTGCACGGTCAGGTCCAGACCCTGCACGATGGTCTTGCCGTCAAACGCCTTGGTCAGCCCGAAACATTCCATAACCTTGCGACCGGAACTTGACCCGCCCTCGAACGCCATCGCCGCCGTGCCCTGACGCCGGATCTGGCCCGCTTTTTCGGCGCGCAGGTCCTGCAAGGCCCGCAAACGCCCTTGGTTCCGGGTCCGGCGTGCGGAAATACCTTCAACGGCCCAGCGTGCCTCTGCCTTGATCTTGCGGTTGAGCTTGTGGCGCTGCTGGTCTTCATCTTCCCAGATCTTGTCGCGCCATTCCTCGAACGCATCGAATCCCTGTTCGGCCCGGCGCACAGCGCCCCGGTCAATCCATAGCGTCGCGCGCGTCAATGCGCGCAGAAAGGCCCGGTCGTGGCTGATCAGCACAAAGGCCGCGCGCGTCTGTTTCAATTCATTCTCAAGCCAGGCGATGGCTTCGATATCGAGATGGTTGGTCGGCTCGTCCAGCAGCATCAATTCGGGCGCTTCGGCCATCAGTTTCGCCAGCGCTGCACGGCGGCGTTCGCCGCCCGATGCTGTCGCCACAGCACCTTCGGGATCGAATTTCAGCCCTTCGGCGACCATATCGACCTTATAGGATTCCTCTGGTGGCAGACCGCTGGCGGCATATTCGCCAAGCGTGGTGAACCCGTCCATCGTCGGGTCCTGTTCCATATAGCCGACCTGCACACCGGGCGATGCGACACGGGTGCCGCTGTCGGCCTGCACAAGACCTGCCATCACCTTCATCAGGGTGGATTTACCTGACCCGTTCCGTCCGACCAGCGCGACACGGTCGCCCGGCTGGATGACCAGAGACAGGTCAGCAAAAACAGGATCGCCGCCGAAAGTCAGCGCGATATCGGAAATCTGAAGAAGGGGTGCACGTGCCATGCCCGCCTGCTATTGCGTGGCAGTGACCAGCGCAAGGGGTTTTCAGCCTGCCCCCAGTGCCGCGCGGATCGCTTTGGCGCGCGCGGGCGGCACGGCGGCGATATCGACGCAGGTAAAGACGTGAAACGTGTTCATCTGCCGGTCAATCACAACATGGTCACTGACCCAGCCGCCCATCGCCAGATAGGACCGCAACAGCGACGGCAAAGGTGCCTTGCCGCGCGCTCTCGCGTCTTTCAGGCGCACCACCTCGGGTGCCTTGATGCCGGGGCGTAAACTGTCAGGCCCGACGGATTGCGCGGCAAGGCGCGCCAATGCGACGCCGTAAACCGCCGTATCCGTCCCGGCAAAGCTGGTGCAACCGAACAGCATCCGCACCCCCGCATCATCGACGATCTGCGTCAGCGCGCCCCAGGCCGCGCGCACGACATCGGCGTCCTGCAGATCGGGGCTGATGCAGAACCGCCCCAGTTCCATCATCGGGCCCGCCTGCCCGGCCAGCCCGGAAAGATCGTAATATTGCGCGGCATAGCATCCGGGCAGATCCCCGGCATCCCCGATCAGCAGCATCCGGGCGGCGGCGATCAGGCGGTCATCGGCATCCTCGATCATCAGATGCTGGCAGCGCGGATCGAAATCATCGCGGTCCAGCCCGGTTTTGCCGAAAAAGCACAGGTGCCGCAGCGCCTGACAGGCCTGCAGATCATCATCCCCAGCCGCCAGCCGCGCGCGGTAGCGTCCGAATTGCATCGTGATTGTCATGGCATCCTGCCTTGGCGACGTGCTGTTCACACCCTAGATCAAGGTACAGACAAGGAAAAGGACCATATCGATGGACAAAATCATCAAGTCAGACGCCGAATGGCGCGCACAATTGTCGGATCTGGCCTATAAGGTCACCCGCAAACATGGCACCGAACGGGCGGGCAGCCACGAAGACTTCCCCAAGGACCCCGGCACCTATATGTGTGTCTGCTGTGGCGCGCCGCTGTTCGACCAGAGCACCAAGTTCGAAAGCGGCACCGGCTGGCCGTCTTTCTTTGCGCCGCTGGATGATGAGGTCGTGGGCGAAACCACCGACCGCAGTTTTTTCATGAAACGGACAGAGGTGCATTGCGCCCGCTGTGACGCGCATCTGGGCCATGTGTTCCCGGACGGACCCGCGCCAACGGGCCTGCGTTATTGCCTGAACGGTGTGGCCCTGACCTTTGAACCCGCGGATTAAAGCGGGTCGTCATTCGCCCCCAGCAAAGTGCCCGCATCGATCCGCCCGAAAGAGCCAAGCAATTGCGACAACACGCCGACATCCGCGATGCCGTCATCGGTGACGCGGCGGTCGAGCGTGACGAGGGCCCCGTCTTCCAGCCCATAACGGGTGACATTGCGAACCCGGTCAGCCGCGTCAAAGGTCACGGCAAGCACGGTGCGGTCCACCTCGCGCGGGGCAAAGGGGCCGATCCGTTCAAACCGGCTGGAGACGTAATAGATCGTGTCGCTGCGCATGCCGCCATCCGATGTGGGCGGCCCGAACAGGCTGACGACATCGCTGCGGCTGGTCTGGCCGATCTGCAGTTGTGCGATTTCGCGCGCATCTGGCGCGAATCCGTGGAACCGGGTCATCGGCGCACAGGCCGTAACCGCCGCCAGCGCCAGAACCATGCCCGAGGCCCGCAAAGTCGCGCGCAGATTGCCGGTGATGATGATCATTAGGAAGGCCCCTTGCTTTGGCATCTGATGCCTTTTATCTCACCTACAAC
>NZ_JBKBQY010000051.1:0-24739 GCF_046292185.1 Yoonia sp.
CAGACCAGATCGGCGGGGTAGGTAGTCCCGTCTTCGAGCAGGACAGCTTCGACGCGGTCAGTGCCGAGGATGGCCTTAGTCGCCCCCTTGCAATGGATGCGCAGCCCACGGTTTTCCAAGTCCTTTTGCAGCAGATATCCCGCGGCGGGGTCCAGTTGCCGTTCCATCAGATGGCCCATCAGGTGGATCACGGTTACTTCGGCGCCGCGCGCGGCCATGCCTGCAGCGGCCTCCAACCCCAGCAGCCCGCCGCCGATGACCACGGCCTTGGCTCCCGGCGCGCTGGCGGCGATCATGGCGTTAGTGTCTTCCAGATCGCGGTAGGCGACGACACCGGACAGATCCTTGCCCGGCACCGGCACGATGAAAGGGGCGGACCCTGTGGCGATCACCAGCGCATCGTAAGGCACGCCGCCGCTGGCCGAATAGACGACGCGCTTTTCTCGGTCGATCCGAACCACCGGTTCCCCAAAGCGGCAATCGACGCCCTGGGCGGCATACCAATCCGCATCATGGGTCACGATCTGTTCATAGGTCTTTTCGCCCGACAGAACAGGGGACAGCATCAGCCGGTTATAATTGCCACGCGGTTCGGCATTAAACAGGGTGACGTCGAAATCTGCGCCCGCCTCAAACAGCAGTTCCAGCATCCGGCCAGAGGCCATGCCGGCCCCAATTATGACTAATTTTTGTTTCATATCAATCACTCCGCCGCTTCGACAAAGCGGTGACGTTCGTACAGGAACCGCAGCAAGGCTTCGCGGTTACGGACGTATTCAGGGTGGCTGGCCAGTGCGATGCGGTCCCGCGGGCGGTCCAGATTAATCTCCAACACCTCGCCGATCGTGGCGGCAGGGCCGTTGGTCATCATGACGATCCGGTCGGCAAGCAGAACAGCCTCGTCCACGTCATGGGTAATCATGATCATGGTGTTCTTCAGCCGCGCGTGGATATCCATCACTGCATCCTGCAGATGCGCCCGCGTCAGCGCATCGAGCGCGCCAAAGGGCTCGTCAAGCAGCAGGATCTTCGGCTCCATCGCCAGTGCGCGCGCGATCCCCACACGTTGCTTCATCCCGCCGGATATTTCACCGGGCCGTTTATCGGCGGCATGGGCCATTTGCACCAGATCAAGGTTTTCCATGATCCAGTCGTGGCGTTCGGCGCGGGTCTTGGTCGCGCCGAATACCTTTTGCACGCCCATCTTGACGTTGTCATAGACCGTCAGCCAAGGCAGCAGGCTGTGGTTCTGGAACACGATGGCGCGGTCGGGGCCGGGGGCGTTGACCTCGCGCCCTTCCAGGATAATGGCGCCTTTGGTGACCTCGGTCAGGCCGCCGATCAGGTTCAGCAGGGTGGACTTGCCGCAACCCGAATGGCCGATGACCGAGATGAATTCGCCCTTTTCGATGTTCAGCCGGATATCATCAAGCACCAGTGCTTCACGACCTCCGGCAAGCGGAAAGGATTTCACCACGCGGTCGATTTTGAGATAGCTCATGATTGCAACCTTTCAGGAAATTGTGCCGCGGCTGACCACGCGACCGATGAAGGCCACCAGACGGTCCAGCACGAAACCCGTCACGCCGATGTAAAGCAGGGCGACGAAAATATCGGTCAGCTTGGAGGAATTCCACGCGTCCCAGATGAAAAACCCAATGCCAACGCCGCCTGTCAGCATTTCAGCTGCGACAATGGCCAGCCAAGCCAGACCGACGCCGATCCGCAGCCCGGAAAAGATATAGGGCGCGGCAGACGGGACCATGATCTTGGTGAAGAATTCGAGCTGGTTCAGGCGCAGCACGGCGGCGATATTGCGGTAATCCTGCGGGATCGCGCGCACCCCGGCGGTGGTGTTGATGATGATCGGCCAGATCGCGGTGATGAAGATCACGAAAATCGCGCTGGGGCGGCTGTCCATGAAAGCGGCCAGCGAGATCGGCAGCCATGCCAGCGGCGGCACGGTTCGCAGGATCTGGAACAACGGGTCCACCCCACGCATCAGCCATTGCGATTGTCCGATCACGGCCCCGATGGCGACGCCGACAAATGCCGCCAGACCAAAGCCGACAGCAACGCGTTCCAGCGATGTCAGAACACGCCAGCCAAGGCCGATATCCTGCGTGCCTGCGACGTAGAAAGGCTCAAGGATCAAATCGCCGCTTTGCTGCCAGATTTCCAGTGGCGAAGGCAGCGACGCGCCGCCGCCCGACAACAACTGCCATAATGCGAGCAGGCTGGCCACGACGATGACAGGCGGCACGATATTGGCAAGGACGATACTTTTGACACGACTAAAAAACTGGTTATCCGGTTTTTTAGTCTTGATCGGGGTGATTTCCGCAATGACCGGTTTCGATGCGGCCTGTGGCTCGGTCTTCGATTTCAATGCTGTCACATTCATTGCGCCGCCCCCTTAAACCATTGTCTTGATGGATAGGCCGTCGAGATATCCGTCCGGGTCCGCCGGATCGAAGCTCACACCGTCAAAGAACGTCTCAACCCCGCGGCTGTCGCCCATGGCCGAGGTATCGATGCCAAGTTCATTGGCGGCTTCGATCCACAGGTCGGACCGGTTGGTTTCATTCACCAGCGCGGCCGTGTCCAGATCGCCCGGCAGATAGCCCCAGCGCTTGTTCTCGGTCACGAACCAGGTATCGAGCGATTTCCACGGGAATGACGTGGACCCGTTTTCGCCCCAGAACCGCATCGCTAGATCAGGCCGGTTTTCTTCGCGGCCATTCCCGTAATTGATCTCGCCCTTGATGCGGGCGGCGATATCGGCCACGGGCACGTTATACCATTGCCGCTTTGACAGAATCTCGGACATCTCGTCCTTATTGGCGGCCTCTTCGCACCACATCTGCGCTTCCATGATGGCCATCAGGATCGCCTTTGTCGCGTGGGGATTGCTGTCCACCCAATCGGCACGCATGCCCAGCACCTTTTCGGGGTGGTTCATCCATAGTTCGCCGGTGGTGCAGGCGGTGAAGCCGATGCGTTGGTTGACCAGTTGTTCATTCCACGGCTCGCCCACGCAAAAGGCTTCCATATTGCCGACCTTCATGTTGGCCACCATCTGTGCCGGCGGGACCACGATCAGGTCCACCTCGGTCGTTGGATCAATACCGCCAGCGGCCAGCCAATAGCGGATCCACAGATCATGCGTGCCGCCGGGGAAGGTCATCGCGACGGGAATCTCCTCGCCCGCCGCGCGTTTGGCGGCAAAGATGTCTTTCAGCGGGGAGGAATCCAACCCGACGCCAGAATCGGCATAGGCCTGCGTGACCGAGATACCCTGACATTGTTCATTCAACCCCATCAGCGTGTATATCGGGAGCGGGTTGTTGTTCTGCATCACGCTGCCGGTCGTATAAAGATGCGTCTTGGGCCGCAGAATATGTCCACCGTCGATGCCGCCGCCTTGGGACCCGAGGTTCATGTTATCGCGGGTGGCGCCCCAGCTTGCCTGCTTTTCGATCAGCATGTCGGGCATACCGTGTTTCGCGTAGAATCCTTTTTCCTGCGCGATGATCAGGGGTGCGCTGTCGGTCAACGCGATAAAGCCAAGCGTGGCACCGGTGACTTCGGGTGTGCCGGTGGCGGCCCAGGCACCGCCGGGCAATAGTGTGCGCGCAGCCACGGCTGTCGCGGCCATGCCGGTGAAGGATTGAAGCACCTTGCGACGTGTCGGGTGGATCAGGGTCATGAAGATCGTCCTTTGACATGGGCCACGCCAAAAGACGCAGGCCAGATGGGAACAAAAACGACAAAAAGCCACCGCAATCATGTCCTGACGACATATTGGGTGGCGACATTGCCTATTCGGTGGGGGGCCGCATCATTGCGGAAAATTTCACCGCGTTCTGCATCGTTGCAGCGCGCTATAGGTCAATAAAAGGCCGAAACCTCCGATGGGTCAATCGCTTCTGCGGCTTTTTGCAGGCGCAGCATTTCATTTGCGCATGTTGCGCAGCGTTTGCCTATCATTTCAGCGCCCCGCGAACGATGGATCGAAGATATCACCATCAAAAAAGGCATCCGGGCCCAAAATCATCTGGCCTTTTTCGGAAGCCACGGCCGTCGGATGGGCCATCGCCCCTTCGATCCGCGCGGAAGCACCCGGCAGATCGGCACCGGCACTGCGCAGATGCTGGCGGTATAGATCGGTCCGGAAGCAGGCGGTCGCGGCGGTTATCGCTGTAGCGGGATCAAGGCCATGCAACAGCGCGATCCGGCGCGCAAACAGGGCGGCCAGGCTGCGCCAAGGGAAATTAGCAGCGCCTTCGTGAAACCGGATGAAGTCGGGGTAATGCCGTATCTCGCCAGCCGCAGAGATATGCAGTCGACCAAGAAGCCCGCGTTCCGACAGTTCCGGTGGCAGGTTCAGATATTCAGGCCGCGACATGATTTCCGCCGCCGTGCTGCGGTTATCAGGCTGATCAAGCCAGCGACCAGCGCGCCAGATCGCGCGCATCAGGCGACCTGTCTCTTCTGGGTGGCTCTCGGTGAACTCGTGCGTCAGGACCAGCCCTTTTTCCGGTGGTGCCGCCCAGATTGACCTGCCCGCCAGCAAAAGTGTGCCAACCCCGCGTTCGACAGCATAGGACGCCCACGGCTCACCCACGCAGAACGCATCTACTTCGCCCAGGGCGAGGGCATCGGCCATCTGCGGTGGCGGAACGGTATGGATCGTGACCTTGTCGGCCAATGGCGTATTGGTCAGCCAGCGGCGAACCAGTTCTGCCTGTGTTGAAAACGGAAACGGCACGCCGACGCGCAGCCCATTTGCCACGACTGCCCCCAGCGCGTCGCGCGCGGCGACAGGATCGTCAAAACCAAAACTGTGCCCCTGCGCGCGCATCCCAGCTGCCAGATCGGCGCTGATCGCAATTGCCTGCCCACCAACGGCCAGCACCATCGCCAGATCGAACCGGGGTGTCGCGGGCCCCAGCCCCAGCGCCTGTGCAACGGGCATGGGCACCAACATATGGGCGGCATCGATATGCCCCATCCCCAGCATGTCGCGACTTTGTGCCCAGCTTTGCAGGCGGATCAGATCAAACGTCAGCCCTTCTTCGGCGGCGAACCCCAGTTCTTTGGCGACAATCAGCGGAGCGGCGTCGATCAGGGGCACATAACCCAGGCGCAAGGTGGACAGGGTCATGTCAGCAGCCCCGCCGCCATCACCAATTGCTGCGCGATATCCGCGACACGGCGGTTCTGGTCCATCGCTGTCTTGCGCAGGAGCGCATAGGCTTCTTCTTCGTCCATGCCGCGCGCCTTCATCAGAATGGCCTTGGCCCGATCGATGATCTTGCGATCCTCCAGCGCTGCTTTTGTCGTAGCCAGTTCTGCGCGTACCTTTTGAAACATGTGAAAACGTGCAATCGCGGCATCAAGGATCGGTTTGATCCGTTCGGGTTGCAGTCCGTCCACGACATAGGCCGAGACGCCCGCCTCGATCGCGGCACGTGTTAGCTGCACATCCGAGCGGTCGACGAACATCGCCACCGGACGTTCCATCGGGCTGGAAGCCAGCGCCAGTTCTTCCAACACATCACGCGAAGGGTTGGCGACGTCGATAAGAACGATATCCGGTTTATGCTCGGCAATGCGGCGGGCAAGCCCGGCGGCTTCGGCGATGACGACGACATCATGCGCGCCCGAGGCCACCAGTCCATCAACGATCTTCAGCGCGCGTTCGCGGTCCTGTTCCACAACGATGATTGAAAGCCGGGTCATGGGGTATCCTGATTGCTGAGAAAAGGCCGCCAGCTAGCACACCGATTGAAAACAGGTGACGCGCTTTCTTTTGCGAGAAAGCAAGTAAATGCCTTGGGAAAAGCAAAAATCGTTGCAACGCTTAAAAAGGCGGCGCTTCTTGGATGAGGGATGCGCCTGTGGCCCCGACTGGGATACTTTCAGCAACATACAAGCGTTCAGGCAGTCTGGGTCACGCAGATGTTGAGCGCGATCTTTGCATTTGGCGGCAAAACCCTGTAGTGTCCGTTAACTAAACAAGAATACCCGCCAAGGGACGGAGACGTATTATGACAGGCAAGCTCAGGGCATGGACCGAATTGGTCCGCCCCATATTTTTGCGACCCCGGCGGCTGCAGGTTGCGGCACTTTGCTATCGGATGAACGATGGCGGCAAAGAGGTGTTGTTGATCACTTCGCGCGGCACAGGGCGCTGGATCATCCCCAAAGGTTGGCCCATCGACGGCAAGGATGCGCCCGGCGCCGCGCTGCAAGAGGCTTGGGAAGAGGCTGGCGTGCGGGCAGGCCGCATCACGGGTGAGCCCGTCGGCATCTTCTGCTACGAAAAAGAGCTTTCCACCGGTTTGCCGGTGCAGGTGGAAACCTTGGTCTTTGCAGTAGAGGTCAGCAAGCTGGAAAAGAATTACCCTGAGGTCGACGAACGTGACCGCAAATGGGTAAGCCCTGCAGCCGCCGCCAATATGGTGCAAGAGCCGCAGTTGCAGCAGATCCTGCGCGATATGTAACAAAGATATGTAACAAAATTGTGTCAGTTTTGTAACGTATCCGGTTGCCCCTGCGGTCAACCTTCCCTATGCCGCGACCGAGTTAACCAACGGGGTCACGAGCTGTGAGCGAACCGCAGAACAACGCGAACCATCTGGAAACCCTTGACCGGGATTTGCAACGGTTTTCCCATCTGGAAACCGCCACCCAATATGTCGCGAGGCCCATGGTCGCGCCGGGGATCGCGCTGGCCTTTATCGTCATCACGGGTCTGGCGGCGGCAGTCTTCTTTGGGGAATTCCCCATCAATTTCGTCGTCATCGCGGCGGCGGTGTTCGGGGCGTACATGGCGCTGAATATCGGTGCAAACGACGTAGCAAACAACATGGGCCCAGCGGTCGGTGCCAACGCGCTCACGCTGGGCGGTGCAATTGCGATCGCGGCCGTGTTTGAGACGCTTGGCGCGCTGCTGGCAGGCGGCGACGTCGTTTCGACCATTTCAAGTGGAATCATCGACCCAGTGACGGTGGCCGATACGCGGGTATTCATTTGGGCGATGATGGCTGCGTTGATTTCTGCGGCTTTGTGGATCAACCTCGCAACGTGGATCGGTGCGCCTGTGTCGACCACCCATTCCGTTGTCGGCGGGGTCATGGGGGCCGGCATTGCCGCAGCCGGATTTGCCGCCGTCAACTGGACCACGATGAGCGCGATAGCCGCGTCATGGGTGATATCGCCTTTGATGGGTGGCGTGATCGCGGCGCTGTTTCTGGCATTGATCAAATCGCGGATCATCTATCAGGATGACAAGATCGTCGCCGCCCGCCGGTGGGTGCCGATCCTTGTCGGGATCATGGTCGGGGCCTTCGCCACATATCTTGCATTGAAGGGACTGAGCAGGGTCTTTACCATCGGCCTGCAGACTGCCGTGACAATCGGTCTGGTGCTGGGTGTCATCGCATGGATCGTGACGATCCCACTGATCAAACGTCAATCGCGGGGGCTGGAAAACCGCAACAAATCCCTCAAGGTGTTGTTCGGGATACCGCTGGTCATCTCCGCCGCCTTGCTGAGCTTTGCACATGGGGCCAATGATGTCGCCAATGCGGTCGGGCCGCTTGCCGCGATCGTGCATGCATCCGAATCCGGGACTGTGACGGCGCAGGTCGCAATTCCGCTCTGGGTCATGATCGTGGGCGCTTTCGGGATTTCCTTCGGCCTTTTCCTGTTTGGTCCGAAACTGATCAGGATGGTCGGATCGCAGATCACCAAACTGAACCCGATGCGCGCCTACTGCGTGGCTTTGTCGGCGGCATTCACGGTGATCCTAGCCAGCTGGCTTGGCCTGCCGGTTTCCTCGACCCATATCGCCGTGGGTGGCGTGTTCGGTGTCGGGTTTTTCCGGGAATGGGACGCCGAACGCCGCTTGCGCAACAGCAATATCACGCGTGAACCCGAATTACGGGTCGCGCCCGAGGAACGCAGGCGCCGCAAGCTGGTGCGCCGGTCCCATTTCATGACGATCATCGCCGCATGGGTGATCACTGTGCCCGCCGCTGCGTTGATCTCGGGGTTGGTGTTTCTGATGCTGAACAGCCTGCCTGTTTCGTAGGCCGCCTACAGCATCTCCACTTTCAGCGCTGTATGCCCTACACGATGGTCACGCCCCGATGACACCTTTCTTGAGAATGATATTGCCATAGAGCCGGGTCTCACCGGTCTGGACGATGGCAAAAGCTTCTTTTGCGCGCGCGTAAAAGGCAAAACGGTCGATCCTGGATATCGTCACAGGATGGTCAGCGCGTTGGTTGATAATCGTCTGGAACGCGGCGACGACGGGCGGGATCGTATCGGGTTCGTCTACGACCTGCATCACGATAGCGGGATCAGGGACGAATGTATCCAGCGGCAATAACGTGAGGATTGCCTCAAGTACCTCGGTGGCGCTGACCCCGTCGAGCCGGTGACAACGCCGGGCAAGGCTGGTCGCCGGAAAGTTTGCGTCAGCGATGACGATATCATCGCCGTGGCCCATTGCGCGCAGGCTGCAAAGAAGGTCAGGCGATAGAATGGGCGGGACGTTATGCAGCATGGTCGGTCTCCATCGGGACGGGGGCGTCTTGCCTGATCAACCCTTCGGATTTCAGATCAGACCAGAGCGCGGGTGGAACTATAGTTTCGAAAATGCGGACGTTGTGGCGGAGCTCTTCGGGGGGTGGCAGCGCCCGGAATCACCGTTTTCACTGCAGGATGCACCAACGGAAATTGCAGCGCTGCGGTGATGAGATCTGTTTCATGCGCGGCGCAGACGGCGGAAATACGTTTTACTTTGGGCAATATGTCAGGCGGAGCGGGGATATAGTTATAGCGCGTGCCCGGAATCGCACCGGTGGCAAGGATACCCGAATTATATGGTCCGCCCAGAATGATCCCGACATCCTTGGCGATGCAAAGCGGCAGAAAGCTGTCCAGCGGGTCCTGTTCCAGCAGCGTATAGCGACCTGCGAGGAGGAAGCCGTCAAAGTCGGCCTCTTGCAATAAGCGTTCGCAAATTTGCCAAGTATTCACACCTGCGCCGATGCCGGTAATGCGGCCCTCTGCACGCAGGTCGGTCAAGGCGCGATAACCGCCTTGATCGAACAATTCGCGCAGCTTTTGTTCAACGCCGAGTATCCCATGCATGTCTGCATCAATATCATGCAGCAAAAGGATATCGATCCGGTCAGTACCCAGCCGCCCAACGCTATCGTCAAAGCTGCGCATGATCCCATCATAGGTATAGTTAAAAACAATCCGCTTTTGCGGCACGGCGACGAAGGCTTCCGGTGTCACCTCGTCAGGTGCACAGTCCAGCAGCAAATGGCTAGCTTTGCTGGAAAGTACCAGCGCATTACGATTAAAGCCCTGCAATGCGTTACCTAGCCGTGCCTCTGACCGACCAAGCCCATATTGCGGAGCCGTATCGAAATAACGGATGCCTGCGTCCCATGCCGCCTGCAATGTCGCCTGAGCATCGGTATCCGACATCTCGCGGTAGAGGTTGCCCTGCGATGCCGCGCCATAGTCCAGCTGGGTCAAGGCGATGGGGCGGGCAGTTCTGCTGTTCAGATCGCGGAACTGGGTCAGTTGCATTGTCGGTCCCTTGTCACGTCGGGCGGAAATAGGTCGGATGCTGGCGTTCCAGCGGCGCGAGCCGGGTGATCAACTGGCCCAGATGGGCCGACATGGCTTGCCGGGCCGCCTGCGGGTCTCGTGCGCGGATCGCATCCAGAATTGCCTGATGCTCCTGCACGGTTTCTTCTGGACGGCCTTCCTTGGGCAAAAGCAGCATGCGCGCACGACGCAATTGTAGCGACATCTGGCCGGCAGCGGCGACGACTTTGGGATAGCCGGTGAATTCCATGATCAAGCCGTGGAAATCGACATCTGCTTCGAAAAAACCTTCGTAATCGCGGTCCTCTGTCAGCAGGGTCTGCAGGCGCAAATTGCGGGACAACCGGGTCAATTGATCCTCAGTCGGATCTTCGGCAACTTTGGCGACTGCCGCGACCTCGACCGCTTCGCGCAGAAAGCTTTCTTCACGTAGCTCGTTCAGCGACAATTGCGCCACACGCGTGGCGGATTGCGGAATGATATCGACCAGCCCTTCGGACGATAATTTGCCCAAAGCCTCGGCCACCGGCGATCGAGAAACACCCAATTGTTCGCACAACGCCGCTTTGCGCAAGACCATCCCCGGCGGGAACGTCAGATCAAGGATGCCGTTGCGCAACACAGTATAGACGCGGGTGCCCAATGGCCCATCAAGCCCATCGATATCGACGCTCAGGTTTTCAACACGCATCGGCGGCTCCTCTAACTGGCATGTTAGTTGACAGTTAACTTTAGTCAAGCTAGCGTTCACATCAAGCGCAGGGTCATCGGTTGACCAGAGGAGGGCGATCCATGACCAAGGCTTCCCGAGTGATTCAGTTGCATCCGCAAGATAATGTGGCCATCGCCCTGGCTGATATCGCGGTGGGCGAGATTGATCAGCCTTCTGGGCTCAGGGCGCTGCAATCAGTCAAGCAAGGGCACAAGATCGCGGTCCAGCGGATCGCTGCGGGCAGCAATGTGTTGCGCTATGGGCAGATCATCGGGCAAGCGAAGGCGGATATCGCGGCGGGTGATCATGTGCATGTCCAGAACCTCGGCATGGGCGATCACACCCAGGATTATGGCTATGCCAGCCAGGCAATTCCGCTTGCTCCCGCCGCTGAGCTGCGCACATTCAACGGCTATCATCGTGCGGATGGCCGGGTCGGGACGCGGAATTATCTGGGTATCCTGACCTCGGTGAACTGTTCCGGCTCGGTCGCTAAGTTCATTGCTGAAGCGGCAGAGAAATCCGGCTTGCTGGATGATTTCCCCAATATCGACGGCATTGTGCCGATCACCCATGGCACCGGCTGTGGGATGGCCAGCGATAACGAAGGTTATGCTACGCTGATGCGGACGCTGTCGGGCTACGCGCAGCATCCGAATTTTGGTGGCATCCTGCTGATCGGGCTGGGATGCGAGGTGATGCAGGTTTCCGCCCTTGTCGGCGGTCGCCCGATCCGTGCCGATGGTGCGCTACGCTATATGACGATCCAGCAGGAGGGTGGGACCCGCAAAACGATAGAAAAGGGTCTGGCGGAGTTGCGCGGGATTGCGGAGCTTGCCAATGCTGCCACCCGTCAGCCTGCGCCGGTGTCGCAGCTGATGCTAGGGATGCAATGTGGCGGATCGGATGGCTATTCCGGGATCACGGCGAACCCGGCCCTGGGCAAGGCATCGGATCTGTTGGTGCAGCAGGGCGGCACGACGATCCTGTCGGAAACGTCCGAAATCTACGGTGCAGAGCATCTGCTGACCCGCCGTGCAGTGTCAGAGGAGGTGGGTCGCAAGCTGATCGATCGCATCCACTGGTGGGAAGATTACACCGCCCGCAACGAAGGCGAGATGGACAATAACCCAAGCCCCGGCAACAAGCGCGGTGGCCTCACGACGATCCTTGAGAAATCACTGGGCGCGGTTGCAAAAAGCGGTGCAGCGCCGTTGGCGGAGGTTTATCTTTTCGGTGAACAGATCGCCACCAAGGGCTTCGTTTTCATGGACAGTCCTGGCTTTGATCCCTGTTCTGTTACAGGCCAGATCGCATCCGGGGCAAATCTGATCGCCTTTACCACCGGACGCGGATCAGTTTCGGGCTATATGCCGACGCCTTGCATCAAACTGGCGACCAACAGTGACATGTATGCCCGCATGTCGGAAGACATGGACATCAACTGTGGTGATATCATCACCGATGGTATCAGCCTTGACGAAAAAGGCCGCGATATTTTCGAGATGTTTATTCGCATCGCGTCCGGCGAGCAGACCAAAAGCGAAGATCTGGGTTTCGGCGGGGTCGAATTCGTGCCCTGGCAGATTGGCGCGGTGATGTAGATGGGGGCGAACATGCGATTGCAGGACAAGACAATCCTGATCACAGCGGCCGGGCAGGGCATCGGCGAAGCCAGCGCGCGCGCCTGTGCGTTGGAAGGCGCGCGGGTGATCGCGACGGATGTGAATGCCGATCTGCTGGTGGCGTTGCACGGCGTGCAAGGTATCGAAACCCGACCGCTGGATGTGACCGATGCGGACGCGATCATTGCGCTCGCGACCGACTTGCCGGATCTCGATGGATTGTTCAACTGTGCGGGCATCGTCCATAATGGCAGTGTTCTCGATCTGACAGATCTTGACTGGGCCTTCGCGCTCGATCTGAACGTTACCTCCATGGTGCGGATGTGCCGGGCCTTCGTGCCGGGGTTGTTGCGGCAGGCGGATCATACCGGCTCTGCCGCCATCCTGAATATGTCCTCGATGGCGTCATCCGTGAAGGGCTTCCCTAACCGCACCGCCTATGGCGCGACCAAGGCGGCGGTGATTGGGCTGACCAAGGCAATCGCTGCCGATTTCGTAACGCGGAACCTGCGCTGCAACGCGCTCTGCCCCGGTACTGTGGACACGCCGTCCCTGCGTGGACGGATCGCATCGGCCCCGGACCCGGTGCAGGCGGAAAAGGATTTTATCGCGCGTCAGCCAATGGGTCGCCTGGCCACGGTTGATGATCTGACGCCGACGATTGTGCATCTGTTATCGGATGGCAGCCGGTTTGTGACCGGCCAAGCTATTTTGGTGGATGGAGGCGTGACGATCTGACGGCAAAGCGCGAGGAGGCAAGGCTTGGGAGGGCCGCAGTACATGGCAGATCTGGTCGAGATGCGGGGAATCGAAAAACGCTTTCCGGGTGTTCACGCGCTCAAAGGCGTGCAGTTCGACCTGCGCGCGGGCGAAGTCCATGCCCTGATGGGCGAAAACGGTGCTGGCAAATCGACCCTGATGAAGATCATGGCGGGCATCTATGCCAGCGATGGCGGCGAGATGTTTGTGAATGGCGTGCCCGTCACCCCCGACAGCCCCCGTGCGGCGCAGGATCTGGGGATCGGGATCATTCATCAGGAACTGAGTCTGATGAATGATCTGACCGCCGCGCAGAATGTGCTGATCGGACGCGAACCGCGCCGCAGTTTCGGTCGGTTAGATGAAGCGGCGCTGAACAAGCAGACTGCGGATATTTTTGCCTCGCTCAACCTTGCGCTAGACCCGCGTACGCAGGTCGGCACCCAGACCATCGCGCGCCAGCAATTGATCGAGATTGCCAAGGCCCTGTCCTATAACCCCCGCGTCCTGGTAATGGATGAACCGACAGCAGCGCTGAATGATGCCGAAATCTCGGAATTGTTCGCCGTCATCAGAAAGCTGAAAGCCGACGGCGTTGGCATCGTTTATATCAGCCACCGGATGGATGAGATCAAACGCATCGCCGACCGTGTTACCGTGCTGCGTGACGGAGCCTATATTGACACAGTCGATGCGGCAATGACGCCGCTGGACAAGATCATCCAACTGATGGTGGGGCGCGATCTGGCGCATGTTATCCCTGACTTTCCTGATACGAGCCAGAACCCTGTCGCGCTGGAGGTCCGCAATCTGTCCCGCGGAAGGGATGTGCGCGACGTGAGCTTTGATGTCCGCAAAGGCGAAATCCTCGGCTTTGCGGGGCTGATGGGCGCGGGAAGGACCGAGGTGGCGCGTATCATCTTTGGCGCCGACAAACGCGATGCGGGTGAGATCAGGGTCGCCGGTCAGCTGGTGGATATCCGCAGCCCCTGCGACGCTGTCGCTGCCGGGATCGGCTATCTGTCGGAAGATCGCAAACATCTGGGCCTTGCCGTTGACATGTCCGTTCGCGCCAATATCGCGATGTCCAGTTTGGCGAAATTCACTGGCGCGGCGGGTATCCTGAACGAGGCGGCGATGCAGAAGACCGCGTTGTCCTACATCGAAAAGCTGCGGATCCGCACGCCATCCGATTTGCAGGACGTGAGGTTGTTGTCGGGTGGCAACCAGCAAAAGGTAGTCATCGCGAAATGGCTGTTACGCGATTGCGATGTGCTGATTTTTGACGAACCGACACGCGGAATTGATATCGGCGCCAAATCGGAAATCTACGCCTTGCTCGAAGAGCTCGCCGCGCAGGGCCGCGCGATCATTGTGATTTCGTCGGAATTGCCCGAAGTCATGCGCTTGTCGCACCGGATCGCGGTGATGTGCGAAGGTCGCCTGACCGGCATCTTGCCCGGGGGCGCGGGAACATCGCAACAGCATATCATGACATTGGCCACGATGCGCGACAGCGCGCTGGTCAGCGCGGAGGAAACATTATGATCATATCCACTCAGGACGCGCCGAAATCAATCGCTTCGCGGATGATCGCCACGGGCACGCATCAGCGTCTGCTGGCGTTTGCCAGTCTGATTATCCTGCTGATCGGGTTTTCCGTCGCTTCGCCCAATTTCATGCAGACCTCGAACATGATCGCCATTCTCCAGGCGACCTCGGTCAACGGCGTGCTGGCGATTGCGGTGACATTGGTGATCATCACCGGCGGGATAGATCTTTCGGTCGGGACGATGATGACCTTTTGCGCGGTGATCACCGGGGTGGTGCTGACCTATGCGGGCTTGCCGTTATGGTTGGGTGTTATTGCCGCAATTGCCACGGGTGCGGGGTGCGGGTTCTGCTCCGGCACCTTTGTCGCGAAGATGAAAATCCCGCCGTTCATTGCGACACTGGGCATGATGCTGATCCTCAAAGGGTTGAGCCTCGTGATATCTGGCACCCGTCCGATCTATTTCAACGATACACCGGGGTTCAGTGAAATCTCGCGCGGGTCGCTAATCGGGCAGATATTCCCCGCCGTGCCGATCCCCAATGGCGTGCTGATCCTGTTCGTGGTCGCAGGCGTCACCGCCTATATCTTGAACCGCACCGTGCTGGGGCGGTATTGTTTTGCGCTCGGCTCGAACGAGGAATCGGTGCGGCTGTCCGGGGTGAACACCGACCGTTGGAAAATCGCGATCTATGCCTTGTCCGGCGCGATTGTCGGTATTGCCGGCCTGTTGATCGCATCGCGGCTGAACTCGGCACAACCGGCGCTGGGCCTGGGTTACGAGTTAGAGGCTATCGCCGCTGTCGTCATCGGCGGCACGTCGCTGTCTGGCGGGCGTGGGTCGATCCTTGGGTCGCTGATTGGTGCGCTTATCATGGCCGTGCTGACCAATGGGCTGCGGGTCCTGTCCGTCGCGCAGGAATGGCAGACAGTTGTTACCGGCGCGATCATCATTCTGGCGGTCTATGCCGATATGCTGCGGCGCAGACGTTCGGCCTGACACCAGTTTACCACGAACCCCGGCTACGAGGAGGCCGGGACAACCGACAACCAAGGGAGGAAACCACATGTTGTCACGTCGCGTATTATTCGGCGCATTTGCCGCCGGTCTGACCATGAGCACGGCACCCGCTGCCTTTGCCCAAGATGAAATCTATATCCCGCTGATCTCGAAAGGGTTTCAGCATCAGTTTTGGCAGGCGGTGAAGTCAGGGGCAGATCAGGCTGCAGCCGAAGAAGGGGTGCGGATCACCTTTGAGGGGCCCGATAACGAAACCATGGTGGACCGTCAGATTGACATGCTATCTGCCGCCCTGGCGAATAACCCGTCGGCCATTGGATTTGCCGCGCTCGACAGTCAGGCTGCCATCCCGCTGCTGCAACAGGCGTCAGATGCGGGGATTGCTGTTGTCGCTTTTGACAGCGGCGTGGACAGTGATATTCCGGTGACCACAGCCACGACCGATAACGTAGCTGCCGCTGCCTTGGCCGCGGACAAGATGGCCGAACTGATCGGCGGGGCGGGCAATGTCGCGGTGGTCGCGCATGACCAGACAAGCCGCACCGGGATTGACCGGCGGGATGGCTTCCTGAACCAGATGGCCGAAGCCTACCCTGATATCAACATCGTCAGCGTGCAATATGGCGCAGGTGATCAGCTGCAATCAACGGAAGTGGCCAAGGCGATCATGACTGCGAACCCTGATCTGGACGGGATGTTTGGCACCAACGAAGGCTCAGCCATCGGGATCGTGAATGCGGTTCGTGAAATGGGGGCTGAAGGGGTGACGATCATCGGCTACGATTCCGGCAAGGCGCAAACGGACGCCATTCGCGAAGGGCTGATGGCCGGGGCGATCACGCAAAACCCGGTCGGGATCGGCTATGAAACCGTCAAGGCTGCGATTGCGGCGATGAACGGTGAAGAATTGCCGGATGTTATCGACACGGGCTTTTACTATTATGATCAGTCAAATATCGATGACCCCGAGATTCAGGCGGTTCTTTACGATTGATCAGATGCGTCATCGAGGCCCCGGACCAGGTCCGGGGCTGCGACCTCACCAACTTGAAAAGAAAAGAACGAGATGAAATTACTGCGACACGGCCCGCGCGGTCAGGAAAAACCCGGATGTCTGGACGGCGAAGGTCGCGTGCGCGATCTGTCAGCGCATGTAGCCGATATTGCCGGTGCGGCATTGTTGCCGGATGCGATTGCGGGGCTCAAGGCGCTTGATGTCAATAGTTTACCGGTTGTTACCGGCACGCCACAGGATGACCTGCGCCTTGGACCCTGCGTCGGACAGGTCGGCAAATTTATCTGTATCGGGCTGAATTATGCCGATCATGCGGCGGAAAGCGGACTTGAAGTCCCGCCGGAGCCGGTGATCTTCAACAAATGGACCTCAGCCATTTCCGGCCCTGACGATGATATCCTGATCCCGCGCGGGTCCACCAAAACCGATTGGGAGGTCGAGCTGGGCGTCGTGATCGGGCAGGGCGGCGCCTATATCGACGAGGCTGATGCGATGAACCACGTCGCCGGTTTCTGTGTCATCAATGACGTGTCAGAGCGTGAATATCAGATCGAACGTGCTGGCACATGGGACAAGGGCAAAGGCTGCGATACATTCGGGCCGACTGGCCCTTGGCTGGTGACGCCGGATGAAATCGCCAATCACAACGCACTGGGTCTCTGGCTCGAGGTCGACGGAAAGCGATATCAGGACGGCAGCACCGCCACGATGGTGTATAAGGTCCCGCATCTGATCGCCTATTGTTCGCAGTTCATGAGCTTGCAGCCGGGTGACATCATTTCGACTGGGACGCCGCCCGGTGTCGGCATGGGGCAAAGGCCGCCGCATTACCTGAAAGGCGGCGAGGTTCTGCGGCTTGGAATTGACGGATTGGGCGTGCAGACGCAGACGGTCAAAACCTCAGCCTGACGTCTGTCGCTTCTGAAAACCACGCGGGCTGGTTAAGCGTCACGCATCAGGGGCGGCGCGTCGGGCACCTTATCCTCGCTCTGGTCGTCAAATTCGCTCAGGGCGGGGCGCTTGCCAATGGTGATGTGGTCGATATCCTCGGCGGCAAACCCCCTGATCAAGGCGGGGATCATCATGAAGACCAGCACGAATATCGGCAGGCCCACCACCGTGATCACCTGTTGCAGGGCGACCAGACCCGCCTCTCCGGCGAGAAGGATCAGGGTGGCGGCAATCAGCCCCTCGGACACACCCCAGAACACACGCTGTCGAACCGGGCCCGGCTTTTCTGTGCCCGAACACAGCATATCCACTACCAATGATGCCGAGTCAGACGAGGTGGCGAAGAAAATCGCCACGATCAAAACGGCGATCCCTTGCATCAAGGGTGCCCAAGGCAATTCGGCGAAAAACGCGAACATGGCGAGTGGGACGGATTCTGCCACTGCCGCGCTGATCGCTCCGGCGCCAGGCCCCATGGCTGTGCGCGCATTGTCCCCCAGACCGTCCAGCGCCATGGCCTGCCAGCCGAAGATGGCAAACCAGATCAAGGTGAACAGCGAGGGTGCCAAAAGCACGCCGAAGACGAATTCACGTACTGTCCGGCCTCGCGAAATCCGCGCAACGAACAGGCCGATGAACGGGGACCATGTCACCGTCCAAGCCCAGTAGAAAACGGTCCAGTCACCTTGCCAGCCCCAGCTTCCTGTGCCCATGTCGTCGCCGTGCAGCATATCGTTCCAGAACGCCAAGCGGGGCAGGTTTGAGAGATAAAGGCCAAAGGTTTCGACAATGCCGCGCAGCAAGAACAGGGTGGATCCTGTGATCAGCACAAAGATCAGCAGACCAACGGCCATCCCGATATTGATGTTCGAAAGTAGTTTCACGCCTTTATCAAGGCCAGCGACGATGGACAGCACTGCGACCAAAGTCAGCGCGCCAAGAATGGCCAGGCGCAGCATCGTGTCATCATTCCAGCCAAAAAGCGCGGATAGGCCGGCCGCGACTTGTGACGATCCCAGCCCGAGTGAAACCGCCACCCCGAACAATGTCCCAAGAATCGCGGCGATGTCGATCGCCTTGCCGATCGGGCCGTAGATTCTGTCGCGCAGCAAAGGATAGAACACCGAGCTGACCCGCACCGGCAGATCGTAACGATTGATGAAATAGGCAAAGGCAAGCCCAGGCAGCGCAAAGATCGTCCAAGTGTGCAGCGCCAGATGGTAAAGCGAGATTGATATCGCATCCTGCGCGGCTTCGAAGGTGAAAGGTTCAACACCGGGTAGGGGCGGGTTTTGATAATGGCTGATGGGTTCGGCGACGCCCCAGAACATCAGAACCGTCCCGATACCACCGGCGAACAGCATCGCAAACCATGACAGATTGGTATATTCGGGTCGCGAATTCTTTGGCCCCAGCCGGATATGCCCGTGTCGCGACATCGCCGCGTAGATCAGGAAACCCAGCCACACGTTGACCCCCAGTATGAAGAACCAGCCAAGATTGGTGACGATCCACGCGCGCCCGTCGGCAAAGGCAGCCCCGATTGGCACCGGTGCAATGACGAGCAGGAGGACAAAGACCAGACTTAATCCCGCAGAGACAAAGAAAATCGTCGGATCCACCCGCAGGCCCAGTCGCTTCGCCAAATCATTCATTACACTACGTCTTTCCTTCCAGCGGCTTGGGCCGACAACGCGGAGGAAGAAATATGGTTCCCAGTTTCTTCAGAAAATTGTAGCGCGCGAAGATCACTGCTACCGATGGTTGCAATCACCGTTCACGAAATGCCTTGATGAAATAATCGCTCAGTGGTTTCACAAGATATTCAATCGGCGTACGCTCACCGGTACGGACAAAAGCTTCGACCGGCATGCCGGGGATCAATGTCAAGTCTGTCGGTAAACGTTGAATCTGATCTTCGTTCAACTGAATCTCGGCGCGGTAGTAAGACGTGCCCGCGGATTCGTTCTGAAAGCTGTCGGCTGAGAGCAGGGTGACCTTGCCCGTCAACTCCGGCGTGCGCCGTTGATCAAAGGCAGAAAAGCGCAGCGTCACATCCTGGCCTACGAATATCTGCCCGATGTCGGTGGCACGTACCTGAGTGGCGATCACAAGCGGGCGGTCCTGCGGTATCAGAAACAACAGCGGGTCAGCAGGCAGAACAACCGATCTGGGGGCAAAAACCCGCATACCATAGACAGTACCGGAAACCGGGGCGCGGATATCGAGCCGGTCAAGTTGGCGGAGTAACATCTGGCGCCGCTCTGTCAGTTCAAGCTGGTCGAATTGAAGATCACGAAGCTGGGCGATCGCATCTTCGCGCCGCGATGACCCGAGGCCGAGTATCTGGATGTCAATCTCGGTCATGCGCTCGGCGGCTTGTGCGGCCAGTGCCGTCAGTTCGCCAAGCCGGCCCAGCATGCTGGCATCTTCGCGCTGCAGCGCAAGGACGCGGCTGGTTTGTGCCAGCCCACGGTCAAGCAGGCTCTGCTGGTCTGCGAGTTCGCGGGCGATCAGGCCTCGCTGTACGGAAAGCGCAGTCTGTTGCGCGGTGATGCCGGTCAGTTGGCTTGCGATCTGCGCCCGCTGCTGGGTCAATTGTTCAGTGGACTGGCGACTGGTTTCCATCCTTGCAGCAAACAGGCTTTCCTGACCTTCCAGCAATTCCGCTGAATCCAATCGGGCCATTTCCATCAGGAGCGGGTCAAAGTGCAGATCCACTGCATCGTCGCGCTCTGCCTGCAACCGGCCGCGGCGGGCCATGATCTCGAACAGTTGGCCTTCGGCTATTGCCAGGTCCGAGCGCAAATCGGTTGCATCCAGCCGGATCAGCAGGTCGCCCTCGTTCACGGTGTCGCCCTCGGATACGTGTATTTCAGCGACCACACCGCCGTCAGGGTGCTGCACGATCTGTCGGTTACGCTCTACTTCGATCTGCCCGCTGGTGATAAGTGCGCCGTCAATCTGTGCAATGACCGACCATGTGCCAAAGCCACCGACCAAGACGGCAAGGGCGAGCGTTCCGGTCATCATATAGCGCCGGACAGGCCAGCCATTCGCGGGAATTTGTGTCATGCGATCCCCCCGGATTTCGCGGTGCCGCGCCTGATCAGATTGTGGTTCTGGACCATCTCGGCCAGTATCTCGTCCTTGGGGCCGAAGGCGCGGCGCATGCCGTTTTCAAGAACCATGATCAGGTCACATTCCTGAATGGCCGCCGGACGGTGCGCCATAATCAGAACGATCCCGCCAGCCGCCTTGAATGCGCGGATTGCGGTGTTCAGCGCGACTGACCCGTCATTGTCGAGGTTGGAGTTCGGCTCGTCCAGAACCAATATAACCGGGTCCCCATACAGCGCGCGGGCAAGTCCGATCCTTTGGATCTGGCCGCCTGACAGACGACCGCTGGTCGCTGAAACGCGGGTGTCATAGCCGTCGGGCAGCTTGAGTATCATGTCGTGTGCCGCCGCCTTTTGCGCTGCCTGCACCACCATGGCATCATCAGGCAACATAGCCATGCGGGCAATGTTCTCCTTGATCGTGCCATCAAACAACTGCACCCGCTGCGGCAGATATCCAATGTATTGACCCAGAACGTCCGGATCATACTGATCCAAAGCGGCACCATCCAAACGGATACTCCCACCTGCTGGCCGCCAGACGCCGGTCAGCGCACGTGCCAATGTCGATTTGCCGGCCCCCGATGTTCCGATGACGCCGACGGCCTGGCCGGGCTTGATGTCGAAACTGATCATGCGCAATGCGGCAAGGCTTTCACCAGGCGGGATCACGGTCACCTGATCGGCTGTCAGTCGCGCCTTTGGCCGGGGCAATTTGGTGTGTGGCGTCTCTGGTGGGATATGGCCCAGCAGGACTGCAAGGTTATCCCAGCCCTCGCGTCCACGCTGAAACACGGACCATTGCCCGACGATCAATTCAATCGGGGCGAGTGCGCGGCCAAGCAGGATCGACCCTGCGATCATCGCGCCCGGCGACAATTGTCCCAGCAACACCAGATAAGCGCCGAGGCCCAGCATCGCCGATTGCAGGAACAATCGGAATGCCTTGGTCGCTGCGGTATAGGTGCCTGCGACGTCAGAGGCACCGATGCTGGCATCAAGTGATGTCCCGCGGGCTGTCTGCCAGCGATTGAATGCTGCATTCCGCATCCCCAGCGCATAGACCATCTCGCTTTCCTGCCGGATCTGGCTGCCCATCTGATTTGAAACAAAGCTGGCCGCATGCGCCGTTTCTAGCGGTGCACGCGTTGTGATCTGGTTCGCGATTGCCACGATAACCAGAACCAACGCGCCGCCCAGGGCAAGAAGCCCCATCAGCGGGTGGAAAATATATATTCCTAGAAAGAACAAGGGCGCCCAAGGAAGATCGAAGACCGCCATCAGCGCAGGCGCGGTAATCAGTCGTTGAACGCTTTCCAGATCGCGCAGGCCGGTCGCGGCGACGTCGGGCACGCGTTGTCCCGTCATTGCCTGTAAGGTGGCCGCAAATACGCGCCGGTCCAGCCGCGCCTGAAAACGCGCGCCGACGCGTGCCATCACGCGGCCTCGGATGAAATCCAGCACACCCATCATCGTATATAGAAATGCGACCAGAACTGTCAGCGCGATCAACGTCTCTACCGAGCGCGAATTCAGCACCCGGTCATAAACGTTGAGCATGTAGAGCGGGCCAGTCAGCATCAGCAGGTTCACAAAAAAGCTGAACAGGCCGACGATCCAGTAAAGGTATCTGCTTTCCCGGTGCGCCGCGCGCAATTCAGTCGTGCCTGTCTTTTCTGGACCATTGGGCATCAGATCAATGCCTTTTGATGCGCAGCAAGATGATTATCGGCGCTTATATCGGCACGACACTGCTGGTAGGACTTTGGATGGCAGGGGTTCAGCATCTCTTTAACTCGTGTTGACGCGCCCGCCGATGGGCAAAGCGTGAAGTTGATTACCAGAATGTCGAGAGGTCGACCGCCTCCAGCGTTTCGCGAAATGCGAATTCGTCGAAGATACCGTAAAGTGCAAGGCTGGTATCAGCGTCTATGTTGAGCACCACGCCTTTGTCAGTCACGGCCGTTCTTGCCTGGCTCCAGTCACGCAGGTCGGTGCCATCAACAAGCCTGCCGTCGATAAGGATACGGTCGCTGATGGGATTGAAATCGTGGATAGCGTCATGCCCGGCGTTGAAAAGGAAAACGTCGAAACCCGACCCGCCCCACAGGTTGTCATCGCCGTCACCTCCGGCAAGCAGATCATTCCCGGAAGACCCGTAGATGGTGTCATTCCCGGCCCCCCCAAATATGAAATCACCGCCGTTGCCGCCCAGTTCGCCGATTCGCTTGTCATCACCTTGACCAAAAATAATCGGGACCCGGCCCCCGCCACCACCAGCAGTGCCACCCTGATCGCCGATCACGATGATATCGGTGGCTGTGGAACCCGGCACGGCTTTCGAAGCATCCTTCACCGAAAGAAACTGCGAACTGTCGGTGAATGGCAGGGAGCGCCCGATAAACCCTTCGATAGAGATTGCCAGTTTGAACATGGCGCTATCAGCCTTGCTGAGGTTTATCATCACAATCTCATGGTTCTGGTCGAAGACGGCATCAATATGCCCATTCACGACCTTAACATCAGTGTAACTTAACCGCGCCGCGCCGTTAAGTGCGTGATCAAGGATGTCGAGATTCACCATCGAAACGTTGCCAAGGTCAGAGAATAGACCAAGGTTAATGCTTACCACCATTTCGGAGCTCGGAAGAGCGTTGGCAGAAATGAAGATTGTATATGAATCGTTGCTTTCATAGGTATATTTCACCCAGCGACCTTGTTCATCCGCCGACATACCGAGAAAGTCAGATTCAATGATATGGTCCGACATTAGGCGGAGGACAGATGCCTGCGGAGAGCGAATGTCAGAAACCACATCAGATATGATTGTAGGTGACATGGTGTCTTCGAACCTATAGGCACCGACCACGCCCCAGATCGCCGCCCGATCGACACCAGATTTCATGAACTGCGAAAACATCGCGAGCACATTGCCAGCGCCTTGCAATTGATAGGGTAGGTGGTCATTGGTTGCACTCGAAACTGACCAAGCGGATATGTAATAATCGAAATCCTCAATATCCATCTCTGCAAACTTGGTAACCCAGAAGTCAATTATCTTTTGTCTCTCGTTCAGCAGTGAAGTTTCATTGATTACCCTTGATTCATCAAATGCGAGGATATGGTGCCGAATAGCATCAACATGCTTCAGGCTGTCACCGATAATAAATGCTTTCAGATTATCAATGGCTGTCATGCGTCCACTATGTGTCGCAATCCCTTCGATGATTTTAAGTGCATCATAAAGACCATCAACCATTCCTTCTGGAATGCTGTGGAACTTTTCAAAATACCCACTGCTTGTCAGCGCGTTGAAATCAGCGCTGCCGCGGCCAACTTGAATTGCTATCTCGTAGTCTATTTCGCTATCAGCCATCCTTGACGCAATTTCGTCAATTATGGTTTTTGTGATAATAGCATATTCAATAGGATTGAGATAGGTTTCATTGCCTATCTCGAACGTCAAAATTTCAGGATAAACCCCATTATTATATGCACCGGATTTCAAATTATCAAGAAAGAATGATATATCAGAAATGGCAGTGTTTATCGCAAGCTCCCGAACTGCCTGATTGGTGAAGTCAACGCCGTTGAAATAACGCGCGATCGGGATCACAAGGCCAAGCGACACGCCGCGTTCGTGCGCAAGCGACAGCATCTGGCTGAACGTGGCGACGTTGTCTCCTGCACGGTGAAGATCATCAAACTCCAGCGCCACAGGGCTGATGAGTTCCGGATGTGTCAGATCAAACGCGATATGTGATCTGTCACCTGCCAAGGCATGGAGATTGACCTGACCTTCTGCAAGGCGAAGGCGCCCGTCCACCACAAGCCCGTATTCAGCCAGAGAGCCACCCGGGAACCGAAGATCAGTAAGGCCAAAGGTCGCTGTTTGTTCGACATAGTTTTCGAAGCCAAAGAAATTTGTATTGATTGAACCGAACATACGTGACGAAACATTGCCAACAGGGTCGCTGTTGCTTGTGGTCACGACAGGGTTAAGCAAGGCTCTGGTCATGGCGTTCCCCCTTTGCCGGCCTCCATAATGAAAGACCCGTCAAACAATACCGGCCGTTGGTCGACTGTTGCGTTGCCATAGGCTTTACCGGCCAAAGCTTCCGCGTTGCTGCCGAAAAAATCACCGTCAAAGGTAGCTCTAATATGGATGGTTTGTTCTTGAATATTCTCCAAACTTCCCTCGCCGCTGAATTCAAAGCGAGGGCTTGGCGAGTAATCCTTGTCCCTGTTTAATTTGCCACCGGCCAACGCAATTTGACCTGTTATCGGCGCGCCGCGCTGATCAACAAAGCTATGCGCCGTTCCGGTAATTGAAGGATGGGCAT
>NZ_JBKBQY010000052.1:0-24596 GCF_046292185.1 Yoonia sp.
GATCGGGCCGCGCGCGACCGTGTCGCAGCATGCGCATCTTTGTGCGGGCAGCCATGACTGGCGCGATCCGGCGCGGCCTTTGCTGTGCCCGCCCATCGTGATCGGGCCGGATGCCTGGGTTTGCGCCGATGCTTTCGTCGGGCCGGGGGTCGTAATCGGGGCCGGGGCCATTCTGGGCGCGCGGGGTGTGGCGTTGCGCTCCCTGCCGGCGCGCCATATCGGGCAGGGCAACCCGATGGTGGCAAGGCCGATGCCATGACCGATGTGACCGCCATCATCCTGACACGCGACGAGGCGCTGCATCTGCCGCGCGCGCTGGCGTCATTGCAGGGAATCGCGGCCCGCGTGATCGTGGTGGACAGCGGATCGACCGACGCCACGATGCAGATCGCGCGCGATGCCGGGGCCGACGTCTGGCACCAGCCATGGACCAATTACGCGCAGCAATTCAATTGGGCGCTGGATCAGTTGGACAGCGGCACGGGCTGGGTCCTGCGGCTGGATGCGGATGAATATGTGACCCCCGCGCTGGCCGCGCAGATCAGCGCGGGCCTGCCGGATGTGGCGGGCATCACGGTGGGGCGCAGCATGTGGTTTCAGGGCCAGCCTGTGCGCTTTGGCGGGCTGTTTCCGGCGCGGATGCTGCGCCTGTTCCGGCGTGGGCAGGGCCGGGTCGAGCCGCGCTGGATGGATGAACATATCATCGTGGATGGGCCTTTGGCGCATCTGCCGGGGCTGATCATCGACGATAATCGCAAGCCGCTGGATTGGTGGATCGCCAAACACAACGCCTATGCCAGCCGCGAGGTGGTGGATATGCTGAACCAACGCTACGGGTTTTTGCCCGCGCAATCCGCGCCGCAGGGCGAGGCGGGTGTGAAACGCTGGGTCAAGACGCGGGTTTACGCGCGCCTGCCCGGTGGATTGCGGGCGGGGCTTTATTTTCTTTACCGATATATCCTGCGGCTTGGCTTTTTGGATGGCCGCCGCGCCCGCGCGTTTCATGTGCTGCAAGGGTTTTGGTACCGCTATCTGGTCGATGCCAAACTGGCCGAAGTGGAACGCCATATCGCCCGCGAAAGCGCGTCCCCCCTCGCCGCGATCCATGCGGTGTTGGGCATTGACCTGCCCCCAACAATTCCCACCCATCGAAAGGATGCCGCATGAAGATTTCCGTTGTGACCGCTGTGCGAAACGGGGCGGCGACCCTGCCCGCGATGCTGGACAGCCTGCACCTGCAAAGCCACGCCAATCTGGAACATGTCGTGCAGGATGGCGCGTCCAGCGATGGCACGATGGATCTGTTGCGCCGGCAGGGGTTGGCGGGGATGGCGCTGGTGTCCGCCGCTGACGGCGGCATCTATGAGGCGATCAATGCCGGTATCAGGCGCGCGACGGGCGAGGTGATCGGTTTGCTGCATGCCGATGACGTGCTGGCGGACGCCGATGTGCTGGCGCGGGTGGAAGCGGCGTTGCAGGACCCGATGATCGACGGGGTTTACGGCGATCTGCAATATGTCGCGCGCGATGATCCGTCCCGCGTGATCCGGCATTGGCGGGCGGGGGCATTCGCGCCGGGGGCTTTGGCGCGTGGCTGGATGCCGCCGCATCCCACGCTGTACCTGCGCCGCGATGTGTTTGAACGCGCGGGGCTATACGACACCAGCTATCGCATTTCGGGCGATTATGACGGGATGCTGCGGTTTCTGACCTTCGCGCAGGTGCGGCTGGCCTATATTCCGCATGTCATGGTGCAGATGCGGATGGGCGGCGCAAGCAACCGCAGCTTTGCCCAGATGATTCGCAAAAGCCGCGAGGATTACCGCGCGATCCGGCGGCATGGCGTGGGCGGGGTCGGCACGCTGATGGGCAAGAATCTGTCGAAACTGCCGCAATATTGGGCTCAGGTATAAAAATACCGGGTGAGATGGTAAAAGATCGGCGCGGCGAAGATGACGGAATCAAGCTGATCGACGAAACCGCCCTGACCGGGGATCAGATGTGACCAGTCCTTGACCCCGCGTTCGCGTTTGATCGCGGCAAAGACGAGGCTGCCGAACATGCCCACCAGCGACGCCGCCCCGGCCATTGCCATCGCACCCAAAGGCGTAAAGGGTGTGATCCAGCTGAGCAGACCGCCGATCACCATGGCGCAGGTGACGCCGCAGGCCAGACCTTCCCATGTTTTGGGCGACAGGCCGGGAGCGATTTTCGTGCGCCCGATCCGGCGGCCAAAGAAATATTCCAGCAGATCGCCCAGTTGCACGACCATCACCAGAAAGGCGATCAACAGCACGGCGCGTTCGCTATAATCGGGCAGGTCCAGCGTCATCAGCGCGGGCACATGGCTGACGCAGAAGACGGTGATCATCAGCGCCCATTGGGTTTCGGCGACGCGGACCAGAAACCGCTCTGCCTTACCGCGCAGGGCAGAGACGATGGGCAACAGAAGGAAGGCATAGACCGGGATGAAAATGGCGAAAAGCCCGGTCCAGCCAAGGCCCACGAACAGATATTGCAAGGGCAGCACCACAAAGAACGCCAGCGCCAGCGCGATGTGGTCGGCCTGCGTCTTGGCCGTCAGGGTCAGGAATTCACGCAGCGCGGCAAATGACACGAAGGCGAACAGGATCATGACACCCGCCTTGCCGGTCAGCAGGGCGATGCCGACAAAGGCGACCATGCCCCACCAGCTTTGCACGCGGGTCATGTAGGTTTCCAGCACCGGATTGGGCATATCCGCAGGCTGGCGGGCGCGCAAAACCTCGCCCAGCACGGTCAGTGCGATCAGGATGCTGAAACTGCCGAAGGCCAGCAGCAGGATATCGGCGGTGGTGCTGGTCATGGCCGGGCCTCTGGCGCGAGTGCTGCCAGCGCACCGGCCGCGCGGCGCAGGAAATCATCCTTGCTCTCGCCGTCCTGCACATGGATCGGCGCGCCAAAGGTGACGGTGCAGATCAGGGGCAGGGGGATCACCTCGCCCTTGGGCATGATGCTGGTCAGGTTGGCGACCCAAGTGGGCACCAGATCGACCTGCGGCCGTGCCAGCCCCATATTGTAAAGCCCGGCCTTGAACGGCAGCAAAGGCTTATCAGTCATATTGCGGTTGCCTTCGGGGAAGATGATCAGTGATGATCCGTCGTCCAGCGCGGCAAGGATCTTGTCCATCGGCTTGTCATTCACTTCGGGGCGGCGGTCGATCAGGACGCAGTTGAACACCTCTGGCCCGATGAAGGCGCGCAGTTTGTTTTTCAGCCAGTAATCCGCCGCTGCCACGGGGCGCACGTCGCGGCGCAGGGCGGGGGGCAGGCAGGACCAGATCATCGGCATATCGGCATTGCTGGTGTGATTGGCGAAATAGACCCGCTGGCGCGGCACCGGTTCGATGCCGTGCCATTCCGCGCGCACGGCGGTGATCGCGCGGGCAAAGATGCGGATGGCATGGCCGGTGACCCGGGCGGCAAAGAGGCGCAGGTGTTTCATAGGACTGACATTGGCGCAGTGTCGTGGCTTTGCAAAGGGGGATTGAGACTTGACCTGCGCTGCCGTTTTTAACCCGGTTCAGGTGGTTCCTGCGATGCGCGTCAGATGTTGCGCGAGCTGTGCGGGGGCGGACAAGAACGGCGAATGTGATGTGGGCATGTCGGTGACATTCTGTCTGGGCCAGTCTGCGGTCATCGTGACCTGAAATGCCGGCGGGATGGTGCGGTCTTCGGTGCAGCGGATGTAGTGGCAGGGCAGGCCGTGGGTGGGCGCCAGCGGTGTTTCCTGCGGCAGGATGGGTTGCGGGCCAAGCTGGCTGATCGCCCAGGCGGCACGGTCGGGTGCCACATCGTGATAGAATTTATCGGCGGCTTTGGCGGGGTCGACGCGGAAGGTGACGCGCTGATCGTCCACGATGATCGCATCCAGCAGCGGTTGGCTGGGTGCCATCCGCCGCATCTGCGCCAGCGATTTGCCCGGCATCGGCGCATAGGCACAGAGATAGACCAAAGCGCTGATCTTGTCGGGCGCAAGGTTCGCGGCGGCGGTGATCGGATAGCCCGCCATGGAATGCCCGACGAGGATCACGGGTGTGTCGATCGCTGCGAGGATCGCCTGCGCGTAAAGGTCCAGTGTGACGTCTTTGGCGGGCGTCCGGTCCTGTCCGTGGGAGGGCAAGTCGATGGCCCGGGCGGTGTGGCCAAGGGCAGTCAGATGCGGGATTAGGTCGTCCCAGCACCAAGCGCCGTGGCAAGAGCCGTGGATCAGCAGAAAATCAGACATGGCCGACAGCTTTCATGAAATCCGCCAGATGGGCGGCATAGGTGGCGGGGTCTTCGACGCAGGGCAGATGCCCCACCCGGCGCATCAGGATGAATTGGGAACCGGGGATCAGATCGATGGTTTCGCGCACCAGATCGGTGGGGGTTGATCCATCCTCGGACCCGGCAATCCCCAGCGTGGGGATGCGCAGACCGGCGGTAGGGGTGTAGAAATCCGTGCCTGCGATGGCGGCACAGGTGCCGGTGTAGCCCTGCACTGGTGTCGATACCAGCATCGCGCGCCAAGGGGCCATGGCGGGGGTGCCGTAAAAGCTGCGCCCGAACCAGCGTTGCAGCACGGTGTCGGACAGGGCGGGCAGACCCTTGGCCGTGACAATGTCGATCCGGTCCTGCCAGAGTTTCGGATTGCCGATCTTGGCGGCGGTATTAGACAGCACCAGCGCGCGGATCAGGTCGGGGCGTTTGACGGCAAGGCCTTGGGCGACCATGCCACCGACGGACAGGCCGACGAACAGCGCGTCGCGGATATTGGCAGCGGTGCACACCGCCTCGGCATCGCTGATCAGCTGGCCCATCGTATAGGGGCCGTCGGGCGCGTCGGATTGGCCATGCCCGCGCATGTCATAGCGCAGAATGCGCAGGCCGGGGGTCAGGTGGGCGATGACCTGATCCCAGATCGCCATGGTGGTGCCAAGCGCATTGGCAAAGACGACAGGCGTGCCGTCATCGGGGCCATCGACGCGGTAATGCAGGGTCACGCCATCGCGGATTACTTGGGTCATGCCAATGTCGCCAGCGCCTTGGCAAAGACGGCAGGGTCCACATTGCCGCCGGTCGCGACGGCGATCACCGCGTCGCCCTTGCTGACATCAGGGTGGAACAGGGTCGCTGCCAAGGCCACGGCACCGCCCGGTTCCAGCACGATTTTCAGCCGGTCAAAGGCGAGGGCGACGGCGCGCAACGCCTCTTGTTCCGTGACCACCACGCCGGGGCCGCAGAGGTCTTTCATGATCGGAAAGGTCAGGTTGCCGGGTTGCGGGGTGACGATGGCATCGCAAAGTGAGCCGGAAAGCTGGATATTCCGTTCGATCTGACCAGAGGCGAGCGAGCGGGTGACATCATCGAACCCTTCGGGTTCGGCAGGCCGCACCCGCAGGCCCGGCGCATCGGCGGCAAGGGCAAGGGCGATGCCGGAGGTCAGACCGCCACCGCCGCAGCAGACCATGACATCGGCCTCGCGCACGCCTGCGGCGTTCATGTCGGATGCGATTTCGATCCCGCAGGTGCCTTGCCCCGCGATGACCAAGGGTTCGTCATAGGGCTTGATCAGGGTCAGGCCACGTTCCGTGGCAAGCTGCGCGCCGATGGCATCGCGATCCTCGGTCGCGCGATTGTACAGCACGACCTCGGCCCCCAGCGCGCGTGTATTGGCGATTTTCACGGCGGGTGCATCGGCGGGCATGATGATCACCGCTGTCGTGCTATGGCTGCGCGCGGCCAGTGCCACGCCCTGCGCATGGTTGCCGCTGGAAAAGGCGATGACGCCTGCTTTCAACGCTTCGGGCGACAGGGCGGATACGGCGGACCAGCCGCCGCGGAATTTGAACGATCCGGTATGTTGCAGGCATTCGGCCTTCACGAACACCCGCCGTCCGGCGATATCGTCAAGGAAAGGCGAGGTCAGGATCGGTGTGCGCCGCGCATGGCCGTCAAGGCGGATGGCGGCGGCGCGGATCATGTCGATATTCATTGCAGTTTTTCCAACCATTGGGACAGGGCAGCCAATGCTGCGGGTTCATCCAGAAACGGCACATGGCCACGGCCCGGCACATCGGCCCGGATGATACC
This sequence comes from Yoonia sp., assembly GCF_046292185.1. Taxonomy (GTDB): domain Bacteria; phylum Pseudomonadota; class Alphaproteobacteria; order Rhodobacterales; family Rhodobacteraceae; genus Yoonia. The sequence continues at coordinate 6,114 of NZ_JBKBQY010000052.1, forward strand.
CGGGCGACGGCGCGCCATCTCATCTGCGGTTTCCGGCGTCAAGAGATCCGAATTGGCCCCCCGGATCAAGGCCAGCGGCAGGCCGTCCAACGCATCGAACAGCGGCCAGAGGTCCGGCATGGGCTGCGCGCCGGAATTGAGCACGGCATCGCGGAGTTTCGGGTCGTAGCGGATGGTCAGGCCATCGGGGGTTTGCTGGTAATGCGCGCGGACTTCGGCCAGCCAGCGGGACATCGGGACGCCATCGAACTGGGTCCAGAGTTTGGCGCGGGCCTCTGCCGCCTCGGCATAGGTCTTTTGCGGCGGGTTGCGGCCCAGATAGCTTTTGATCACCTCCAGCCCGGCGGGCGCAATCTCTGGCCCGATATCGTTCAGCGCGACGCCGGTCAGCCTTTCCCTGGCGGTGGCGGCCAGCAGCATCGCGATCAGCCCGCCGCGCGAGGTGCCAAGGATCGCGGCGCGGTCGAGGTTCAGATGATCCATCAGGGTCAGCACATCGGCGGCTTCCTGTGCGACATTATAGGTGGCGGGATCGGCCCAGTCGGATTGCCCGCGGCCGCGATAATCGGGCCGGATCAGGCGCAAGGGCAGATGCGGGGCGACATGGTCGAAATCCGCGCCATTGCGCGTCAGCCCGGCCAAAGCGATGACGGGCAGGCCGTTGCCATCATCCGTATAATGCAGGGAAAGGCCGTCAGTAGAGTGATAGCGCGGCATGGGGAATTTCCGATTATAATTTGTTCACGCGGCAGTCTTGCACTTCGTCAAAGCGGCGAAAAGGGCAAAGCGGTTTGCATTCCGCGCCATGCGTCCCTAGGTAAAACCTGCGATTTTATGGGAAAACGAAAGGAAAGACGCGATGACACAGGCAAAAGCAGGCGATACCGTCCAGATCCATTACACCGGCACCCTGAATGACGGGGCCACATTCGACAGTTCCGCCGGGCGCGATCCGCTGGAATTCGTGGTCGGTTCCGGCCAGATCATTCCCGGACTTGATGCCGCGATCCCCGGCATGACTGTCGGTGACAAGAAAACCGTGCAGGTGCCCTGCGCCGATGCCTATGGCGATCTGAACCCCGATGCGCGCCAGGCGATCCCCCGCGAGGAAATCCCCGCCGATATCCCGCTGGACCCCGGCACGCAGTTGCAGATGCAGACACCGCAAGGTCAGGTCGTGCCGGTGACGGTCGCCGAAGTGACCGAGGCGGAAGTGACGCTGGATGCGAACCACCCGCTGGCGGGCAAGGACCTGACATTCGATATCGAGATGGTCGCGATCAAAGCGGCGTGATCACCGCCTCCTTGCGCCCCGGAATGCGTTCCGGGGCGTCTTGAGGGAAATAAAAAGCCCCGGTGTCAGACCAGATGGTCCGGCTGCGGCATCCCCAGGACGTGAAAGCCGCCATCGACGCGGATAATCTCGCCTGTCGTGCAGGCCCCGGCGTCAGAGGCGAGATAGACGGCAGTGCCGCCGACAGCCTCCAGCGTGGCATTGCTGCCCAGGGGCGCGTTCTGTTCGGTGTGTTTATAGGTCTTGCGCGCGCCGCCGATGGCGGCACCGGCCAGCGTTTTCATCGGGCCGGGGCTGATCGCGTTGACGCGGATGCCCTGCGGGCCAAGGTCATTGGCCAGATAGCGGGTGGCGGATTCCAGCGCCGCTTTGGCCACGCCCATCACATTGTAGAACGGGGTGACGCGGTTCGACCCCTGATAGGTCAGCGTCAGCAGGGTGCCGCCATCGGGCATCAGGTCGGAGGCCCGTTTGGCCACATCGATGAAGGAATAGCAGGAAATCGTCAGCGATTTCTTGAAATTCTCGCGGCTGGTGTCGATGATCCGGCCGGCCAGTTCGTTCTTGTCGGAAAAGGCGATGGCGTGGACCACGAAATCGAGCTTGCCCCATGTGTCTTTGATCATGGCAAAGGCGGCGTCCATGCTGGCCTCGTCCGTGACATCGACATCGACCATCAGGTCAGAGCCGACCGATTGCGCCAGCGGTTCCAGCCGTTTGCCGAAAGCCTCGCCCTGATAGGTGAAGGCGAGCTCTGCGCCCGCCTCTGCCATGGCCTTGGCGATGCCCCAGGCGATGGAACGTTCATTGGCCACGCCCATGATCAGGCCGCGTTTGCCCTGCAATGTGATCGTCATTTATTTACCCTTGGTATTTCGACAACAGCATCGACCCGTTGGTCCCGCCAAAGCCGAAGGAATTGGTCATTACCGTGTCCAGACCTGCGTTATCGACGCGGACCGTTGCAATTTCGGACGGATCAAGCGCAGGGTCCAGCGTTTCGACATTGATCGAAGGGGCGATGAAATCATCCTGCAGCATCAGCAGGCAATAGATCGCCTCTTGCGCGCCGGTGGCCCCCTGGCTGTGGCCGGTCATGGATTTGGTGGAACTGATCGGCGGCGTGCTGCCTTGGCCAAAGACGCGGCGCACGGCCTCAACCTCGCCCACGTCGCCGACCGGGGTCGATGTACCATGGGCGTTGATATAGCTGATCTTGCGCCCCTCGGGCAGGGTTTTCAGCGCGCCGCGCATGGCGCGTTCGCCGCCTTCGCCGGAGGGGGCGACCATATCGGCCCCGTCAGAGGTGGCGGCGAAGCCAGTGACTTCGGCATAGATTTTGGCACCGCGTGCGATGGCGCTGTCGAGGCTTTCCAGCACGACCATCGCGCCGCCGCCGGCAATGACGAAACCGTCGCGGCCCGCGTCGAAGGCGCGGCTCGCCTTTTCGGGCGTGTCGTTGTATTTCGAGGACATCGCGCCCATCGCGTCGAAGAGGCAGGACAGGGTCCAGTCCAATTCCTCGCCCCCGCCTGCGAACATGATGTCCTGCTGGCCAAGGGCCACCTGCTGTGCGGCCATGCCGATGCAATGCAGCGATGTGGAACAGGCCGAGGTGATCGAGAAATTCATGCCCTTGATCTGATAGGCCGTCGCAAGGTTCGCGCTGATCGTCGAGGACATGCATTTCGGCACCGCGAAAGGCCCGATGCGTTTGGTCGCCCCGGTGTCTTTCACGATATTATGCGCGGCGAACATGGCAGAGGTCGACGGCCCGCCGGACCCTGCGATCAGGCCGGTCATCGGGTTGATGATCTGGTCCTCGGTCAGCCCGGCATCGGCGATGGCCTGCCCCATGGCGATATGGGCATAGGCGGCACCGGGGCCCATGAAACGCAGGGTGCGTTTGTCGACATGATCGGCCACGTCGATTTTCAGCGTGCCCGCGATGCGGCTGCGAAAGCCGTGTTCGGCCATTTCCGCAGAGGCGACGATGCCGGAGGTCCCGGCCTTGAGCGCGGCGGTCACGTCTGCCGCGTTGTTTCCGATGGGGGATACGATCCCCAGACCTGTGACGACGACACGGCGCATGCGCTGTTCTCCCTTGATAGCTTTAGGTTTGTTTAGGGGAGAGGAGGGGGCGGGGCAAGTGGACCCGCGCGCCTGCGCAGATGCAGGCCCCGAAATCCCTGAAATTTCCCCATCCCATATGGCACTTGCCCGTCGCGCGCCTGGTCAGAGGCGCAATTTGGTCCGCGACGATCTTTGCCTGTCCCCGTCAGAACAGGCCCAGCTGCCAAGCGACAGCGAGCACCACCAGCGAAAACCCCCACATCCAGACAAACGAATAGCGGATATGTGTGCCGATATCGGCCCGCGCGAGACCCAGCGCCAGCCACAGGGCGGGCGAAAACGGGCTGGCGAAGGTGCCGATAATGTTGCCGATCACCATGGCGTTCACCACTTCCTGCGCTGGGACGCCGGTTGGTTCGACGACTTCCAAGACGATGGGAAGCAGCCCGAAATAGAAGGCATCGGTGCTGAGAACGAGTTCCAGAGGCATGCCGAGAACACCGACGAAAAGGTGCATGCTGCCGATGATGCCTTCTGGCAGGACCGCCACCATCGCGGCGGCCATTGCCCGCAGCATGCCGGTGCCATCCATGATTCCCAGGAATGTCCCGGCTGACAGGATGATGGCCCCCATGAGCAACGCCGACGGGGCATGGGCGCTGATGCGTTGCATCTGCATCTCGACATGCGGGTAGTTGATCAGCAGCACCAGCGACAAGCCGATCATGAAGATGAGGGCCGGAGGAAGAATGCCCGACACCAAGGCAGCGACGACCGCCAGAAAAAGCCCGCCATTGACCAAAAGCAGGCCCGGTCGTTCCAGCGTCATTTCGTCAGTGGTGGCGGCGAACGCACTGACAGTGGGTCCTTCGACGGGGGCGGGGCCCCCGGCGGCGGCGATCCGGCGCTGTTCGCGCAGACCCAGAACAACAGCCAGGCAGACAAGAAGCCCCATGCCGATGACCTGCACCTGAATAAGCGGATGCCAGAGTTCCGACAGTTCAATTCCCGTCACGGCAGCGGCCCGCCCGAGCGGTCCGGCCCAGGGCAGCATGTTCGCGATGCCCGCCCCAAGCGCCAGCATCATCAACATCAGATACCGGCTCATGCTGAGCCTTTCATAAAGCGGCAGCAGCGCGGGTACGGTCAGCAAAAAGGTGGTCGCGCCGGCCCCGTCCAGATGCGCCAGCGCCCCGACGATGGCAGTGCCCACCGTCACGGCCACGACATGGCCCCGCGTCAGGCGGATCAGACCGTTGATGATCGGGCGAAAGAGCCCGGTATCCTGCAGGACGCCGAAGAAGGTGATGGCGAAGACAAACATTGTCGCCACCTGCATGACGCGTGCCAGCCCGTCGTTGAAGAACCCGCTCAGATCGGCGGGCCCGAACCCGGCGACCAGCGCGCCGCCGATCGGAACCAGCGTCAGCGCGACGATGGGCGACATGCGGCCAAGCAGCAGGAAGCTCACCACAAGAACGATAGTAATCAGTCCGATCAATGCCAGCACGGCAGCCTCCAGAACCAGAATTTTTGCTTAAATCGATTTTACCGATAACGGGGTGCCTGCCATGCTAGGCTTCGTCCCGAAGCTGACAACAGATCGGGATGCGAACGGCGGCACTGGGCCGCCTGACCCAATCACCCCTCGCTCAACGCCACCTTCATATCCGTCACCTGATAGATCACCTCGCCATCGGCCTCGACGATGCCGTTGGCGACGCCCATGGTCAGGCGGCGGGTCTGGATGGCTTTGGTGAAATCCACCTTATAGGTCAGCAGCTTGCGGTCGGGGCGGACCATGCCTGTCAGCTTGACCTCGCCCACGCCGAGCGCGTAGCCGCGCCCTTGCCAGCCGCGCCAGCCGAGGTTGAAGCCGGTCAATTGCCACAACCCATCAAGGCCCAGACAGCCGGGCATGATCGGGTTGCCGGGGAAATGGCAGTCAAAGAACCACAGGTCCGGCGTGATGTCGAATTCGGCGACCACATGGCCCTTGCCATGCAGGCCGCCATCGCCAGAAATGTCGGTGATCCGGTCCATCATCAGCATCGGCGGCGCGGGCAGTTGCGCATTGCCGGGGCCGAAGAGTTCGCCACGGGCGCATTGCAGCAGGGCGTCTTTGTCAAAACTGGTGGGGAAATCGGCCATGGGGTGGGTCTCATTTCTGTCAGATATATCCGCACCCCAGTATCATTGTGGCAAGCCCGAGGGCAAGACCAAGGGCGGGTCGGCGTGTTTTCATTTGATTTTAGGTGCTTTCCTCCCATATTAGAGGCTAGGCAAAGGACGGCTTGATGAAAGATATGCAAAACCACCGCGGGACCGACTGGCTGGCAGGCGCAGGGCTGCGCCCGACGCGGCAGCGGCTGACGCTTGCGGACTTGCTGATCGGCGACGGGCAGAACCGCCATGTCACCGCCGAAAGCCTGTTCGATGCCGCCAGTGCCGCGGGGGAAAAGGTGTCGCTGGCCACGGTTTACAACACGCTGCGCGCCTTCTGCGATGCGGGGCTGATGCGTGAAATCACGGTGGACGGGTCGAAAAGCTATTTCGACACCAACATGACGGATCATCCGCATTTTTACTGGGAAGATACCGCGAAACTGACCGATGCGCCGCTGGATCAGCTGGAAATCCGCCGGTTGCCGCAGGCCCCTGCCGGGGCAGAGATCGCATCGGTTGACGTGGTGATCAGGTTGCGGCGGAAGTAAGGTGGATCGCGATCCACCCTACACGATAAATTAATCAATCCGCGCCATGCTGCTTTCATGTCAAAATATATCCGGCGCCATGTCCCCGGCGGGACCTATTTCTTTACCGTGTGTTTGCAGGATCAGCGTTCTGACCTGTTGATCCGGCAGATCGCGTTGCTGCGCGATGCCACGCGGCTTTGTCAAAAACAGATGCCCTTCCGCATCGATGCGGCGGTGATTCTGCCCGCTGAACTGCATATGATCTGGACTTTGCCTGACGGCGACAGTGATTATTCCGGCCGCTGGCGGATGATCAAATCGACCTTTTCACGCCATCTGCCCATCCCTGCCACACGGACCAGGGTGCAGGCACGTCGTCACGAAAAAGGGATCTGGCAGCGCAGGTTCCGGAAACATGTGATCCGGGATGAAAGCGATCTGGCGCTGCATATGCATCTGATCGTCACTGCGCCATTGCGCGCGGGTCTGGTGCGGCGGGCGGGTGACTGGCCCTATGCGTCATGGCATCACCGCGCGGATACGATCCCCCGGATCAGAACCATTGCCCCGGTTCCATCATCCCCAGATCCAGCAATTGCTGCGCCTGCCAGGTGAATCTGGTCGACCTGGACCAATGGAACGTGTCGATCGCATGGCGGCTGCCGGGGTTGCGTCGCAGCGCCTTGGCCGCGCGGAACGAACAGATCGCGGCGGTCGGGCTATGGTGCCAGGGGCAGGCATAGGTGTTGTATTCGGGGTCGCTGAACTGGCGGTCCGGCCCCATCACTAGCCCTTTGGCCGCGCGGAACAGCGCCACACGGTCCAGCCTGCGCCGGTCGGGGGGGATATGTTCCTCGAACCGCCAGCGCAGCCCGCCGAAGATATCGACCTGCCGGTCCAGAACGGCACCTGTCGCATCCTGTTTTGCAAGAGCGAAATAGCCCGATCCGTCGAACCATGCGTCATCCGGATCGACCGCGTCGGGATGGGTCGTCAGATCGCGGGCGTAAAGGTCGATGACATAGGTCATCGCGCTGGCGCGCCGTTCTTCGGCCATGAAGGCCAGCATTTCACCGATGCGCCGCTGTTCGCTGAAAGGAAAGAACAGATATTCGCTGTTGTAGCAGTAATAGAGCCAGCTACCGATGGTCGCTGCACTGACGGCGTTGATGATCAGGGGCAGCGCAGCCGGATCATTGACCGGTTGATCGACCCGGTGCAGTGGCACGCCGATATCCTCGGGCAGGGTGATTTCGCGGGCGCAAAAGGCGATGATCGCCCGAAAACCCAGCGCTGCGTGATGCCTGATCGTGCTGTTCACGGCGATCTGATCCTCGATCAGGATCAGGCACAGTGGCCCGGCGGGCAGCGCGCGTGCGCGGTCGGCGATCAGGGCGGGCAGGCTGGGGTAATGCATGGGCAGGGGTCATCCAACAAAGGCCCGCGCAAATTGTGCCAGATCGCGCCGCATTGCAAGCAAGCGGCGGAGCCGTTAGAACCCGCGAAACCATTTCCCGGATGTCCGCCCATGAATGCGCCCAAAAAGCTCTTTATCAAGACCTATGGTTGTCAGATGAATGTCTATGACAGCGAACGCATGGCCGAGGCTTTGGGCGGGCAGGGCTATGTCGCGACCGACCGGGCCGATGACGCGGATATGATCCTGCTCAATACCTGCCATATCCGCGAAAAGGCGGCGGAAAAGGTCTATTCCGAACTGGGCCGGATGAAGGAACTGAAACTCGCTAAGCCGGGGTTGAAGATTGGCGTTGCCGGTTGCGTCGCACAGGCCGAGGGCGAGGAGATCATGCGCCGCGCGCCGATGGTCGATCTGGTGGTCGGTCCGCAAAGCTATCACCGCTTGCCCGCGATGGAGACGGCGGTGCAAGGCGGTGCCAAGGCGCTGGACACCGATTTTCCCGATGATGATAAATTCGAGACGTTGAAAGCGCGGTCCAAGGCGAAACGCGGCCCGACCGCCTTTCTGACGGTGCAGGAAGGCTGCGACAAATTCTGCGCCTTCTGCGTCGTGCCCTATACGCGTGGGGCCGAAGTATCCCGCCCCGCCGACCGTATCCTGCGCGAGGCGCGCGAACTGGTCGATGCGGGCGTGCGCGAACTGACGTTGCTGGGCCAGAATGTGAACGCCTATCACGGCCATGACGGCGGGCTGGCCGGGCTGATCTGGGCCTTGGCCAAGATTGACGGGCTGGAACGTATCCGGTTCACCACCAGCCATCCCAATGACATGGATCAGGCGCTGATCGATGCCCATGCCAATTGCGAAAAGCTGATGCCCTATCTGCATCTGCCGGTGCAATCGGGGTCCGACCGCATTCTGAAGGCGATGAACCGCAAACATACCGCCGCAGGCTATCTGCGTCTGATCGAACGGATTCGCGCTGCCCGCCCTGATATCCTGTTGTCAGGCGATTTCATCGTCGGTTTCCCCGGCGAGACGGATCAGGATTTTGAAGATACACTGCAACTGGTCCGCGATGTGCATTACGGGCAGGCCTATTCATTCAAATATTCCACCCGCCCCGGCACCCCCGCCGCCGAAAAACCGCAACTGCCCGAAGATGTGATGAACGAGCGTTTGCAGCGCCTGCAGGCCCTGTTGCGCGACCAGCAACAGCAGACGCAAGCCAGCATGATCGGGCGCGAGCTGAAGGTCTTGTTCGAAAAGGCCGGGCGCGAGCCGGGGCAGATGATCGGGAAATCGGATTACCTGCACGCGGTCTTTGCCGAGGCGCCGATGGATGTGCTGGGACAGGTGCGCCGTGTGCGGATCGTGGACGACAGCGCCAATTCGCTGAAGGGCGAGTTGGTGGGGTAGAACAGCGGGGAAGGGCTAGTGAGCGGGACGGAGCAAACCCTGGATGATATGAAAATCTGAACGACCGGGGAAGTTATGCAAGAGATACCGATCCGGTGCCACGCCGTCAGCCTCGTCGCGGTCCGCGTCATTAACGGCAAGAATGAAGTTCTGCTACTTCGTCGTACGAGATCCCTTCAGGGCGAATGGTGTCAAATTGCCGGTGCGGTAGAGCAGGGTGAGACCGCGTGGCAAGCTGCTATCCGCGAACTTGCTGAGGAAACCGGACTGGTGCCAATAACCCTCTATAGCGGTGATATGTGTGAGCAATTCTACGAGGCGCACTTGGATGCTATCAGTATCCTTCCCGTGTTTGTTGCAACCATAGATCCGGTGTCTTTGGTGCAGTTGAATTCCGAACACAGCGAATATCGTTGGGTGTCGTTTACTGACGCCGACCGCATGGTTCCTTTCGCTGGTCAGCGCAAAGTTCTTCGGCATGTCGAGACAGAATTTCTGCTGCGCGCGCCGAGCTAATATCTGGAGATCAAGGTCGCGTAAGGGCTTTCTGCCTGCATGCGACGGGTTCCATACATTTTTCGGTTTCCGCCGCTGTGCCTATGGCCGGCTGGTGGCGCGCACTACCGGATTATTCGGGAACAAAAGCGCTGTGGTCCGGTTTTGTTTCCATAATCGAAATTCGGTAATAAGGAACGCGACCAATGCAGATCATGACTTCTTCGCGCCTCATCATGGGCTTTTTGGCACTTTTTGCGCTTGCCGCTTGCGGCGACAATGTGCGTGAACGCGCGGCGACAGGTGCGGTTGGTGGCGCTGTGGTCGCAGGGCCAGCCGGTGCCGTTATTGGCGGCACGGCGGGCGCGGTTACGGAGTGATCGCAACGGCGCTGACGATGGGGCCACCCCGCGTAAAACACGCCTGACGCGGGGTTTGGGCACCTTTGTGATGTCAAATCCGTGACATTTCCAACTGATGCCTTGCGCCTTGCGGTTTCCCTTGCCACGATAGCTACATATAGACTCAGAGGAGAGCTGTTTGGCCACTGGTGCATTGACCCCGCCCGCCGACACCATCACGGAAGCCGTGTTGGAATTCCCCGATAACCGGTTGTTGATCGACCTTTGCGGTGAATATGACCGCAACCTGAGCACCATCGAAGACAAGCTGAGCGTGCAGATTATGCGCCGTGGCAACCGTCTCGCGGTGATCGGTGAAGAGGGGCCGCGTCAGGATGCGCTGGAAGTGCTACGCGCGCTTTACAGTCGGCTGGAGGCCGGGCGCCCGGTCGAGGCAGGTGATCTTGACCGCGAATTGCGCATGGGGCCGAACCCGGTGCCCGGCCCGGTCGATCAGATCGAATTGTTCAAGGGCGAGATCGCACGGGTTGAGGTGAAGACCCGCAAGAAACTGGTCGAGCCGCGCACCGAGGCGCAGAAAGCCTATGTCAAATCCTTGTTCGATCACGAACTGGCCTTTGGCATTGGCCCGGCCGGGACCGGCAAGACCTATCTGGCGGTGGCTGTCGGTGTGAACATGCTGATCAACGGCCATGTCGACAAGATCATCCTGTCGCGTCCTGCGGTCGAGGCGGGCGAGAAACTGGGCTATCTGCCCGGTGATATGAAGGACAAGGTCGATCCTTACATGCAACCTTTGTATGACGCGCTGAATGATTTTCTGCCTGGCAAACAGGCCGCCAAGATGATGGAGGAAAAGGTGATCGAGATCGCGCCTTTGGCCTTTATGCGCGGGCGGACATTGTCGAATGCCTTTGTCGTGCTGGATGAGGCGCAGAATGCCACCACCATGCAGATGAAGATGTTCCTGACCCGTCTGGGGCAGGGGTCGCGCATGGTGATCACCGGCGACCGCACGCAGATCGACCTTCCCCGCGGTGTGAATTCGGGGTTGTGGGACGCCGAACGCTTGCTCAAGGGGATCACCAAGATCAGTTTCAACTATTTCACGGCCAAGGATGTCGTCCGTCACCCGCTGGTCGCGGCGATCATCGAAGCCTATGAGGCGGATGACGCCAAGTGAGCGTCGATGTCGTGGTCGACGACCGGCGCTGGGCGGATCTGGATATCGACGCGCTGGCGCAGCGCGCCACGGATGCGGTGCTGGACAGGCTGGGGCTGGAAACATCGGTTTTCGAGATTGCATTGCTGGCATGCGATGACGCGCGAATCGCGGCACTGAATGCCGATTTCCGCGGCAAGCCCGCGCCGACCAATGTGCTGAGCTGGCCGTCGGAAGAACGCGGGGCGGCCATCGCAGGCGAAATGCCGCTGACGCCCGATCCGATGATGGACACCGAACTGGGCGATATCGCCATCGCCTATGACACCTGTGCCGCCGAAGCAGAGGCGGCAGGGAAACCTTTTGTTGATCATTGTCTGCATTTACTGGTGCACGGCACGTTGCATCTGTTGGGCTACGATCACGAACGTGACCTTGATGCCACCCTCATGGAAGGTTTAGAGGCAGAGATACTTGGCAAAATGGGTCTTGATGACCCATATAGGGATTGAACGGGGCAGGGTGCCCCCAAGGTAAGGATCAGATGGGCGATACCGGCGATGGTTCTTCTAGCGCAGCGCAAGGCGCGCTTGAGGATGACATAGACGATAAACAGGGTCTTTTGACCCGATTGGGGCAAGTCTTCAGGCCCGGCAGGGCCGCGCAGGAGGAAAACGGTGCAGAGCCGCGCGCCCCGTCACCGCAGCCGGCAACCGTGCTGGGGATGCTGAATTTGCGGCGTAAACGGGTCGAGGATGTCTACGTCCCCAAAACCGACATCGTTGCCGTTCCGCTGACCATCACCCGCGATGAGCTGGTCAAGACCTTTCGCGAATCCGGGATGACCCGCTTGCCAGTCTATGACACGACGCTGGACACGCCGGTCGGTCTTGTCAATCTCAAGGATTTCGCGCTGCGATACGGGTTCAACGGCGGCGGCGATGATCTGGACCTGCGCGACATGCTGCGGCCTTTGCTGTTTGTGCCGCCATCGATGCCTTTGGGCGTGTTGCTGCAAAAGATGCAGACCGAGCGTATCCATATGGCGCTGGTGATCGATGAATATGGCGGCACGGACGGGCTGGTCACGATCGAGGATCTGATCGAACAGGTCGTCGGCGATATCGAGGATGAACATGACATCGCCGAGGCGAAAAGCTGGGTGATGGAACAGCCCGGCGTCTATCTGGCGCAGGCCCGCACCGATCTTTATGAGTTTGAGGCCGAGATTGGGATGAACCTGACCGAACATGACGATATCGACGAGGAAGAGATCGACACGTTGGGTGGTCTGGTCACGATGCTGTCGGGCCATGTGCCCGCGCGCGGCGAGGTGATCCGCCACCCCGATGGCCCCGAATTCGAGGTGGTCGATGCCGACCCGCGCCGGATCAAGCGTCTGCGCGTGCGGATGAATTCTACCCGTGATGCATGAACTGATGCCGCGCTGGGCGCGTTTCGGCGCGCTTTTCGGGCTGGGCGTCGTGGCGGCGCTGGGGCAGGCCCCGCTGGACATCTGGCCTGCCACCCTGATCGCTTTGGCGGCGTTGCTGGTGCTGCATGGCAAGGCCGGATCGGCCCGGGCGGCGGCCTGGCAGGCGTGGATTTTCGGGCTGGGCTATTTCGCTTTTGCCCTGCGCTGGATCGTGGAGCCGTTTCTGGTCGATGCCGCGCGCCACGGCTGGATGGCCCCCTTTGCAATCGTGCTGATGGCGGCGGGGGCGGCGTTGTTCTGGGCCTTGGCGGCGTGGTGCGCGCAGCGGCTTTTGCCGCGCGGACAGGTGATGCTGGCGTTGTTTCTTGTCGCGGCAGAAATGACACGATCCTTGATCCTGACGGGATTTCCCTGGGCCTTGCTGGGGCATATCTGGGTGCCGACATGGATGGCGCAGGCCTCGGCCATCGGCGGGCCGCATCTGCTGAGCCTGATCACCCTGCTGGCGGCCCTCGGGCTGGCGCGGCTTTACGCGCGCGCGTGGTTACGGGGCGGCGCGGTGCTGGCGGTGCTGGCGGTGCTGGCTGTCACCCTGCGCCCGGGGCCTGCGCCGGACATGCCCGGTGATGCGCCCATCGTCCGGCTGGTCCAGCCCAATGCGCCACAGCACCTGAAATGGGACCCGGCCTTTCGCGAGATTTTCATCAACCGGCTGGTGGAATTGTCGGGGCAGGGCGTCCGGCCCGACATGATCGTCTGGCCCGAAACGGCGGTGCCTTTTCTGCTGAATTACATCGTCGATGACCTGAGCCAGCTGGACGAGGCGGCGCGCGGCGCGCCATTGGTCTTTGGTGTGCAGCGGCAGGATGACCAAGGCCTGTTCTACAATTCCATGGTGGTGATGGAACAAGGCGGGCGGATCACCGCGACCTATGACAAACGGCATCTGGTGCCCTTTGGCGAATATGTCCCCTTTGGCGAACTGCTGGGCCGGATCGGGATCAGGGGCATGGCCGTGCAAGAGGGCGGCGGATTTGCCGCAGGCACCACGCCCGGTCCGGTGAACCTCCCCGGCATCGGTCTGGCCGTGCCGCTGATCTGCTATGAAGGCATCTTTGCCGAAGAAATCTTGACCGGGCCGACCCGGCCTCGGATGCTGCTGCTGATCACCAATGACGGCTGGTTCGGGCAGGCCGCGGGACCGCATCAGCATCTGGCACAGGCGCGGTTGCGCGCCATAGAACAAGGCCTGCCGATGGTGCGCGTCGCCAATACCGGCATTTCCGCGATGATCGATGCGCGGGGCCGGATCGTGGCGTCTCTGCCCTTGGGCGCGGATGGCGCGCTGGATGTGGGTCTGCCCGATGTGGCTGCACCCCCGCCTTATGTGTGGTCGGGCGATTGGCCTGTCGGGCTGGTGTTGCTTCTGGGTCTGATTTCAGGCCTTGTTTACCACAAACGCGATAGCGATTGACGCCATAGGGGCCAACCCGTAGGTGGGAAGGTGGTACTGTCACAACGGCTTCCTGACGTGACAGTTTGGTTTTATTGGAGCACGTCCCCATGGCACGACAAGATTATATTTTTACCTCGGAATCCGTTTCCGAGGGGCATCCGGATAAGGTCTGCGACCGGATTTCCGACGCGGTACTGGATGCATTTCTGACCGAGGAACCGCAGGCGCGGGTGGCTTGCGAAACCTTCGCCACCACCAACCGCGTGGTGATCGGGGGCGAGGTTGGCCTGTCCGACAAATCCCGTCTGAAAGATTTCATCGGCCGCGTTGAAGGCATCGCACGCGACTGCATCAAGGATATCGGCTATGAACAGGATGCGTTCCATCATGCCACCTGCGAGGTGACGAACCTGCTGCATCCGCAATCGGCCCATATCGCCCGTGGTGTCGATGCCGCCGATGGCAAGGAAGAAGGTGCCGGCGATCAGGGCATCATGTTCGGCTATGCCACGACGGAAACCGCCGAACTGATGCCGGCCCCGATCCAATATGCCCATGCCGTGCTGCGCCGTCTGGCAGAGGCACGCAAATCCGGTGAAGAGCCGACCTTGCGCCCCGATGCGAAAAGCCAGATTTCCGTGCGTTATGAGAACCGCAAACCGGTCGAGGTGACATCAATCGTGCTGTCCACCCAGCACCAGTTTGAAACCCAGACCAGTGCGGATATCCGCGCCATTGTGGAGCCTTATATCCGCGAGGTCCTGCCGGATGGATTCATCACCGACAACACCGAATGGTGGGTGAACCCGACCGGCGTTTTCGTGATTGGCGGCCCTGACGGGGATGCCGGTCTGACCGGGCGCAAGATCATCGTGGATACCTATGGCGGCGCGGCGCTGCATGGCGGTGGCGCGTTTTCCGGCAAGGACCCGACCAAGGTCGACCGTTCTGCCGCCTATGCCGCGCGCTATCTGGCGAAGAATGTCGTGGCCTCTGGCATGGCCGAGCGTTGCACGATCCAGCTCAGCTATGCGATTGGCGTGGCGCGGCCCTTGTCGATCTATGCCGATACCCATGACACCGGCGAGGTTGATCCGGCAGCGATCGAACGCGCCGTGGCACAGGTGATGGACCTGACCCCGCGCGGCATCCGCGAGCATCTGCAACTGAACCGCCCGATCTATGCCCGCACCGCCGCCTACGGCCATTTTGGCCGCGCGCCCGAGGCCGATGGCGGGTTTAGCTGGGAAAAGACCGATCTGGTCGAGGCGCTCAAGCGCGCTGTTTAACGTGTAAGGTGGATCATGATCCGCCTGACACAGATTGCCATGCGGCGGCGGGATTGCTACATGCCGCCGCATGACAAAGACACATCACCCTTCGGGCGCGCCATGGCGTAATTTCTATGGCCGGTTTCGCGGCAAGACGATCCGCGCCAGCCAGCATGATTATCTGGAAAACGATCTGGACCCGCTGTCGCCAGGCCCGGTGAGTTGGGAAAAAAATCCTGACCGCCATCCGATTGATCTGGACGGGCTGTTTCCGGGTAAAGAGGTCTGGCTGGAAATCGGTTTCGGCGGCGGCGAACATCTGATCCACATGGCGCAGACCTATCCCGATATCGGGATCATCGGGGCGGAACCTTTCATCAACGGTGTCGCGATGCTGCTGGGCAAGATCCGCAAGGCGGAGGTGGATAACCTTGCCGTGCATCCCGGCGATGTGCGCGATGTGTTTGACGTGCTGCCTGCGCAGTCGATTTCGCGGGTGTTTCTGAATTATCCTGATCCATGGCCCAAAAAGCGGCATCACCGCCGCCGTTTTGTCACCGCCGAACATCTGGCCCCGTTGCACCGCGTCATGAAACCGGGCGCGCAATTGCGTGTGGCCACCGATATTCCCGATTACGTCCGCCAGACGCTGGAAGAAGTGCCGCGTCAGGGGTTTGACTGGCTGGCTGAAAGCCCGGCGGATTGGCGCAATCCCTGGGATGATTGGGTGTCGACGCGATACGAGAAGAAGGCGCTGCGCGAAGGGCGGATGCCGCATTACCTGACTTTCCTGCGGCGGTGAAAGCTGTTGCCACCGGCGCGAGTATTTTGAACAATGCGCCGCGGGGGTGATGGATTTCGTGGCAAGGCTGCGTTACCAGATCCTGAATGCAAGAAGGAAGATCCCATGTCAGCCCACGGCACCCCGATCCCGATGATGTCCAGCGCCTGCGGCCCTTTGCAGGGGCAGGCCGATGTGCCCGGTGATAAATCCATTTCGCACCGGTCCCTGATCCTTGGGGCGATGTGTGTTGGGGAAACCCGGATCACCGGCCTGCTGGAAGGCGATGATGTGCTGGATACCGCCCGCGCGATGCGGGCCTTTGGCGCAGAGGTGACGGATCATGGCGGCGGCGAATGGTCGGTGCGCGGGGTGGGTGTCGGCGGCTTTGCCGAACCGGATCAGGTGATCGATTGCGGCAATTCCGGCACCGGCGTGCGGCTGATCATGGGGGCCATGGCGACCACGCCGATCACGGTAACATTTACCGGTGACGCATCCTTGAACGGTCGTCCGATGGGGCGGGTGACCGATCCGCTGGCATTGTTCGGCACACGCTCGGTCGGGCGTGACGGCGGGCGTTTGCCGATGACCTTGGTCGGCGCGGCTGATCCGATGCCGGTGCGGTATGTGGTGCCGGTGCCGTCGGCGCAGGTGAAATCGGCGGTGTTGCTGGCGGGGCTGAATGCGCCGGGCCAGACCGTCGTGATCGAAAAAGAGGCGACCCGCGATCACACCGAACGGATGTTGCAGGGCTTTGGCGCGACCCTGACGGTGGAAGAGACCGAGGAGGGGCGTGTGATTACCCTGACCGGTCAGCCGGAATTGCAGCCGCAGGATATTGTCGTACCGCGTGATCCGTCGTCGGCCGCGTTTCCGGTCTGTGCCGCCTTGATCGTGCCGGGGTCGGATGTACTGGTTCCCAATATCGGGCTGAACCCGACGCGGGCGGGCCTGTTCACCACTTTGCAGGACATGGGTGCCGATCTGACCTTTGAAAACCAGCGGACCGAAGGGGGCGAACCTGTGGCCGATCTGCGGGCGCGGTTTTCACCCGATCTGCGCGGGATCACGGTGCCGGCAGAGCGTGCGGCCAGCATGATCGACGAATATCCTGTGCTGTCGGTGGTTGCCGCCTTTGCGCAGGGCGTGACCGATATGCCCGGCGTCAAGGAACTCCGCGTTAAGGAAAGCGACCGGATCGATGCGATGGCCCAAGGGCTGCGTGCGGCGGGCGTCACAGTGGATGAAGGGCCTGATTGGTGGCGCGTGACTGGCCTTGGTCACGGGAACGTGCCGGGCGGCGTGACGGTGGAAAGCCGACTGGATCACCGCATTGCGATGGCCTTTATCGTGCTGGGCATGGCGACGCAGAACCCCATTACGGTGGATGATGCGGCGCCGATCACCACGTCTTTTCCGATTTTTGAGCCGCTGATGAATGATCTTGGCGCACAGATTGCACGGATCAGCGCATGAGCTTTACAGTCGCGATTGACGGGCCTGCCGCCGCGGGCAAGGGCACGATTTCCAAGGCGGTTGCGGCGCATTTCGGTTTCGCGCATCTGGATACCGGGCTTTTGTATCGCGCGGTGGGCGCGGGCATGCTGGCGGGGGGCGATCCTGTCGTTGTGGCGCAGGGGCTGGACCCGGCCGATCTGGATGCCGACGCGTTGCGCAGCGCCGAAGTGGCGCAGGCCGCCAGCGAGGTTGCCGTGAACCCGGAGGTCCGCGATGCGCTGACCGCGTTCCAGCGTGGCTTTGCCGCAAGGCCCGAAGGCGCCGTGCTGGATGGCCGCGATATCGGCACGGTGATCTGTCCAGGCGCGCAGGTGAAATTATTTGTCACCGCCTCTGCCGCCTGTCGTGCGGAACGCCGGTTCAAGGAATTGCAGGCCAAGGGCAGCGAGACCACGCTGGACGCCGTGCTGGCCGATGTGCAGGCGCGCGACACCCGCGATGCGGGCCGCAGCACCGCGCCGCTGGCCGCCGCCGCCGATGCGGTGTTGATCGACACATCGGATATGAGCATCGCGCAGGCGGTGGCACAGGCCGTGGCCTTGATCGAAAACGCGCAAAAAACCTTGCGCGGTTGACCGATCCGGCCTATACGCGCCCCTGTTGAAGCGCCGATAACAGGCGCGAGCGTGAGACTAGAGCGGGGTCGGTGCATACCGGCCCTGTTGTTTTACATTCGCAACCGACGCCCGACCAAATCGAAACCCAAAGACCGGCGGAGACAACCGCTCGGCCCGTATAAAACCAAAACGTTAGGAAAACGACGCCACATGGCAAATACAATGGATGAGTTTGAAGCACTCTTGAACGAAAGCTTCGAAATGGACACACCCGCAGAAGGGTCTGTCGTCAAAGGCAAGGTGATCGCAATCGAAGCGGGCCAGGCCATCATCGATGTCGGCTACAAGATGGAAGGCCGTATCGATCTGAAAGAATTCGCAAATCCCGGCGAAGCCCCTGAAATCAAAGTGGGTGACACGGTCGAAGTGTTCCTGCGTCAGGTCGAAAACGCCCGTGGCGAAGCCGTCATTTCGCGTGAAATGGCCCGCCGCGAAGAAGCCTGGGATCGTCTGGAAAAAGCCTATGCTGACGAAGAACGTG